>JALHNK010000020.1 GCA_022843565.1 Phycisphaerales bacterium
AACCGACACATCGCCTCCGCAAACGGCTGCGGCCGCCCAGAGCACAACGTCACCATCGGCCGATCGCCCAGATCCACCGCCAGCCGGTTGTGCTCTGCCACCTTGCTCAAGTTCACGATGTCAAACGCGCGCTGCCCCTCGCTGACCAGACACCCGTCAATATCGCACAGCACCAAGTCGTATTGTCGCAAAGGCAAAGTCCCCGGCATCGTCTCCCCAGTGGTCAGTGGTCAGTGGTCAGTGGTCAGTGGTCAGTGGTCAGTGGTCAGTGGTCAGTGGTCAGTGGTCAGTGGTCAGTGGTCAGTGTGCTCCGTCGAAACCGTCGGTTGTTCTTCAGCCCGGAGGGCTGCTCGAAAGTAGCCGGGGCTGGAAGCGAGTCTTCGAGCGACACCCCCGGTCACGCATTCATGTCCTTCGCACCCCGAAGGGGTGCTCCTTCAGAGGCCCATTCAACAGACCATGGGCAGCACTCAGCACTTCACCGCGCCGTCCGCGCCCGCGGCCCACGATTGCTGCGGCGAATCACCTTCTTCGCGCCGGCCTGCTTCGCGCCCGTCTTTGGCGCTGCGCTCTTCACAACCTTTCGCGCCACCGGCTTCTTCTTCGCCACGGCCTTGGCCGCAGGCTTCGCGCTGTTCTTCGACGCTGGCATTGACGCGACTCCAGCTCGCGCGCCGGCGCTCTTCGCGCCGGGCTTTGGCTTGCCAACGGTCGCTGATGACTTCGCGCTCGCGGCCTTCTTCGCCGCGCCCTTTGTTGCCACAGTCTTGGCGACGGGCGACTTTGTTCGTGCCCCGCGCCCGCTCGCACGCTTCGCATCCTCAGAATCAACCGCCTCGCGCGGGCCATCATCCGCATCAATGTTCCGCCCATCGGCCCCCTGCCATGTCCGCTCGGTCTCGTTCAGCATCGTCCACAGTTTCTGAAGCAGATCGCGCGTGTTCATTCTCGCCGCGGCGGAGATCGACATCACCTCCACCTCGCGCCCCAGCTTCAGCTCCGAGCGCAGGCTCTTCACCGCCGCCGCCCGCGCCGCGTCATCCTCCAGCAAGTCCATCTTGTTCAGGACGATCACCTCGTCGCGCTCCGCCAGCACCGGCGAGTAGTTGTACAGCTCCTCGCGGATCGTGCGATAGTTCGCCGCCGGCGTGCCATCCGGCGGCATGACATCCAGCAAATGCACGAGCACGCGCGTGCGCTCAACGTGCCGCAGGAAATCCAGCCCGAGCCCCGCGCCATCACTTGCGCCCTCGATGAGCCCGGGAATATCCGCGATCACCAGCCGGCGCGTGTTGTCCAGCTCCGCGACGCCAAGCTGCGGCGCAAGCGTGGTAAACGGGTAATCAGCAATCTTCGGCGTCGCGCGTGTCAGCGCCGCCAGCAGCGTGCTCTTGCCCGCATTCGGCATTCCGAGCAGGCCGACATCGGCCAGCAGCTTCAACTCCAGCCGAAGTTCCTTCGTATCACCTTCAAAGCCCGCGTGCGCGTGCGTCGGCGTCTGGTTCGTCGCTGATTTGTAGTGCTCGTTGCCGAAGCCGCCCTTGCCGCCGCTGGCGATCGTGAACGTCTGCCGCGGCTTCATGTCCACGATCAAATCACCGCTGGCATTGTCAAACACCATCGTGCCCGCCGGCACACGGATGACGCAATCGCGCCCGTTGCTGCCGTGCTTCTGCTTCTTCATCCCGTTCTGGCCGGGCTCGGCCTCCCAATCGGGGCGCCCACGGAAGTCCAGGAGCGTGTTGAGGCCATCATCGGCGACGAGGATGACATCGCCACCCCGCCCACCATCACCGCCCTCGGGCCCGCCCTTGGGCTCATACTTCTGCCGACGGAAAGAAACAGCGCCCGAGCCGCCATGGCCCGCGCGAACGGTAATGAGTGCACGATCGACGAACATACAGACAGGATAGCAGCGGAGCCGCGAGCGGCTGGTCGTCAGTTTTCAGTCGTCAGTTGTCAGCAGACCAAAGCAGCCGCGATCAGGGCGCGGGCGAAAGTTCAAGGTTCGCACCGTGCGCGGTCGATTCGCCCGAGATGCAGGACTTCCGGAAGCTCGTCGTGTGGGAGAAGTCGCACGCGTTCACGATCCGCGTCTACGGCGCGACGCGAGCGTTTCCGAAGGAGGAACTCTTCGTCCTCACGAGCCAGTTCCGGCGCGCAGCAAGCAGCATTCCGACGAATATCGCCGAGTCCTGCGGACGAACGTCAAACGCCGATCGCGCACGATTTCTGGATATGGCCGTTGGTTCGTGCTGCGAGGCCGAGTATCAGATCCATCTCGCCACCGACCTCGGATACATCGACAAGCCCAACGCAACCGACCTCACCGCAGCGGTGCAGGAACTCCGCAAGATGCTCGCGGCCTATCTCGCCCGCCTCCGCACCTCAACACCGCGTTGACCGCATCAGCTCTGCTGACAACTGAAAACTGACCACTGACAACTGGCCGCTTGCGGCTGAAGGCTCCCCTTACGCCGCGCGGCGATACCGCCCCGTCCTCAGCTCACCAAGCAACCGCTCACGATCGCCCGCTCGCGCAAACCGCGTGAACACCGCGGCCATCTTCACCGGGCCGGGCTCATCCTCGTCCTCGATCCACACGACGTTGGCGAACACGAACACCGCGCGCCCGGGGCCGGTCCCGCTGTTGTGCATCGTCGGCAGCATGATCTGCATCGCGATCGTTGTGCCCGGCTCGATGCCGCGATCGGCCTCGAACCGCAGCCCGCCCTCGCTGATGTCGTAGCCGAACCCGTCGATGTCAAAAACCTCGTTCTCCAGCAGACGCAGCTTCAAGGGCGAGTAGCCCGCCATCAACTCAAATCGAGGAAATCGACGACGCTCGGCACCCTGCGGCTCAGGATCGATGGTGATCTTCATTTTCGGGCCTCGCTCTTGCAACGGCTTCTCAGACCCGCGGCACACGCCGCGATCGCCTGTCGCCAAAAGAGCTATCGGCCCTTGAACGCCCTGACTTCAGCCAACCCGCCGACGACGCGCACCCGCCGCAAGCATCCCCAGTCCCCCAACCACCGCCGCGGCGGGCCCCGGCACCGCCTGGATCGCGCTCACCTGCATCGACATATCGCGCGGCGCACCGCCAAAGCCCTGCAACGCGCCCCACGCCCCTCCATACGCCGAATCGCGAAAGAGCGACCCGCTGAGGTTCACCGTCTGCGACTGCGACGGCGCCCACATCACCTGCGGCGTAATCCCCGTCGTACCGAACACCGACACCCAGTACTTCGTGCCGCCCGCAAGGCTGAGATTCATGTCGAAGTTCAGATCGAAAACGCGCATGCCTTCAGACTGGCCGAAGTCCGAGGCGTTCGTGGCAAGCTGCGTGTGGATCAACGACCCCGGCCCCGCGCCAGCGTCGGAGTACACCTCGACGCGATAGTTTGAAAGCGACGACCCGATCAGACTGAGAACCGTCGCGCGGATGCGCCAGACGTTCCACGCCTGGCCGTTGCCCGACGCGAGTAGAAAATCGTCGGCGGTCTTCATCGTCCGCGTCGATGTCGTGATCGACGGGGCGCCGGTCTGCGTGACATAAGGCCACTGCGACCACACAACATCAAGCTGCGCCTGCGCGCCGCTGGTACACAGCCCGATCCCGAGGGCGAACAGCCCGACACTCGCCGCACGCTTGGTCATCGCTGATCGCATAGGTCTCTCTCCAGTGCTGGCAACTCGCCAACACCTTCAAGCTACAACTCAACACCGCGACTTCCCACACACTTGCTCCCATGCCGCCCCAGATCGCGCCACGCGCACCGTCGCGTTCGTCTGCACCTGCCCGGCTTACCAAGCCCGGTCGAGATCTCGGACCCATGCCCAGCCGCAGCGTCCGCCGCCGATCTCCACCCACGCCGCTCGCACCATCCACTGGCCCGCCCCGTCGCGTCCCGTCCGCGCCCGCCCTCGCCGTTGGCGGTATCCTCTCCAGCGACCATGACCACGAACACCACCCAATCCTCGTCGCGCGACGCCTGCCGCGCTCACCAAGCCCGAACCAGAGCGACCGCAGCGCGCCCGTCGCTGGCACTGCTCGCGTGCGTGCTCGCGCTGCACGCAGGCACCGCGCTTGCGCAGCCCGCGGCGCCCGCCCCCGCCGCTCCAGCCCCAGCACCATCGGCCCCCGCCGCGCCCACTACGCCGCCAGCGCCGATCGAAGCCGGCATCACCCGCCCGCAGTTCAAGTTCTCCGCAACCGGCGAGCTCGCACCCACCGCGACGCCCACGCCCGGCAGCGACGAGGCCGTGATCGCCGACGCCCGCCGCATGATCGCCTCCGGCCAGCCGGCCCAGGCCAAGCTCGCGCTGGACACCTGGCTCCGCGAAAACAGCCAGAGCGGCAAGCCCACCGTCCCCGCCGCGTACCTGGCCCGAGGCGACGCGATCTCCCTCGATGGCGACGAGTTCGAAGCCCTCTACGACTACGAGCAGGTCATCCGCTCCTTCCCCGGCTCCAGTGAGTTCCCCCTCGCCGTCGAGCGCGAGATGGAGATCGGTATCAAGTACATCCAAGGCATGGAACGCCGCGGCTGGTTCGGCCTGCGATGGGTTGACGCCGAAGACGTCGGTCAAGAACTGCTCATCCGCGTCCAAGAACGCCTCCCCGGCTCGCGCGTCGCAGAGCGCGCCGGCATCGAGCTCGCCGATCACTATTACCGCGAGCGTGACCTCACGCTGGCCGCCACCGCCTACGAGATGTTCCTTGCGAACTACCCGCTCTCGCCCTATCGCCTGAAGGCGATGCAACGCCGCATCTACGCCAACATCGCCCGCTACAAGGGCCCGCGATACGACGGCTCGGCCCTCACCGATGCCCGCGTGCTCATCAACCGCTTCCAATCGCTCTACCCGGCTCAGGCTCAGGAGACCGGCCTCGACTCGGCCCTGCTCACACGCATCGACGAAACCGGCGCACTGCAGATGCTCGAAGTCGCCTCCTGGTACCTCGCCCGAGGTGACGACGCCGCCGCCCGCTACACCCTCAAGCGACTCGTCCGAACCCACCCGCTCACCGCCGCCGCCCAGCGCTCGCTCGATGTCCTTAAAGAACGCGGCTGGATGGACGCGCCCACAACTCCCGCGACACCCGCAGCGCCCGCAGACAGCGCCGCGCCCGCCCCCGCCCCGCCGTCAAGCGCAACCCCATCGCCCGCCGCCCCGTCATCGCCTCCCGCACCCCCACCGGAGGCCAAGCCTTGACACCATCCGCCGCCCGTTCCGCCCTCGCCTCGATCTCGCTCGGGCTCACACTCGCGCTCAGCGCCTCCCTCGCCATCCTCCCCGGCTGCGCGTCAGACCCAACCGCCGGCTACTCCTTCCAGCCCACCTTCCGCACCGACATCTCCAGCGTCAACGTCCAGATGTTCGAGAACGAGACCTACTTCCGCGGCCTTGAGTCCGAGCTCACCAGCGCCGTCATCACCGAGCTCCGCCGGCAATCGCCCTACAAAATCACCAGCAGCGAGCAGGCCCAGACCACGATCACCGGCAAAATCATCCGCGCCGATCTCCGCCGCCTCTCCGTCGGTCGAGACTCCGGCATCGCCGAGGACGTCGCCTTCCTGATGACGATCGACTTCACCTGGAAGAACGCCCGCACCGGCAAGGTCATCGTCTCCCGTAAAGAGTTCGCCGCCGCCGAGAGCTTCGTACCCGCTCGCAACGTCGGCGAACCCATCGAAGCCGGCCAGCAGGCCGCCGTCTCCCGCCTCGCCCGCGATCTGGTGAACGAGCTCCGCTCGGGCTGGTGAGAAACTCCCGAGCCGCACCGGAATCCAAGGCCGACCCGACGACGAACATTCCTCGACACTCCGTCGTACCTCAACTTTGGGGATCGCATCGCCGCGGCAAGCCCTGACGTCCGCCCGCACCGGCTCACCACGCTTGTTCGCCTAACCTTAATCGCCGATACACCCTCTCTCGGCCGCTTGCCCCTTTGGCAAGCCCTCAAGAAGGCCCGTCGCAACCGTTCGACGGAAGGAACGCCCGGCTATGGCAGACAATGGCAACTACGACCGTCGCCCCCGCACGCCCAAAGGCCGCGAGGAGCCGGATCAGACCCCGCAAAAGCCCAGCGGCAACGGCCCCCCACCCGGCGGCCAAGGCTCGCCGCCCGGCGGCGGCGGCGTTCGCCCCCCACGCGCCCTCTTCTTCATGCTCGCCCTGCTCGTGCTCGGCTTCTTCCTCATCATCGGCATCTCCGGCTCGGGCATGAGCGCCAAGGAAGTCACCTTCGCCGAGTTCAAAAATCTCGCCAACAGCGGCCAGCTCAAAGAAGACGTCGTCTTCCGCGAGAACGGCCTCTACGCCGTAAAAATCGACCCCAAGGACCAGACCGAAAAGGGCCAGGTCTACGTCGAGCTCTTCGGCGACGCCGTCGTCAACCGCGTCCTGGGCGAAGTCCAAGACCAAACCAAACTCAAGCCCCGCTTCGAGCGCCTCGGCCTCGGCTCCCAGCTCCTGCAATCCCTCATCTACCTCATCCCCTTCCTCCTCATCCTCCTCATCGGCTGGTTCATCCTCTTCCGCGGCCTCCGCTCCGCCGGCGGCGGGCCCGGCGGCGTGCTCGGCAACTTCGGCAAGTCGCGCCACAAAATGCTCATGAAAGAAAAGACCGGCGTCACGTTTGACGACGTCGCCGGAATCGACGAAGCCAAAGACGAAGTCGAAGAGATCATCCAGTTCCTCAAAGCCCCCAAGCGTTTCATGAAGCTCGGCGGGCGCGTCCCCCGTGGCGTTCTGCTCATCGGCGAACCCGGTTGCGGCAAGACCCTCCTGGCCAAAGCCATCGCCGGCGAGGCCGATGTCCCCTTCTTCTCCATCTCCGGCTCGGACTTCGTCGAGATGTTTGTCGGCGTCGGCGCTAGCCGCGTCCGCGACCTCTTCAAACAAGCCAAAGAATCCGCCCCCTGCATCATCTTCCTCGACGAGATCGACGCCGTCGGTCGGCGTCGCGGCGGCGGCTTCACCACCGGCGGCCACGACGAGCGCGAGCAGACCCTCAACGCCATCCTCGTCGAGATGGACGGCTTCGCCACCGGCGACGGCGTCATCGTCATCGCCGCCACCAATCGTGCCGACGTCCTCGACCCCGCGCTCACCCGCCCGGGCCGCTTTGACCGCCAGATCACCGTGCCACTGCCGGACGTGAAAGGCCGCCTCGAGATCATCCGCGTTCACGCCAAGAACAAGAAGCTCGGCCCCGATGTCAACCTCGAGCGCCTCGCCAAGATCACGCCCATGTTCAGCGGCGCCGATCTCTTCGCCCTCATGAACGAGGCCGCGATCGGCGCGACACTTCAGAACAAGGACTTCATCGAGCAGGAAGACTTCGAAGAAGCCCGCGACAAGATCCGTTACGGGCGCGCCCGCAAGTCTCGCCAGCGCGAGGCCGACGAGAACAAGCTCACCGCCTATCACGAAGCCGGGCACGCGGTGCTCCAGGTCTTGCTCAAGGACGCCGATCCGCTCCACAAGGTCACCATCCTGCCCCGCGGCTCCGCCGGCGGCGCAACCTTCAGCCTCCCCGATAAGGACCGCTACGGCTTCGGCCTCAAGTGGCTCAAGGCCACGATGCGCGTCGCCTGCGGCGGCCGCATCGCCGAGGCCCGCGCCATGAACGACGCCTCCAGCGGCGCCGTCGCCGACATCTCCACCATCACCCGCATCGCCCACACGATGATCGAGGAATGGGGCATGAGCGACAAGCTCGGCTTCGTCCGCTACACCGGCAGCGACACGCGCGAGTCGTACATGCCCGAGCGCCAGTACAGCGAGGCCACCGCCAAGCTCATCGACGAAGAGGTCAAACGCATCGTTGACGAGGCCTACGCCGACGCCGAACGCATGCTCACCGAGAACTGGGACAAGGTCGAGGCCGTCGCCCAGGCGCTCCTCAAATACGAGACCCTCGACGTCGCCGACGTGCTCAAGATCATGCGCGGCGAGCCCATCGGCAAACCCACCGTCTCAGACCTCCTCGCCGAAGAAGCTCGCCGCAACGCCGCGAACGCACCGCCGCCCGCGACCGACGCCGGCAAATCCGACCTCGGCCCCACCGCGCTCCCCAACCCCGCCTGATCAACCGCGCATGATCACCCGCGCCCCGCCCTCCCCCAGTTCCTACTGGGGGTGGTCCCGCGACGCGCGGCGGAGGGGGCAAGACTCCAGAATACTCGTGGCCACGAACACAGCGTGATCCCCATTCCCTGTCCTTGTCACGTTCGTGTTCACGCTCCCGTTTCCCCCTACCCTCCGCTATGAGCACCGAAGCCGAATGGGGCGTCTTTCCGTCCGTCGTTGATGACAAGCCCGCGATGGTCGTCAGCAACCTCGCCTTCGGCCGCGCGCCAGACCCAACGCTCACCACACTGATCCACATCCGCATGCCACTGGCCGCCGCCGACGAGTTCGGCATGCCCACCGAGGCGGCGATCGAGCCGATGGCCAGCGTCGAAGACGCGGTGATCCCCGTGCTCGAAAGCCTCGGCGCTCACCACGTCGGCTCCGTCTCCACCGCAGGCGTCCGCCACCTCTACTTCTACTCCAAGTCCGATCGCGGCATCGCCGACGCCCTCCGCCCCATCGCCGGCCTCTTCCCCAAAACGCCGCCCAGCGCGATGACTCGCCCGGACCCGAAGCACTCGCTCTTCATGACGCAGCTTGCGCCCGATGACTGGCAGCACCAGTTCATCCTCAACGCCCGCGTGATCGTGGAGCTCTCCGAAGCGGGCGACAATCACGAGGCCGTCCACGACATCGAACACGGAGCGGACTTCGGCACGCGCCAAGATCGCGACGCGTTCTGCGACGCGCTCACCGCTTCAGAGATCGAGTTTCAGATCGACGGCTCGTCGCTCAACACCGAGCCCGACACGTCATCGCCGATGCCGTGGCATGTACGGTTCATCCATCAGGCCGCGATCGATCTCGAATCACTGACCGACACGACCGCGGGCATCATCGATCTCTGCCGCGAACACAACGGCGAGTACGACGGCTGGGGAACGAACCTTGTGAAGTGAACGCGAACGCGCACGTGAAACGAGCCAAGGCCGGGTTCCGGTTCTTTTCTCGTTCACGTTCCGCGCCGCGGTTACTTCCCCCAAGCGGCCCGCTTGATCTCGCCCATCACCTCGCGCGGCATCGCAAAGCACCACACCATCGACGGCACATCATCGCGGAAGTCGTTGTCATTGGCCACCAGCAACGTCACCCGCCCGTCCTTCAGCACCGGGCCCAGCGCCAAGCCCTCGATCTTCTCCGGGAACGCGCTGCCGGCGATCCCGAACCGCGGGTCCAGCATGTCGATCAAGAGCGACTTCTTCACCGGTACGATCGTCGGCGGCAGCTCGTGCTTCGGCAGCTCCGCCACCTTCGAGACATCCGTCGCCCCGTCAATATCGATCATCGTGATCGTCTTCGAGCGGGCCTTTGAGCCGTCCTTGCCGTCGCGTTCGATCACCAGGAACCTCGTATCGCTGATCGCCAGGATCTCGTTGGTCCCGAGATTGTCATCGTCCAACGCGTACACAAACTCCCGCGTCGCACCCGTCGCCAGCGTGATCTCGATCATCCGAATGTTGACACCCTCGCGCCCGCCATCCTGAATCAATGGCGACTGCATCAGCCCGAACGCTCGCTTGCCATCCGGGCAGAGCGCCAGCCCCTCCATCCCGCGATTCGCCACGCGCCCTCGCGTGTTCGCCCGATCCTCCTCCGCCGCCTTGATCATCGGTCGCGCCACGCCGAACCGATCGGGCAGCGTGTACGACTTCACACGCTTGCCCTCGCGCGTGAACTCGTACACCACCGGCCCGTACTCATCGCAGATCAACAGGTTGCCACTCGGCAACACCCGCACACCCTCAGGATCAAGCCGCAGGCTCTCGGTCTGATCCTTCACATCAAACGACGACGACAGCCCTACATACTGAAACTTGCCGTCGTTCAGCAGCGTCGTCTTCAACAACTCCATCTTCACCGCCGGCGTGCTCTCCACATCCACCGTGATCCGCGCCTCGTGAAACCGGCACGAGTACTCCTCCGCCCCGTCCTTCGGCCCCCGATCCGGCAACAACACAAACACCCCCACGCCCCAGCCAGCCGCGCCGCCCGCGCTCGCAATCGCGCTCCCCCACGAGCCAAACCGATTGTGCGGCACCGGCCCGCAAGGCTCGGTCAACCCCGACAGATCCGTCGCGCTGGACTCAATCCGCGCAGAACCGACCAACTCGATCGAAGCGTCAGTCGTCGAGTCGCTCAGCTTCGCCGGCTTCGGCGCCTTCACCACCGCCGAAACCTGCTCGCCCGCCGCGACCACGACCGGCCACATGGCTCCAGCGCCCACCACCAACACACACGCCGTCAAAACGCGCCGCACGCTGTTCATCGATAAAGCCTCCACAAGCCACCAAATCGTGTGAAATCTCGCGACGACTCTAACCCACCACCCCGATCCCGAGGCGTCAACAGCCCCACTTCCGTCCGACCTTTACACAATCCACACAATCCGTTCCGCCAACACAGACGGACGTGCCACCGACCTGTCCTCAGGTCGGTGCCCTTGGACAACCGGCAGCACACGAACACCGACCCGAAGACGGGTCCGTGGCACGCACGCCATTCAAAGCCGTCCCCTAAGAATCGCCGATGCGGATGCTGCCGTGGCAGCGAGGTCGGCTCCACACAACCTGAAACGAAGCTTGATCTTTTTCCACTCCTGAAGGGTCATTCCCCGTTTTGTGCAATACACCGCCTTATTCCGAACTGAACTCGGAATCTCCCCTGAACGGGGGTCGCTTTGTCCGGCTGGTATTCCAAGCCTTCGGAGATTTACATCTGCAAAGCCAAAACCTATAAAATAGATGTAATCTGACGCGTTGAGGATTCGCCGCGCAGCCATAAATGTCTCATTATTATCTTCCGCTTCGTCGACGACTACGATTGAACGACCGCACGCATCAACGCACTTTTCGAATGGACCTTTCAATAACTCGGTAGTGCCTAGCAACCGTCCATGAAGGTGAAGAATATCAAGTCGTTTTATTTCTGCCATGGCCTGCTTGTGCGACAAGTTGCCTCTCGACATGAGAACTGTGCATAGATAGTGCTCCACGGTCATATCGTAATTAAATGTGATAATCTTCAACGAGCGTGAACTTCTCGCGGCGCCAATTACGTGGGGAAGCAGAATATTGTACCAATGCCCTCTCGGCTGAGGCGCAGTAAATCGGGCGCTTAATTGTGCAGGGATTAGCGCGGCAGCAATCAACCGCTTTCCGAGATCGCGATCGCGACGTTCTTTTCGCGATTGCAAGAATTCATCAATCGATCCCCAATCCCCCTCACTGAACTTCTTGCCAAATTTATATATGTCCTCAGAGTCATAGCCTAGCGCGACTATAGCGATGTGCTCAGCCGAACCATTTCCTCGACAGATATCGATTATTCGATCGCGCAGTTGACCGCCGCTCGGAAGGCCGTACGGCATGCTCGCTCCCGCGCCTAGCACCAATGTTGTGAACGCTGGCGGCTTCTTCAAAGAAAGTCCTGGATCGCGATTAAGCGATCCAGGACACGATCTCAATAATCTATATCATCCATCCCGCCGCCAGCCGGTGCCTTCACCGACTTCTTCTCCTTCATGTCCACGATCGCGCAGTCCGTCGTGAGCAGAAGGCCCGCGATGCTCGCGGCGTTCTGAAGCGCGACGCGCTCCACCTTCGTCGGCACGATCACGCCCATCTTCATCAGATCGCCGTACTCGTGCGTCAGGGCGTTGTAGCCGAACGTCGGGTCCATGTTATCCTCGACCTTGCTCAGCACGATCGAGCCGTCCAGGCCGCAGTTGTGCGCGATCTGCTTGATCGGCGCCGACACTGCGCGGTACACGATGTCAATGCCGATGCGCTCGTCGCCCTTCACGGTCTTCTTCAGCTTCTCAAGCACGCGACGCGCCTTGAGGATCGCCACGCCGCCGCCGGGCAGGATGCCCTCTTCAACCGCAGCGCGGCACGCGTGCAACGCATCCTCGACCCGCGCCTTCTTCTCCTTCATCTCGACTTCCGTCGCAGCGCCGACGTTGATCTGCGCCACGCCGCCGGCGAGCTTCGCCAGACGTTCCTCGAGCTTCTCGCGATCGTAATCGCTCGTCGTCGCCTCGATCTGCGCACGGATCAGCTCGATGCGGCCCTTGATGTCCGCAGCCTTGCCTGCGCCCTCGACGATCGTCGTGTTGTCCTTATCGATCGTCACCTTCGCCGCGCGGCCCAGATCACCCAGCTCGACCTTCTCAAGCTCGATGCCCAGCTCTTCCATGATCGCCTTGCCACCGGTCAGCACCGCGATATCGCCGAGCATTTCCTTGCGACGATCGCCGAAGCCCGGGGCCTTGACCGCCGCGACCTTCAGCACACCGCGAAGCTTGTTGACCACGAGCGTCGCGAGCGCCTCGCCCTCGATGTCCTCAGCGATGATCAGCAGGCTGCTGCCGGTCTCGGCGATCTTGCCGAGGATCGGGAGCATGTCCTTGGCGCTGCCGATCTTCTTCTCGAAGATCAGCACATACGGCTTCTCAAGCACCGTCTCCATCGTCGCCGGGCTGGTCACAAAGTGGGGGCTGAGGTAGCCCTTGTCGAACTGCATGCCCTCGAGCAACTCGACCTCGGTCTCGAGGCTCTTGCCCTCTTCGACGGTGATGACGCCGTCTTTGCCGACCTTGTCCATCGCGTTGGCGATGATCTTGCCGATGTCGCTGTCCTGGTTCGCGCTGCAAGTACCAACCTGCGCGATCTCCTTGGACGAATCGACCTTCTTGCTGAGGCGCTTGAGCTCCTCGGCGATCGCGCTGACCGCCAGATCGATGCCGCGCTTGATCTCGTTGGGGTTCGCACCGCTGACGGTGTTCTTCAGACCCTCAGCGAAGATGCTCTCGGCGTAGATCGTCGCGGTCGTGGTGCCGTCGCCGGCATCCTTTGACGTCTTGGAGGCGACTTCCTTCACGAGCTGCGCGCCCATGTTCTCAAACGGATCATCAACCTCGATCTCCTTCGCGACCGTCACGCCGTCCTTGGTGACGGTCGGAGCGCCGAAGGACTTCTGAAGAACAACCACGCGGCCCGAAGGGCCGAGGGTGACCTTCACGGCCCGAGCGAGCTTGCGCACGCCGTTGAGGATCCGTTCACGAGCATCAGTGTCAAACGCGATTTGTTTTGCAGCCATGTCTGATTTCCTTACATTTTGCGAAAAGCGAATAGTTAATTAATACTGGAAAAGTGACTCTAATTGCTAGTTCTCTGTCCTGCGAACAAGCTAGCTAGGCGATCGGCAACTTTGAACCGTCGTGACACAGCAAATAACTGGACGGTTCATCAGTAACAGCTATCGGTAACCCATACAACATGGGTTCTAGAGGCTGTGATGTATCCCGGCCTCTACGCAAGCGAACATCTATGTGATGACTACGCGTGAGGTGCCAGGACTTTCCGCCTTTATAGCTCTTGTCGGCTGCTTTGAACAAATCAACTAAAATGTTGAAATCCAGAGTTGTGGCCATGTTCAATCCTCGATGACCGCCATGATCTCTTCCTCGCTCATGACCAAATACTCTTGGTCGTTGAGCTTGATCTCCGTGCCCGCGTACGACGAGAACAAAACCCGCTCGCCCTTCTTCACGCTCAACGGCGTCAGGTGGCCCGTCTCGGTGTTCAGCGTGCCGGTGCCGACCGCCTCGATCACGCCCGTCTTCGGCGTGTCCTTGGCCTTCTCCGGCAGATAGATGCCGCTCTTGGTGCGGTCCTCGGCCTTGTCGCGCCGGACCAGCAGCTTGTCATGCAAGGGGCGGAATCCGAGGTTGGTCGTATTGCTGTTGCTGTTCTTGGGGGGCATAAAGCTGCTTCTCCTGATAACTCGAACGCCGCGACACGCGACGCCCACACGTTTCACTTTCTCAACCGCGCCGACACGCACGCCGCGCCAAACGCAAAATCACTCGTTTCCTCGATCCCTCGGTCCCTCGATCCCTAGTTCCCTAGTTCCCTCGATCCCTTCTCATTTGCCATTTGCAAATTTGCCCATTTGCTATTTGCTCGCCCCGCCCCCCGGCCACCGTCCCGCATAAAACCGCACCAGGCACCGCTCCATCACCGCCAGCATCGACTCCAAATCCGCGCCCGCACGATCCACCACCGCAAACGCCCCGCACCGCAGCGCCGTCTGCATCTCCCGCGTCTCATCGCGATGCGACCGCGGCGCCTTCAGCACCACCGTCGGCGGCGGCGCATCCAGGCGCGACAGCAAATCCAACACCCGCGGCCCGCCCGACTCGATCGGACTCCCCGGAGTCACCGGCCCCAGCGGGATCGCAAGATCAATCACCGCAATATGAATCGTCGTCGTGCGGATCACACGCTCCGCCTCACGCGCCGTCCCCGCTCGATGCGCCATCACGCCCATCGGCTCCAACAGCCGCGGCAGCGCCAAACTCCACGGATCATCCTGCCATGGCGCCGTCGAAAGCAGCAGGTTCAACCGCCCGCCCCAGATGCCCGGCCCACCCTGACCACACGCCTCGCCCCTGACCTGACCACCGCCCGCCGGTCCATCCGCGCGGCTCGCCTCGCCGCCCGCAGTCGGCACGCCACCACCGGCTCCCGCGTGGGGAATCGGGGGTTTGGCATCGCCGTCGCGTTGTGGACGCCGGAAGTACATCGCGAGTTGCAGGGGCAACTGCGATGCCTGATTTTCAACCCGCCGGACCACCCCGCCGCGATCTCCAAGCCCCGATTTGCCCGTCCGCCCCAACAAAACCAGCCTCCGACGGGCGATCCCCCATCAGCCCGACCGCGCGGTCCTGCCACCGGTCCCACGTCCAGCCGCCCGAAGGTGTCAAGTTGGCAGTCCGCCGCGACCTCCGAATCCATCATCTCCGACCGCCCCGCATGGCCGCCACCCACCGAGCAACCGCCGTCACCCGAACCAAGCCACGCGAAGCCGGCACCAAATAAAGCCCTTCCATCCAACCACCCACTCGCTATCCTCAACGACATGGACGCCCTGCACCTGACCTTGATCTTCGCGACGCTCTTCCTTCTGGCCGCCGTCGGCTGGCTGCTCTACACCCGCGCAGAGCTGCTCTCGCGCGCCGTCTCAGCCGACGCCGCACGCGCCACCGCCGAGTCTCGCATCGTCGCCCTCGAAACCCGCGAGCGCGAGCTCAACGCCTCGATCACCGCCGCGCAAGACCGCCTCAACGACCTGATCGGCGAGCTCGCGGCCCAAACCGCACGCCTCGAACTCATCGAGGCCGAGCGCCAGACCGACCGCGCCGACCTCGAAGAATCCCACACCCGCCACATCCAAGACATCGAGTCTCGCGCCGCCGCGGATCGAGAGGCGCTCTCAACCCATCACGCCCGCGAAGTCGCGCATCTCAACGCCTCGTTCGCCGCGAAGCTCCAGAGCGATCGCGCCATCCTCACCAGCGAGAAGGCCAACGTCGAGGCCATGCTCAAGGATCATCGCGAAACCGTCGAGCGCGTGAAGGAGCAGTTCGCCGCGCTCTCCGCCGAGCACCTGCGCAACAGCAGCCAGCAGTTCCTGAATCTCGCCACCGAGCGCCTCGGCACCATGAGCGAGCAGAGCAAAGCCGAACTGGAAAAACGCCAGCGCGCCGTCGAGAGCATCGTCAACCCCATCGCCGATTCGCTCAAGCGCGCCGACCAGAAACTCACCGAGATGGAGCAGCAACGCGCCGCCAGCTTCGTCGAGATCCGCACGCAGATGGAAGCTCTCGGCCGCGGCGGTGCCGACCTCCGCGCCGAGACCGCACGACTCGTCAACGCCCTCCGCGCCCCCCAAGTCCGCGGCCGCTACGGCGAAGTTCAGCTCAAACGCGTTGCCGAGCTCGCCGGAATGCGCTCGTACTGCGACTTCGTCGAACAGAACCACGCCATCGATTCCGAAGGCAACGCCAAACGCCCCGACATGATCGTCAAGCTCCCCGTCGGGCGCGAGCTCGTCGTCGACGCCAAGGCCAATCTCCTGCCCTACCTCGACGCGATCGAAGCCACCGACCCCGCGACCATCGATGCCCACCTCCAACGCTTCGCCGACGGCGTCGCCAACCAGGCCCGCAAGCTCGCCGCGAAGGACTATTACGCCGACTACGCCGGCTCGCCCGACTTCGTCGTCATGTTCATGCCGGGCGATCAGTTCGTGGACGCCGCGCTCTCCAAACGCCCGGACCTGCTGGAGATCGCCGCCGCCAGCAACGTCATCATCGCCAGCCCCAGCTCGCTCATCGCGATCCTGCGAGCAGTCGCCGTGGGCTTCCGCGAGGCGAACCTCGCCGAACAAGCCGAGGAACTCTTCGCACTCGGGCGTGAGCTGCACGAGCGCGCCGCCAACGCAATGGAACACATCGCAAAGCTCGGGCGCAACCTCGAAGGCGTCCTCACCAGCTACAACGCCTTCATCGGCTCCTACGAATCTCGCCTCGCCCCGACACTCGCCCGCTTCGAGCAGGCCCAGGTCAAGAGCGTCAAGTCCCTCCCAGCGGTCGCGCAGATCGAAACCCGCCCACGCTCACTCCCGGCCCAAGGCACGCTGCTGCCGTAGGTGGCCCTGCCTCTCCGAGGCAGGACCGACCTGTCCGCATCCTCGTGCCACCGACCTGTCCTCAGGTCGGTGCCGAAGACCCCGAGATACCCCGCGCAACAAGCACCATCGCGCGCTCCGAGCTGTCCTCCGCTCAACCCGCTGACCACACCAGAACCGCAACCTCTCCGCTCCACTCCGTCTCTCCGCGATCCAATCCACCCGTCCTTCCTTACCATTCCTTCCCTCACTTCGTTGAAACACGCCTCTCCCCGACCCACCCGAAAACCGCAACCTCTCCGCTCCACTCTGTCTCTCCGCGATCCAAGCCCCGATCGAAGCCCGACACCCAACTCGCAACTCGCGGCGCTCCCATCTCCCGCCCGATTTATTTGCCATTTGCAAATTTGCCATTTGCGATTTGCCCTTCCCACCCGCCAACAATCCGCCTTGCCCCCCACCGCCCCCAACCCATCCCGCTCCGGCATCCTCTTCACCGCCTTTGAGCCCTCCGGCGATGACCACGCCTCGGTCGTCATCGCCGAGCTGCGCCGTCGCTGGCCCGCACTGCCCATCTACGCCTGGGGCGGCCGCAAGATGGAAGCCGCGGGCGCCACCATCATCGAACGCACCGGCGAGCACGCCGTCATGGGCGTCCCCGGCATCTCCAAAGTCCTCGAACACGTCCGCATCAACCGCCGCATCGAAGAGTGGCTCGATCACAACAAGGTCGCACTCCACATCCCCGTCGACTCACCAGACGCCAACTTCTCCATCTGCGCCATGGCCAAAGAGCGCGGCGTCCGCGTCGTCCACCTCGTCGCCCCACAGCTCTGGGCCTGGCGAGAAGGTCGCATTCACAAACTCCGCAAGCTCAGCGAACTCGTCCTCTGCCTCTTGCCCTTCGAAGAAGCCTGGTTCACCGCCCGCGGCATGCGCGCCAAGTTCATCGGCCACCCTCTCTTCGATCACGATCTCGACTACGCCGACCTCGACCGCCGCACCGCGCATCTTCCCGTGCCCGGCCCCGGCGGCACCAAGCTCGCCCTCATGCCCGGCTCGCGCCCCGTCGAGATCCAGCGCAGCTTCCCGGCGCTCCTGGAAGCCTTCAACCAACTCCGCGACGACTTCCCCGGAATCGTCGCGACCATCGCCGTCACCAAGCCGCACGTCGAAGACGAGATCCGACGCATGGCCCGAAAGATCCAAGGCGCAAACGCCAAGGGCACCGTCAACGGCTGGCCCGAAGGCCTCGCCGTCGTCGTCGGCGATACCGACGCCGTCGTCCGCTGGTGCGACATGGCCATCGTCGCCAGCGGCACCGTCACGCTCCAGGTCGCCAAACAACTCAAGCCGATGGTCACCTTCTATCGCTTCAACAAGATCCTCAAGATCCCCGCCCGTTTCCTCGGGCGCTTCCTCTTCAAAACCGAGCTCTTCACCCTGCCCAACCTCATCGCCGGCAAACGCATCATCCCCGAGCTCGTCCCCCACTTCGGCGACGGCCACGAGCTCGCCGTGGGCGTCTACCGCCTCATGCGCCAGCCCGGCTACGCCGACGACCAGCGCGCCGAGCTGGCCAAAGTCGTCGCCCAGTTCAAAGACCACCGCGCCGGCCCCATGGCCGCCGACGCCATCGGTGAGGTGCTCGGGCTGAAGTAGCGTTTCAGTTCCATGCATTTGGGTGCCCCCTCTCTCCGAGAGGGGTCCGACCTGTCCTCAGGTCGGTGCCGCAGACCCCCACCATCCTCCCAGCCCAACAGTCGCCCAATATCAACCCCAGCCCCCTCGCGACTCGCAACTCGCGACTATTTCCCCCCGTCGCAACACGTTCGCGCGCAACTCCGCGCCTCATCACAACTTCCCCCTTGCACCCCACTCATCCGACCGCACACTGCACGGATGATCATCACACCGCCATCGTTCGATCCCACACTCACCCGCCAACTCATCGTCGAGATGCTGCACTCAGACTGCACCATCCCGCAGCTCGCCGAGCAGTTCAAGCTCAGCTTCACCGAGTTCCTCGCCATCATCAAATCGCCCGAGGCGCAAGCCCAGCTCGACGCCCTCGCGCAGCTCACGGCCCTCCACACGCAGATCCGCGCCTCCACCCGCCGCGAGACCGCCCTCGCTCGCCTCACGCGAATCGTTGAGTTCACGCTCAACGAGCTCGAGGCCCGCCGCGCCGCGAGCACCATCCTCAAAGAGCTGCGCACCGCGTCACCAACGGACCACGACGCAGCGCCACCGGACTGCCCAATCCCCGTGCCACCGACCTGTCCTCAGGTCGGTGCCGACGAGCCCCAACGTCTCCAAATCTCCGAACCACCCAGCAACAACCCCAGTCCCTCACCACATCGCGACTCGACACTCACGACGCGCGACCTCCATCTCTCAAAGCACACATTGCAACATCGCGACAACTCCGATAGTCTCAAGCACATTGTCAATCGAACACCGGCACAATCTCCCGGAGCTCACTGATGTCACGACCCGCTTTCGGCCCCACCAACATCGCACTCCTCGTCCTCGCCCTCCTCGCGCCGCTCGCCACCACTCAACTCACCGGCTGCGAAAAGAAGGCCCCCACCTCCGCCGCAATCGCCGTGACCAAGGCCGACCTCGTCGGCACCTGGCGCTTGGCACCCGGCGGCGAGTACGCCCTCGCAAACATGATCGTCTGGAGTATCGATGAGTCAGACACGAGCAAATTCACGCCCGAAGGCGCAGAAGATGCTATCAACCTCCTCAAGTCGGCATTTCTCAAGGATCCGCCCACCTACACATTCCGCGACGACATGACGATCGTCGCCAAGACAAACAGGTTTAGCAGCACGGCGCGAAAGGAGGGTCCCATGTCACCATGGAGAGTAACATATGTCATCGGTGACCCCGCAGAGTTCAGCGGGACATACGCGATCGAACGCGACCAAGTCATCCTGATGTTCGGCAAGAAAGAGCCCCTGCGCTTCGACTACACCGACCGCACCCTCGATCGCCGCCACCCCGACCCCAAGGCCCCAACCTTCCGTCTCTTCAAAGATTGATCTCAACACGCGCCAATGCCTCGCTCGCGCCCTTTCTTATTTGCCATTTGCAAATTTGCAAATTTGCTATTTGCGATTTCCCCGCCCCCCCTCGGCCCTCCCCCCTCACTTATCCCGCCGCGGGTTCCCCTTCGCCTTATCGCGGCTCTTGCTCTTCTGGCTGCGCCGTGACGAGCCGGACTGCCCGTGCTTGATCACGTCCCAATCCAGCGACAGACCGCCGCCGATCCCACCGCCGCGCGACGCCAGACTGTCCGGGTCCATCTTCGGGATCTTCTTGCCCTTGCCCTTCTCGCGGCTCGCCGCATCCGCGATATTCACTTCCATCTTCCGCATCGCCAGATCGACCTTCATGATCGTCACCGTCACGCGATCACCGATGCTGAAGCTCCGCCCACTGCCGGAGTTCACCAGCGCCCCGCTCCGCTGATCGATCCGCCACGCGCCGCTGCGCCCGTCCTTCCCCGCCGGCAGCTCTTCCTTCTTGATGAAACCCTCGGCCAGGTACTTGTCCAACTTCACGAACACTCCCGCGTTCGTCACGCCCGTACACAGCGCGCCAAACTCCTCGCCGATGTGCTCCGACAGCAACTGCAAAACCAGGAACGAGCGCAGGCTCTGCTCCGCGCCCGCCGCGTTCTCTTCGGTGGACGTGCAGCTCCGGCCGATCTTCGCCAGCGTGTCGTGGTCCGGGCACATCGGGCTCTCGCGCAGTTGCTTGCCCAGCCGCTCGCGATCCTCGTCCTCGCGCGCCGGGTTCCGCCCGTTGTCCGTGAGTCGCAAGTACTCCGCCAGCGCCCGATGCACCGTCAGGTCCGGGTACCGTCGGATCGGGCTGGTGAAGTGCGCGTACGCCTCGCTGGCCAGCGCAAAGTGCCCGACCAGCGACGGCGAATACTCCGCCTTGGTCAGCGTCCGCAGCACCGCAAAGTGGACCGCCGGCGCAGCAGCCGTGCCGCGCGTCGCGTCCAGCAAGCTCTGCAGCTCCTTCCGCGACGGGCGCTTCGGAATCGCAAAGCCCGCAACCCGCGCCGCCGTTCGCAGATCATCCACATCCCCCGGCACCGGCTCCGGATGAATCCGCCGGATCAGCGGCACCTTCACCCGCTCAAACAACCGCGCCAGCACCTCATTGGCCTCCACCATGAACATCTCGATCAGCGTGTGCGTGAACGCGCCGTCCTCCTGCTGCGCATCGATCACGCGCCCCTGATCGTCATACACCAGCACCACCTCCGGCAGCTCAAGATGGATCATGCCCGCCTCGCGCCGGCGCACGCGGATCGCCTTGGCGCACGCGTCCATCTCGCGCAGCGTGCTCACGAGCTGCTCGGTGTAGACCGGCTCGGTCTTGGCGTGCTTCTTCGCTTCCTCGTGATCGCCATCGATCAGCGCCTGCGCTTCCAGATACGTCAGCCGCTTGGTGCTCTTGATGCACACCTGCGCCACGCCGCTGCTCACCAGCTCGCCCTTGCGGTTGTAACGCATGAAGCTCGACTTGCAAAACCGCGGCACGCCCTCCTGCAACGAGCAGATGCCGTTGCTCAACACTTCCGGCAACATCGGGATCACCTGCCGCGGCAGATAGCAGCTATTGCCACGTTTCTTCGCTTCCTCATCCAGCACCGAGCCGATCGGGATGAAGTGGGCCACGTCCGCGATATGTACGCCCAGCTCCCAGCCCTGCCCGCCATCGGGCAGCGAGACACGCTTGATCTGGATCGCGTCGTCGTAGTCCTTGGCGTCCGGCGGGTCGATGGTGATGATGTACTCGCCCCGCAAGTCCTCGCGGTCCTTCCAACCCTCGCGCTCGCAGCGCTCGATATCGCGCTCGAACTGCGCCGCGGCTCCGCGTGCCTGCTCCACCACGCGCTCCGGAAACTCGCCGGGCAGGTTGTACGCCGCGATCGTCGCCTGAGTCTCAACACTCGGCAGCCCCGCCTCGCCGAGCACATCAACGATCACACCCTCAGCGAGGTTGTTCCCCTGCTGATAGTGCATGATCTCAACGACGACCTTGTCGCCCTGGTTCGCGTTCTTGCTCTGCGGATCGCGCACGACGATGGGGTCGGTCAGCTCGCGCCCGTCGGGATACACAACCCACGTCGTGCCCTGCTTGACCAGTTCGCCGGTGAACTTGGATCGCTTGCGCGCGATGACGCGCGTGATCATGCCGGTGATGTCGTCCGGGCCGTTGCGCCCGCCGCGCTTGATCTTGACTTCGACCGTGTCGCCGGTCAACGCATCGCCGACGCCATCGGGCGGGATGAACACGTCGCCCTCGCGCGCGTGATCCTCCGGAATCACAAACCCGAAGCCCTTCATGTTCTTGCGGAACATGCCCACGATCACATCGGCGATCCGCGGCAGCGTGACCTTGCCCTGCGCCCCGATCAGCAGCTTCCCATCATCCGCCAACCGCTTGACCGACTGACCGAAAACGCCAAGCTCCGCCGCGTCGATGCCCAGGTCACGCATCAGGGTCGGGATGTCCGCGGGTTCGTAGGTGTCGTGACGAAGATGCTCGATCAGACGGCGCGTGTAGCGGTCGCTCATGGACCAACGATAGGGGCGTTGCCACGATCACACCCGCCCGAAGCCGCGGCTTGTGCGAACGCTCACACCCGCCGGGGCACGACGCAACTCGCGTTTTCCCAATGCCCAGTGCCCGATGCCCAGTGCCTATTCGCCAAGCTTCTCGCCCAAGAACGCCGCGACCTTGTCGATCGCCATGCGTTGCTGGCCGCCGGTATCGCGATCGCGCACGGTCACCGTCTGGTCTTTCAGCGTGTCAGCGTCGATCGTGAAGCAGAACGGGCAGCCGGCTTCGTCCATGCGGGCGTAGCGCTTGCCGATGTTCTGCTTCTCGTCGAACTCGACCATGCCGAGCTTGCCGAAGCGCCTCTTCAGTTCGGCGTGAAGCTTCTGGGCGACTTCGGGCAGGCCGTCTTTGTCCATGAGCGGAAACACCGCGGCCTTGATCGGCGCGACGCGCGGGTGGAACTTCATGAACTCCGGCGAAGCGCGGGTCTCGTCCTTGGTGTAGGCCTCGCAGAGCAGCGCGAGCACGCCGCGATCGAGGCCGGCGCTGGGCTCGATGACATGGGGGATGTACGCGACGCCGCGGCGGGAGCCGTTGGGCAGGATGTCGCCTCGCGCGGTGTCACGGAACTCCATCTTGGTGCCGCTGTGCTTTTGGTGCTGGGTGAGGTCAAAGTTGCCGCGATAGGCGATGCCCTCCAGCTCGCCGAAGCCTGGCGAGGTGAAGGGGAAGCGGTACTCGATGTCGCTGGTGGCCTGCGAATAGTGGGCCAGCTCGTCCTTGTCGTGCTCGCGCAGGATGAGATTCTCAGAGCCGAGGCCGATGGACTGCCACCAGGCCATACGCCAATCGCGGAAGAACTTGTACCACGCGATCGGGTCGGCGGTGGTCTTCTCGTCGCCCTCCAGATGCTCCGGCGGAACGACGAAGAACTCGATCTCCATCTGCTCAAACTCGCGCGAGCGGAACGTGAAGTTGCGAGGCGTCACCTCGTTGCGGAAGCTCGGCCCGGTCTGCGCAATGCCGAACGGCACGCGCACGCGGTTGGTGTCCCAGACGTTCTTTGCCTGCACGAAGATGCCCTGGGCGGTCTCGGGGCGCAGATACGCCTTGTTCGCTTCGTCGCGAATCGCGCCGGGCACGGTATCAAACATCAGATTGAACATCCGCGGCTCAGTCAGCGTGCCCGGCTTCTCCGCCTCCGGCGCAATGACGCGATCCCAAGGCTGCGGGAGCGAGCTCAACGTAACACTCTTCACCTCGCCGAACAGCTTCTCGGCCTTCTTGCGCTGCGCCTTCTCGCTCGGCTGATCACCCACGTACGCGAACACCGGCTTGTCGCCCGCCTCGCCGCTGACCGGAACAAAGACCTGCACATGGTCATACCGGTAGCGGCCGCGCGTCTCGCGGCAGTCAACCATCGGATCATTGAAGCCATCGACGTGGCCGCTGGCCTTCCAGACCTTCGGGTGCTGGATGATGCGCGTATCGACCATCACCATACTGACCGGCTCGCCATCGGGGCCGACCTTGCCCCAGCAGGGGTTCATGACGACGTCTTGGATCCAGGCTTCGCGGAGGTTGCGCTTCAGGAGCGTGCCGAGCGGGCCGTAGTCCCAGAAGCCGTTGATGCCGCCGTAGATCTCAGAGGTCTGGTACACAAACCCGCGGCGTTTGCAGAGGGACATGATCGCGTCCATGCTCTTGGGCGCGGGGACGTTTGCGGCGGGCGTAGTGGGGTCGTGTGGCATAGGGCGAAAGGTATTCAGCCGCGGGGCGGCAGTCTTCAGGTGTCAGTCTTCAGTCGTCAGCTTGATGCAGAAAGCCCCGGCGCTCGTGCGCCGGGGCCTTGGGGTTTTGGTCTCACGGCTGCCGATTGCCGGCGAAGCGGTTGCCGCTTGTCTGCGGGAGGCAGGCGAGGACGCCTGCCCCACAACATGAACCCGGGGCCGCTATGTCGCGGATCGGTCGAGGTCTTGCAGAATCTCGGGGAGGCGGGCGCTGAACGCGCCGCGGGTGAGAACGCTCTCGGCGCCAGCCGCGGCGGCTTCGCGGAGTGCGCCGACTTCGACATGCGGGCCGAAGGCGACGACGCGGATCTGGCGCTCGGGCGTGGCGGGGAGCTTGCGGATATGGGCGAGCAGTTCCATGGTCACCGGCCCGGCTTCGAGGTCCAGGATCAGGGCCTTGACCTGCGAGTCGGCCAGTCGGGCATCGAGCATCTCCAGAGTTCGTGCCGGGCGGCAGGGAATCCCGAGCGAATCGGCGGTGGATTTGACTTTGGTCGCCCACAACAAATCGGAGCAGCAGTAGAGTATCATCGTGACCCCTCGGGGTGCCCGGATCCGTGCGTTTGGCGTGGTGGGAAACGCTCCCAGCACATCGCAAGCGTTCGACGGTATGCTGGCGATCCCGAGGGCTGACCCCGCGACCGAACGTCCACTCGTGGCAACTGCCGGATCTCTGCGCGACACTTCACTTTTACAGGACCCGTGACGATGAGCACCCTCACCAAAGGCAAGAACGCCAAGGCGTCAAACTCGAACGGCAAGGCTCTGAGCACGCCGCGCACGGACCCGATCGTGGGTGAGGTGGGCTTGCCGGAGGATCCGAACAACCTGTACACCGAGACGGTGTCGACGATGCTGCGGGCTGCGGAGATCATGAACCTGCCGCGGTATCTGCGGCTGATCCTGGCGCAGCCGAAGAACGAGATCATGGTGCACTTCCCGGTGCAGATGGACGACGGCGAGTTCAAGCTCTTCAAGGGCTATCGCGTGCAGCACAACAACGCGCTGGGCCCGTACAAGGGCGGCCTGCGCTTCCACCACGACGTCCATCTGGACGACGTCAAGAGCCTCGCGTTCCTGATGACGATGAAGTGCTCGCTGGTCGGCGTGCCGTACGGCGGCGGCAAGGGCGGGATCAAGGTCAACCCGCGTGATCACTCCAGCGCCGAGATGGAGCGCATCGTGCGACGGTTCACCGCCGCGATCGCCCACAACATCGGCCCGGATTACGACATCCCCGCGCCGGACGTCGGCTCCAACAGCCAGCACATGGCCTGGATCGCCGACACCTTCAGCTTCCTCAGCGAGATCGGCGGGGACAACCCGGCGGCGGTCATCACCGGCAAGCCGGTGTCCTACGGCGGGTCGCTGGGCCGCGAGAAGGCGACGGGCCAGGGCGTGGTTGACACGCTGGTCGAGATGCTGCCGGAGCTGAAGCTCAAGCCTGAGAAGTGCAACTTCAGCGTGCTGGGGTTCGGGAACGTGGGGAGCTGGAGCGCCAAGATCTTCCAGGAGAAGGGCGCGAAGCTGACGGCGGCGGCGGACCACACCGGCTTCATCATCAACGAGAAGGGCATCGATGCCGATGACCTCGCGGAGTTCGTCAAGGCCAAGGGCGGCGTCGGCGGCTATCCGAAGGCCACCAAGTGCAGCAAGGACGACTTCTACAAGCACAAGGTCGATGTGTTCATCCCCGCGGCCCTGGAGCAGATGATCCAGGAGCCCGAGGCGAAGATGATCACCTGCAAGGTCATGGCCGAGGGCGCCAACGCCCCGACGACGCCCGCCGGCGAGCGCATCCTGATCGACAAGGGCATCGAAGTGTTGCCGGCGATCCTCTGCAACGCCGGTGGGGTCACGGTGTCGTACTTCGAGTGGGTGCAGAACAAGACGTTCCAGGCGTGGGACCTGGAGAAGGTGGACAAGGCCCTGAACAAGCACATGGTGCAAGCGGCCACGAAGACCCGCGCGGCGCGCGGCAAGTACAAGTGTGACCTGCGCACCGCGGCGTACATCGCGGCCCTGCAGCGCCTCACCGAGGCGTATGAGGTTCGCGGGATCTTCCCGTAAGGCGCGGGGCGACGATCGATCGTGATGTGATCTGACAAAGAGCCCCGCGTGCGGGGCTCTTTTCATTTGCGCTGAGTGACATACGCAACGCCGTGAGCCTCGCCCCCTCTGGCTCGCGGACTCGCCACCTCCCCGATAGGAATCGGGGGAGGGTGAACTTCATGGCGTGCCTGGCGCGGCGGCCACCGCCTGAAGCCGCGGCAGGATCACCGCTTCCTTCAAGCGAGAGACCTCGACCATTTCGACAGCACCGATGCGGCGACGGAAGCGATGCAGGCCGTCGATGGCGCCCTCGGGCGGGAGCGACTCGCTGGTGGCCACCGCATCCATGAACACCACGACCGGCTCGGTGCCCGAGTGCGCCAGCAGCACTGCGGTGTACGTGGTGAACACCGGCGCGTAGCTCCAGCCGGCGAGCACGACGCCTTGCGGAAGGTCGCCGGGCTTGAGCGGCTCGCCGAGCTTTTGCTCGGTCCACTCGGCGAACTGCTGCGGGGTCGTACACACGACTTCGGGCTTCATGCCCGAGGCGACCTGGCGGGCGTACTCGACGTTCGCACGCTGGAGCGGGCTCCTGCTCGCGTCAACCACGCGTGAGCGCGGGTCGCTGGTGCTCTGGGATGGCAGGAGGTTGATCGCTCCGGCGGCGACGAGCGCGACGATCGCGGCGGCGCTCAACCACACCAAGCGTCGGCGCTTGCCCGGGATCTGCATCGAGGGGCGCGCGATCGGCGCGCGAGCTCCTCCGTCGGCAAACGCGGTGCGCAGCGCCTGGGTCATCGCGCGATGGGCCGAGACCTCCGCTTGGGCGGCGTGATCTGTTTCGATCGACCGCTCGAACGCGGCTCGCTCGGCGTCGCTCATCAGGCCGTCGAGATAGCGGTCCATCGCATGGCCATCGTCCGGCGGGGCGTGTGTCCCTTGTTCGTTCATGTGCTGTGCCCTCCGAGTGAGTTCTTTTCCGCACGGCCCGCGACGGCCCGCAGCGATCGCGTGGCGCGATGGACGTGGCTCATGGCGGTGCCTTCGGGAATGTCGAGGATCGCGGCGATGTTCGCGTAGGGCAGCTCGCCGACGACGCGCAGGAGCACGCAGAGGCGCGCCGTTTCGTCGAGGTTCCCGAGTGCTTGGCGGATTGCGGGCGAGAGCTCTCGCTCCATCGCGTGGGCCTGGGTGGTGGCGGCGTGCTGGACCGACTGGAGATCGACAGCGCCGGGGCCGCGGTGTCGATCGCGCCGTCGGAGCATGTTGAGTGCGGTGAGTCGCGTGATCTGTGCCATCCACGCCTCGAAGTTGGTGCCGGGTGCGAACTCGCCAAACTTGGCGACGCCGACGAGAGAGGCCTCTTGCACGACATCATCGGCATCTGCGGCCTGGCCCATGACCGCCGCGGCGACGAGCCAGAGCTTGGACCTGGCTGACTCGAGCAGTCGCCAGAACTCGCGCGTGTCAAAGGCAACGGGACCGGCGATGCGTGCGTGCGCACCGCCGGTCGCCGCTGCCGCAGACGCCGAGGAAGAATCACTCATGTCGGACAGTTCGGAACGGTTTCGAACAGTTGCTGATGGAACGGACGCGTGCCAGCTTAGCGACGACGACGACCGGCCAGCAGCATTCCCGCTGCGAGCATGCCCGCGGCACCGGGTGCGGGGATCACTGAGGCGACGAAGCGGAAGCCCGGGTCGCCGAACGCGGCGGCCTGGTAGAAGAACGAAGTGGTGACGGGCGTGGTGGTGAACACCGGCGAGTTGCCGCTGATCGCGGTCGGCGACATGGTGCTGACGAAGCTGAAGCCGCCGAGCGAGCCGCCGGCGTTGACGTCAACATTCGTGTTCTGGGCGGTCCATCGCACGGACCACGCTGAGCCGCTGCCGAAGGTGGCGGGCGTCCAGTTTGCGGCGCTCTGGATGGAGGTCGGCTGGCTGGTGAGGTAGTTCTGACCGGGAATCCACGCGAACCAGAGCGTGCCAATCGGCGTCGTGCCGGTGTTGGTGATGCTGACGTCGTACCGCCAGGTGGTGGGTGTGAGCTGGGTCGGGTTGACGGTCGCGCTGCCCTGGAGCGCGGCGTTTGCCACGCCGGAGCTCAAGAGAAGCGACATTGTTGCAAGTCCACATTTCACGGTTGTTTTCATAGATCTCCCTTTCAATCCCTCTGGTTTGCCGCCACGACGCGGGCAATCCAGATGTCGGGAAGGAGGAGTCCATTGCAAAGAAGGCGGGGAACTGAAGACTTTTGGGTGCCGATGCCCTATCGAACGGCAGGCAGTGTGGGGCGGGCGTCTCGCCTGCCCGGCAGTCTGCGGGAGGCAGGCGGGACGCCTGCCCCACGAGATCAGGAGCGGGCGCGCTCAACTGCCGCAGCCATCGAAGTAGCGGCTGAAGAAGCAGTTGTAATCGCCTTCGGTCACGCCGTTGTTCGGCGTGTCGATCGGGTTGCCGAAGGGCGGCAGGGGCGTGCCGTCGTCGGCGGCGATGTCGCACCAGGGCTGGGCGTTGAAGAAGCCGGCGAAGAAGGCGTTGTAGTCGCCCTCGGTGACGCCGTTGTTGGTGATCTGGCTGTAGCAGCCGGTGAACGGCAGGCCGATGTCGCTGGCAATGTCCGCCGGTGAACACGGGAGGTTTCGAATCTCCCGCTCCGCGGCGTCGCGGAAGAGGTAGACGAGGTTCAGGACATTACCGGACGAGCTGACGTCAGTTGAGAAGCAGCCGACCATGCCGTCGTCGAAGTCGATCCACGAGCAGAAGCCGCGGGCACCCGCGGCGAGCGCACCGACGAGGTTGCCGCTGGGGTCGCGCTGATCCAGCCAGACCCCGATGCCGTAGTCGCTGGAGCCGGGCAGCGGGGTGTTGTCGATCGGCACGCCGACGGGGCTCTGGCGGGTGAACATGGCGTTGACGGAGGCTTGGGAGATGACGCGCGTTGTGCCGTGGAGACCGCCGCGACGGAGCATTTCCATCATGCGTGAGAACTCGATGGAGTTCGACTCACATCCGCCGGCGACGCGAGGGTTGGTGGGCGAAGCGAGGACGAAGCGGGTGACGGTGAGGTTCAGCGGCGTTGCGATGCGCGAGGCGAAGAGCGAGTTCCATGGTGCGCCGCCGGCGATCTCCGCCGCGGCGCCCGCGGCGTGCATCGAGGAGCCGCCGTATGCGAAGGTGGAGCCGGGGGCGAACTCGATCGGCACGCTGCCGATGGTGGCGGCGGCCTGCTGGAGCGTGATGGTGGTGTTCGAGAGCGTTAACGAGCCGCGCGTGATGCCCGAGGTGTGCGAGAAGGCTTGGCGAACGGTCACCGCCGCTTTGTCGCCGGTGAACGACGGGAGGTACTGACTGAGGCGGGTATCGAGAGAGAACGGCTGGGGGCTGGAGTCGAGCAGCGAGGCGATCACGGCGCCGGAGATGGTCTTGGTGGCTGAGTCGGCGTTGGCCGGGCGATTCAGCGACCACGAGCCGAAGGACCGGTGATAGACGACCTGCCCATCCTTCATCAGGAGGAGCTCGAAGCCGGGGATGGGCGTGGTGACGTTTTGGCCTTGGAGCGCGCCGAGTGCGAGTTGGGTGACCTCGCAGAACTCCGGGGGCGGGGCGGCGGGGGCGGGGGACGCGGTGACGCACAGGCCCGCGGCGAGCGCGAGAGCAGTGCGATTGACCCAAACAGAATAAGAGCAAAAGCGGCGATTCATGGAGAACTCCGTGCCATGGCTTCGGATGTGTACGGTGTAGTGGGCGGTTCCGCAAGCACAAACGAGGCGGCGCGGCCTGCATTGCAGCGGTCACAACAGTCTCGCAGATCGAGGTTTGTACGGTGATCGGTCGCTCCGCCGCGCGCCCGGCGAGCCACCGGGTGCATGAGATCTTCACGACCGCGCGATGTGTCGTTTGGCGCTTCACCCCGCCTATCCTTCTCCCCTGTCCTGTACGCGACACCCCCGCGGCGGAATCGCTTGGGACTCGTGCCTTTGACCCATTGTGGCGAGGCTCGGGTCGGTCAGCATCCGCAACGTCGTGTGCAGGGAACATTCGCACCCTCCGCGGGATCAGAGCTTTTTCTCTTATGATCGATCACAACCTTATCGCTTCGCTGGACTTGGACCTCGACTCGGCCATGGAAGCGGGCCAACTCCTGAAGGACTTTGGCAAGGGCGTGGACACGGGCGACATGGCCGCGGTGCTGGGTGACCAGCTCGGCGACCTTCGCGAGAACAACATCCTTGAGGGCAAGGTCGTCGGCTTCGCTGGCGATGACATCGTCGTCGAGATCGGGCTCAAGAGCGAGGGGCACATCCCGCGCGAAGAGTTCGATGGCGCTGAGGTCAAGATCGGCGACAAGATCAAGATCTGGCTGGACAAGATCGAGGGCAAGGACGGCCTGGTTGAGGTCTCCAAGCGCAAGGCCGATCGCCACATCAACTGGCAGCGACTGATCGACTCCACCCACGAGGGTGATGTTGTCGAGGGCAAGGTCACTCGCAAGATCAAGGGCGGTTTGCTCGTGGACATCGGCGTGCCGGCGTTCCTGCCCGCCAGCCAGGTGGACGTGCGTCGTCCGGCGGAAATCGGCGACTTCATCGGGCGCACGGTTCGTGCGAGCGTGCTGAAGATCGACCTTGAGCGCAAGAACATCGTCGTGAGCCGTCGCAAGCTGATTGAGGACGAGCGCGACATCGCCAAGAAGCGCCTGATGGAGACCCTCAAGGAGGGCGACATCGTCAACGGCGAGGTCAAGAACATCGCCGACTTCGGCGCGTTCATCGATCTTGGCGGTATCGACGGCCTGCTGCACATCACCGACATGTCCTGGGGCCGGATCAACCACCCCAGCGAGCTGCTCAAGATGGGCCAGAAGGTCGAGGTCAAGGTTCTCAACATCGATCGCGAGAAGGAGAAGATCGCGCTGGGCCTCAAGCAGCGCGAGGCTTCGCCCTGGGAAGAGATCGAGCAGAAGTACCCCGTCGGCTCCAAGGTCCACGGCTCGGTGGTCAACATCGTGTCGTACGGCGCGTTCGTCCGCCTCGAAGACGGCATCGAGGGCTTGGTGCACATCTCCGAGATGTCATGGACCCGCCGCATCAACCACCCGTCGGAAGTCCTGCAGCCGAATCAGGAGGTCGATGTCGTTGTTCTTGAGATCGACAAGAACAAGCAGGAAATCAGCCTCGGTATGAAGCAGATCGAGGTCAACCCCTGGGAGCTCGTCAGCGAGAAGTACCCGCCGGGCACGGTCATCGAGGGCACCGTCCGCAACCTCACCAACTACGGCGCGTTCGTCGAGATCGAGCCGGGCATCGACGGCCTGCTGCACGTCAGCGACCTGTCGTGGACCAAGAAAGTCACGCACGCCAACGAAGTGCTCAAGAAGAGCGACGTCATCAAGTGCGTGGTGCTCGATGTCGACCGCGACAAGCAGCGCATCGGGCTGGGCGTCAAGCAGCTCACCGAGGATCCGTGGCTCAACGCCATCCCCGAGCACTACAAGCCCGGCATGGTCGTTCGCGGCAAGGTGACCAAGGTCACCAACTTCGGCGTGTTTGTCGAGCTTGAGTCGGACCTCGAAGGTCTGCTCCACATCTCCGAGCTCTCGGATCAGAAGATCGAGAACCCGCAGGACGTGGTCAAGATCGGCGACGAGGTGGATGTCAAGATCCTCCGCGTGGACACGCAGGACCGCAAGATCGGCCTCTCGCTCAAGCGGGCGCAGTGGGGCGATACGACCGGCGGCGAGAACACGGGCTCTGGCCCGCAGGCCGCGGGCAACCGCGATGCCAACAAGGGCACCCGGGCCCCCAGCCCGACCAAGGGCGGCATGGACACCCACGGCGCGATGGGCACCGACAAGATCACGTTCGGGAAGAACTGATCGGCGGAAGGCACTGGGCACTGGGCATCGGTCACTTGGCCTGACGCTCTGGGCGCTGGTGAGTGCGAGTGAGATGTGAAACGAACCCCGGCTCAGGTGAGCCGGGGTTTTTCGTTTGCGCGCTGCGCTGCTGCGCGCGCGCACAGGGCCCGCTTGTCGCCGCCCACTATGCTTCGGGCATCGCACCTGCGCCCCTGGCGCCGATCTTGGAGTTCGCACCGATGTCCACCCCCCCCACCCCCAGCCCACACAACCCTTCGGTCTTCAGCGCCCCGCTTGACGCC
>JALHNK010000021.1 GCA_022843565.1 Phycisphaerales bacterium
ATGTCGGCCTTGATCGTCGCGCCCATGTGGTTGGCCTGACCGGTCAGGTCGGCGCTGGAGTGGTAATCGGTGCTCTTGCCGTCGGCGCCCTTGACCTTGAAGGCGTTGTTGCGGGTGTAGCACCAGAGGACCGTGACCATGCCGTAGGAATGGGCCTCTTCGAACATGTCCGAGACGTACGCGATCTCCTCGCGGCACGAGTCATTGCCAAAATAGATCGTCGCACCGACGGCCATCGCGCCCATCTCGTAACACTGGCGGATGCTGCCGAAGTATGACTGCTTGAAGACGTTCGGATACGTCAGCATCTCGTTGTGGTTGAACTTCACCAGGAACGGGATCTTGTGCGCGTACTTGCGGCTCACGCTGGCCAGCACGCCCATCGTGCTGGCGACGGCGTTGCAGCCGCCCTCGATCGCGAGCTTCACGATGTTCTCAGGGTCAAAGTACTCGGGGTTCGGCGCGAAGCTCGCGCCGGCAGAATGCTCAATGCCCTGATCAACCGGCAGGATCGAGACATAGCCGGTGCCGGCGAGGCGCCCGTGATTCAGGATCGCCTGGAAGTTGCGGAGCGTGGGGACGTTGCGATCAGTCTGCGAGAAGACGCGATCGATGAAGTCCGGGCCGGGGACGTGGATCTTGTCGCGCGAGATCTTCGGGGCGTTAAAGCCCAGGAGCGCATCGGCCTGCCCGGCGAGCGTGGAGCGGACGTCGAGGAGCTTGCCGTTGTGTGTGCCGGGAGCGGTCGCGAGGGTGGACATGGGTCACTCCGAGGAAGGACGAGAAAGGGTGTGCGAATACGCGAATCATTCTACTACGGCTCAACGCCCGCGGGCGCATGGGGGATTGGCATTTAGTAGGTTGTGTCGCGGCGCGAGGCGGAAACCGATTGCGCGGCGGTGGATTTCGCCTGCTGGAGCCACCTTTGCAGGCGAGCTGTAGCAACCCATGCGGGGAGCTTCCAAGCGAGGATCATGGCCGCGATGCCAATGGTGAGCGCACCGAGCGCGAGGATGGCGCGGCCGAGATCGTTGCTGAAGATGGGCTCGTCAAAGGCTCGGAAATAGACGATTGCGAGGTAGACCAGGCCGTTGACGAGGAACGGTTTCCATTGCTTCCATACGCTGATGAAGCAAAGGGCGAGCGCGCCGAGAGCGCCCAGGGAGAGCCAAAGGTCGTGGAGTTCCCACACGTCGTGGCTGTGCAGCAGGAGAAGCGGCGCCATGAAGTGAGACGGGAGGATCCAGCGGAGGAAAACTGCGAGGGACTCGCGTGCCGGAGCGAGGCGTCGCGTGAGGATGGCGCTGGCGACGAGAAGGCCGCAGCCGTTGAGCATGAAGGCCAGAGCGATGCGGGTGATCGAGGGCGAGCTGTCGGAGATCAGCTGCGGGAGGAGATACCAGGTGGGCTTGAAGATGGCGATGGCAGTGAGTGAAACGAGCGAGCCAACGACGCCGAGGGTGAGCACGGGCCAGGCGTCTGAGCGGCGCACGCGGTGCATGCCGATGCTGGCCTGCTGGGCTTGCTCGGCGTTGCAGAGGAGACAACCGGCGGCAAAAGCGATGCCGGTGAGCATAAGCATGTGGGCGCTCACGGAGGCAAAGTCTTGGGCATCGCGAGCGGGGCTGAGGCCGCCGCACACCAGCCACAGGAGTGCCCAAGTGAGATACGCGGCGAGGGAACCGATGAAAGTAAAGGCACCGGACCTCGTAAAGGCGCGGCCGGCTATGCACGCGGCGAGCCAGAGCAGCGCGGCGAAGAAGAGTTGCAGGTTGAAGATGCCTTGTTCAGGGTTGAGAGAGGCCGCCCAGACGTTCGGGGCGGTCTCGCGAACGCGGGCGAAGAGTTCGGCGGTGCCCATGCCCTCGCCGCCGTTAGAGAGCCAGTGGGATTGTTTGAAGAAGATGGCCGCGGTGACGGGCAGCGCGATGCAGGCGGTGATGAGGTAGGCGAGGGAGACGCGGCGGTGATCACGGGCTTGCAGCCAGATGCCCAGCAGCACCAGCGTGAGCGTGAAACTTGCTGGGACAGCGAGCTTCAGCAGGGGTGAGAGGCTGTCCCACGAGCGGGCGAAACCAACGGCGATGGCGGCCAGCGCGATCCATCCGCCGAGGTAGAGGCCGACCTGTGACGTGGTGAGACGGCGGCTGTCGATAATCCATGGCGAGTCTGGTCGCTGGAGCGCCATGAGTGTGCGTTGCAGGTGGCGAGCCTCTTCGGCGGTGATGAGGGCGTGGCGCTCCCATTGGCGTGTTCGGATGATCTGTTCGTCGATGATCTGGTGAAAGTGCTCTGCGAGGATGGAGGGCCGGGCGGCGACGATCTCGCCGCGGATGAAGCGACGGAGGTCATCGGCCAGTTCCTTTGCGGACGGGTAGCGCCGCTTCGGGTCGCGCTCGAGGGCAGCGAGGCAGATGCGCTGCAGGCCGCTGGGGGCGTCCGGAGCAATAGTCTCGGGAAGGGCTGGGTGTTTGGAGTTGGTGGCCTCAACGATCTCTTCGGCGGTCCTTCCGGAAAAGGGGCTTTGATTGGTCAGGAGTTCGTAGAGAAGGACCCCGAGCGCGAAGACATCGGCGGTGGGGCCGACCATCGCGCCGGCCTGAAACTGTTCTGGCGCTGCATAACCCGGCGTACCGCCGCCAGCGAGCCCGGCAATGCCGTGGGTGGCGAGGCCGAAGTCAACGATGACGGGCAGTCCGCGGGCGTCAACGAGGATGTTGCCGGGTTTGAGGTCGCGGTGTGTGACACCGGCGGCGTGGAGGACGGCCACGGCGTCGGTGATCTTGAGCAGGAGGGCCAAGCGAGCGGACTGGTCAAGTGGTGCCCACGCGGACCGAAGGTCGAGGCCGTCGATCCACTCCATCACGATGAATGGCTCTCGAGCGTCTTGTATGATCTCGAGGACGCGGCAGAGCGACTCATGGCGCAGGCCGGCCATGGCCCGAGCCTCGTGAAGGAGCTGGCGTTGCAGGGCGAGGGATGCGCCTGCGCCGGGCGCATGCAGGGCTGAATCTCCATTCGTTTCAGCCAGCTGATTGGCGTTGGGCGAGAGGTACTTGATGGCGACCTGACGCCGGAGCAGGGTGTCTTGCGCGCGATAGACGCGCCCCATTCCGCCCGCACCGGCGAGGACGTTGAGCTGGTATCGGTTGGCAGGATTGCTGGCCGAAGTCGGGTGCGCGCCAGACAGGGGGCTAGTGGCAGCAGGTTCGCGTGAGCCTGATCCAGTCTCGGGATCTGTCGGGCGCGTGGTCACTGCGGCGAGTCTACCGGGCGGACCGGGTTGTTGTACTATGCCGCTGTAGGGGGCGCGGAGAGCAACATGCAAACGAAGCGGTCCAACGGTCTGGCTTTCGCGATCTTGACTGTAACGCTGGTGCTGTCATCGGCGATGGTGGTAAGCGGTGCTGTGGACGACACGGGGGTCGCTGAGCGGGGGGCATTGGCGGGCGCAACGGCTTGGGACGCTTCGGGCGTGCGCGCGAGCCTCCTCGCGGGCGTGACGGACATCGCCTCCCCCGGCGTGCCCGGCCCGCTGGCGGTCTTTGGCGATCGTGCGACGACGATCGTCGCCGGCGAGTTCCGTGGCGTGCGGGCGCCAGTGGTCGCCGCGGCGGCGGTTGACTCGGGGCGCGTCGTCGCGTTCGGCCACACCGGCTACCTCGGGCGCGAGGCACTCAACACCGGACAGACCGGCGTGCTCATGCGCAACGCGATCACATGGGCCTCCGGCAAGCCCGCCGACCCCAACACGCGGCTCACTCTCGGCCTCGTCAATGTCGATGGCCTCAACGCGTGGGCCAAGGAGCAGGGGCTTGAAGCACGCGAACTCAAGGCCGCGCGCCTGAGCGCTGAAACAACCAAGGGCTGCGATGTCATCGTGCTCGGGCAGGGTGCGCTGAGCGACGGCGCCGCGGCCTCGCTGCGCGAGCACCTCAAGCGCGGCGGCGGGCTCATCATGGCCGGGCTCGGCTGGGGATGGCTGCAACTCAACGACGGCAAACGCCTCAGCGAGCACCCCGGCAATCGGCTGCTGGGGGCCGCGGGCCTGGCGTGGGCTGATGGCACGCTCGATCGCACGAGCGACGTCGGCTTCAGCGCGCCGAACGACGCAACGCTCGACGAACTCAACGCGCTGGCGGGCCTCGATGTGCTGCTCTCACAGAACCAGCCGAAGCCCGCGCCGGAGAAAACCGCGAAGCCCGCGAAGCTCAAGGGCAAAGAGCTCGCTCGCGTGAAGCAGGCGACCGTCGCGGTCGAGCTCGGTGCCAAGTGCGCACCGCGCGATGATCGGTTTCTGGTGCCGAAGCTGGAGCGGCTGTTGGCAGAGCGGGCCGTTGGGCTTGCGCCGAGCAAGGAGAAGCCGCTGGATTGGAGCCGCGGGCTGGATCGGGTGATCCTGGCGTTGCAACTGACGCAAATGGAAGGCCTGAAGGCGTCGGACGTGCGGGCGCACGCATCCAGCGCGAGCTTCCCGGGTGCGGTCGCGAAGGAAGCGCAACGCGTCCGCCGCGAGATGAGCTTTGACGCCTCGGCCAACGGCTGGCGCGGCACCGGGCTCTACGCGCCCGCCGGCGAGATCATCCGCGTGACCGTCACGCCGGAAGCCGCGAAGCGCGGCCTTCGCGTGCAGATCGGCTGCCACACCGACGAAAACTGGCATCACGACTCCTGGGACCGCTCGCCACAGATCGTCACCAGCGCCTCGATCAAATCGACATCAGTCGAGATCGCCAGCGCCTTCGGCGGGCTGATCTACATCGTGATGCCAGACTCGGGCGCGGTCGATACCGGCCCGGTGGTGATCGAGGGCGGCATCGAATCGCCGCGATACGTACTGGGCCAGACCAGCGACAGCGACTGGAAGCTGCAGCGCGATCTACCCGGCCCATGGGCGGAGCTTGAGAGCGGCAAGATCATCATCACCGTGCCGAGTGACACGATCCGCTCGCTGGACGACCCGGCGCGGCTCATGACCTGGTGGAACAAAGTCAGCGATGCGCACGCAGACCTGGCGACGATCGATCGCCATCGCAAGCGCCCTGAGCGGTACGTCGCCGATGTCCAGATCAGCGCCGGCTACATGCACTCGGGGTATCCGATCATGACGCACCTGGACGCCGCGGCGTTCATGACCAACGCCGCCGACCTCGAGCGCGGCGAGCACGCCTGGGGCCTGCTGCACGAGCTCGGCCACAACCACCAATCCGACCTCTGGACATTCGACGGCACCGGCGAAGTCACCGTCAACCTCTTCACCATGCACGCGCTGGAGAAGGTCTGCAACGTGCCCGTCGGCGGCGGCTGGTGGTGGAAAGAAGACGACCGCGACCGCCTCATCGCCAAGCACCTGCTCAAGGACAAAGCCAGCTTCGCCAAGTGGCAAAGCGACCCATCCACCGCGCTGATCATGTACATCCAGCTCCAGCGCGCCTTCGGCTGGGAGACCTTCACCAAGGTCTTCGCGGAGTATCGCGCGCTGAAGAACGAGGAACGCCCCAAGACGCAGGAACAGAAGCGCGATCAATGGATGGTCCGCTTCTCCCGCGCAGCGGGACGAAACCTCGGCGATTTCTTCCAGACCTGGGGCGTGCCGACGAGCGACGAGGCCCGCGCGTCGATCAAAGACCTGCCGCGCTGGATGCCCGAGGGCTTCCCGCCGGTCAGCGATCGGCCGGCGCCCGCGACCCCTCCGACCCCGGCACCGCCGGCGAAATGAAAAACCCCCGGCACATGCCGGGGGCTTGATGGAAACATGCGAGATTCACCGGCCCGAAGCCGCGCACGCTTGACAAGCGCGACACGAAATCACTTGCACAACGCCTTCAGCGCCTCAGCCTTATCCGTCTTCTCCCACGTGAAGCTGTCGTACTTCTTGCCCTTGTACGTAATCGTCCCCGGCGCACGCCCGAAGTGCCCGTGCTTCGCCGTCGCGGCGTAAATCGGGGTCCGCAGATTCAGGCTCTCGATGATGCCGCGGGGGTTGAGCTTGAACGTCTGGCGGATCGCGTTTGAGATCTTCTCTTCGCTCACCGTCGCGCTGCCGAAGCAGTCAACATACACGCTGGTCGGCTCGGCAACGCCGATGGCGTAGCTGAGCTGGATCTCGCAGCGATCCGCGAGGCCCGCCGCGACCACGTTCTTGGCGATGTAGCGCGCCATGTACGCCGCGGAACGATCGACCTTGGTCGGGTCCTTGCCACTGAAGGCGCCGCCGCCGTGACGGCCCATGCCGCCGTAGGAGTCCACGATGATCTTGCGGCCGGTGAGGCCGGTGTCGCCGTGGGGCCCGCCGATTTCGAATCGACCAGTGGGGTTGACGTGGATGGTGATGCCCGGGTTGTACCACGAGCCGAGCACGGGCTTGATGATGTGCTCGATGACCTGCTTCTTCAGCTCGTCCTGGCGAGCGTTCCACGTCGCGTCATGCTGCGTGGAGAGCACCACGGTGTCAACGCGGACGGGCTTGTTGTCCTGATACTCGACGGTGACCTGGCTCTTGGCGTCCGGGCGCAGGCCGGGGATCTTGTTGTCGCGCCGCACGTTGGCCTGCTGCTCCACAAGTCGGTGGCTGAGCTGGATCGCCAGCGGCATCAGCTCCGGCGTGTCCTTGCAGGCGAAGCCGAACATCATGCCCTGGTCACCCGCGCCCTCGCGATCAACGCCCATGGCGATGTCGGGCGACTGCTTGTTGAGCGCAACCAAGACCGAGCAGCTCTCGGAATCAAACCGCATGTCGCCGCTGGTGTAGCCGATGTCGTGGACCGTCTTGCGGACGATCTCGGGGATCTCGACGTAGGTCTTGGTGGTGATCTCGCCGGCAACGACCACCAGGCCGGTGGCGCAGAGCGTCTCGCACGCGACGCGGGAGAACGGGTCATCGGCGATCATGGCGTCAAGGATGGCGTCGCTGATCTGGTCGGCGACCTTGTCGGGGTGACCCATCGAGACGGATTCAGAGGTGAACAGGCGTTGCATGTGGCGTACTCCGGGCATGGTGGATTCGTTCGCGGTGGAGGTTAGGCCATGTTTCGCCCGCCGACCGCTGCCGGTGAGCGGAGTCGTTTGCCGCGGATCTGTGGACGGCTTCGGTTGACTCAAAAATGAAAAACCGGGCTCAACGCCCGGTGATCTGAGGTGACGTGGTTCGCCGGCGACCGCGCCGTACTCAGCGACGCCGACGCAATGCACCGAGCCCAGCCAGCGCAAAGGCCGCCATTGCACCGGGGGCCGGAATGATGGCATAGGCCGTCTCATAGCCGCCGACGTTGTCGCCATAGAAACCGGGGCTCCCGGCGAAGCCAAACCCGTCCGCGATGCCCAGGACGAGCTGGCTGGCACCATCGGGGACCGCGAAGGTCTGCGCGCTGCCAGAGCCGGTGCCGGTCAGGCCGTCGCCGATGAAAAAGACCTGGCGCAGCCCGGGCGCGTAGCTGGACTGCTGAAAGCTCGCAAGATTGGGATACGACAGGGTTCCCGGCGCCGACAGGGCCGAGATATCGCCGGCCTCGATGAACACGCCGACGAGGTGGCCACTGAGCGGGGCCGCGTACCCGGAGATCGGCCCGACGCCGAGGAGATTGGTCGTGCTGGAAAAGCTCCCACCATCCGGCCCGTTGAACGGTTGATTGGCCCAGCCAGCCTGACCCGCGGCGGAGAACGTCGCGACGCGACCGAACCCCGGCGTCAGGTTGATAGCCGGCGCAAGCTGGCCGCCACCACCACCCGCCGGTGCTGGCGTGGCGATGCCGTAACCGAAGATGTTGGCCTGGGCGTTTACGAAGCTGAAGCCATTCTGGGCGAGGGCCGCAGACGACAGCCCGCCCAATGCGACAACACATACCACACGAGAGAGAGCGATAGACATAGAGACCTCCTAGATTTCTTGCGGCGCAGCCATAGGGCACGCCGCGAGTCACGATCCTCCAAGGCTCAAGGTGCCACAAAGAGTGCGGGCGAGCAACAAATCGCGCGTGAATTCCCGGTAGTTTTGCGTGTCCGATATCTGGCCCACGCCCCACCGGTCGGCGTGCCGCGGCATCGGAGTCCGAGGCCGACCCAGCACGCCCGGGGGCGAGCGCCCCGCTCCGAGCTAAACTGACCACCATGCCTCCCACACGCCAGACAAACGCTGCTCCCGCGAAGGCCAGCCTCTCGTACGCCGCCGCCGGCGTCAACCTCGAGGAAAAGGACTCGTTCACCGAGTCGCTCGGCACCCTGATGCGCAAGACGCACGGGCCGCGCGTGATCCCGAACCCCGGCGGCTTTGCCGGGCTCTTCCGCCTCGACTTCAACGAGAAGCTCTTTCGCCGCAACTACAAGCACCCCGTCCTGGTCGCCTGTGCCGACGGCGTGGGAACCAAGCTGCGCCTCGCGATCGAGCTGAAGAAGTACGACACACTCGGCATCGACCTGGTCGCGATGAACATCAACGACATGATCGTTCAGGGCGCCGAGCCGCTGTTCTTCCTGGACTACATCGCGATCCCCAAAGTCGACAAAGCCCTGCTCAACGAGCTCATGAAGGGCATCGTCGATGGCTGCAAGCAATCCGGCTGCGCGCTGCTGGGCGGCGAGACCGCCGAGATGGCCGGGCTCTACGCGCCGGGCGACTTTGACCTCGCCGGCTTCGCCGTCGGCGTGGTCGATCTCGATCGTGCGATGAAGCCCACGCGCGTCGAGGTCGGCGATGTGGTGCTCGGCCTCGCCAGCTCGGGCGTGCATTCCAACGGCTACTCACTGGTGCGAAAAGTCGTCGAGAGTGCTGGGCTTGATCTTCGCAAGGTCTATCCCGAACTCGGCGAGAAACGCGCCAGCAGCGGCAAGAAACGAGCCGCGATCGCCGAGCCGCCGCTGGGCGAAGTGCTGCTGACCCCCACGCGGATCTACGCCCGCAGCATCAGCAAGATGCTCGCCTCGTACAAGGTCAAGAAGGTCATCAGCGGCATGGCCCACATCACCGGCTCGGGCATGTCCGGCAACCTCTGCCGCGCGCTGCACCCAAAGGTCGACGCGCTCGTCCGCCGCTCCGCGTGGCCCGTGCCGCCGGTCTTCCGCTTCCTGCAAGAGCGCGGCAACATCGACGAAGAAGAAATGCGCCGCGTCTTCAACATGGGCATCGGCTACTGCGTCATCGTCCGCCCCAGCTTCGCCGAGAGCGTCAGCGAGCAACTGCGAAAGCTCGGCGAAAAGGTCTACGTCATCGGCGAGATCGTCAAGGGCAAGGGCGACGTGCGCGAGGTCGAGTGATCCGCGTCACGCCGTCATGCTCGGCGCCCGCAGCGCCCATCGCCGGCGCAGCTCGCCCATCAATCGCTCGCTCGTCAGGCTCGCGCTCGTTGACACCGCTTCGTCCGCGTCGCGCCGCGCCCGCTGGGCCGCATCCAGAAACTCGGTCACATCCGGGATCTGGCCCGCAACATGAGCCGCGGCCCACAGACCCGCCCGCTTCCGCAACGGTCGATAATCGGCCATGAGTTTCAGCACCGCCCGCTGGCCCTGCTCGACCAGCGCCGCCTGTCGCGTCGCCCGCCCGAGCTGGATCATCGCCCGAGCCGCAGAGCCGACCACGCGATGATGCTCGTCCGAGAGCAGGCCGATGAGCAGCGGCGTGGTCAGCGGCGTGCCGGGAGCGCCGGGCAGCGCGCGCCGCGCTCGCCGGGCGATCGCCTCGACGGCGTTGGACCGAACTCGCGCATCCGGGTCTTCCAGAAGCGCTCGCAACAGCGCGTCTGCGCCGATATCGCTCACGTGCCCGAGCGCCGCCGCCGCCGCCGAGAGCGCTCGAAGCGGCCTACCCGATCGCGAGCCCTCCGAGGATTCCATCGGCGTGGCCGGCTGTGTCGCGCCGACTCCGTGACGGACGAAATCCATCAGCTCGGTCGATCGCGACTGTGCGCGGCCCGTGCGCGTGATCTCGATGATCCGCGCCGCATCCGAGGCGTCGCTCGCCGGAGCGCCGCTGAGCGCCGGCGTCAGCACCAATCCCGCCAACGCGCCGTCTCGGGCCAGCGCCGCGCTACCGAGATCTCGCACGCTCGCGTGCGGGCTGCGAAGCAGCGAGAGCGCGAGTCTCTGGCGCGCCGACGCTTCGAGTGCGCCGCGCGTGGTCGTCGCGAGCATCGACAGCGCACTGTGGCGCGCCACACGCGCGTCGGGGTCAAAGACGTAATCCGACTCACAACTCAACGGCAGAGACGAAGTCGCCGCAGCGATCGACGCGCCGAGCCGCACGAGCGTCGAGTCATCAAGCAATCGCGCCGCCAGCAGCGCGTCGCGCTGGTGCAGCGGGGCGTGGACAAGGCGCGCGAGCCGCACCGCGCCCAGCCGCGCCGCCAGATCGCAACGGTCAACCACCGCCTGCTCGGGCGCGAGCATCGAGGTCGGTCGGTCGCGCCGATCCGCCGCGGGCGATGACGCGGGGTACACACCGGGCAGGGCCCTGAGCACGCGGGCCCGCTTCGGGTTCAGCAACAAATGGACCGATCGCAAGAACCACGCGACCGAATCGCCCGGCAGCGGCGCAGTGATGCGCGCGACGCAGGCGGTGCGGAGCGAAGGCGTGGTCATCCAGCGCCACGCCGCCGCTCCGGCGCTCGGGTCGGCGCTGCGGCGCAGGTGGGCGCGAACGACCATGCTGGCCGGATGCGTCTCGTCGGTCAGCCACGCGACGCCGGCGCTCGCCGCGGCCCACGCGCCGGGCCAGATCGCTGCGCATCGCGCCAGCGCCTCGATCACACCCTCGGCGCGATGCGCATCGAACCGCTCAGCGCCGACCAGCAGCGCGCTCAGTAGCGCTCGGCGAGCCGCGTGATCGAGATCCGGCGTGCGCGAGAGCTCGACGAACGCGCGCCCCGAGGCCTCGCGAGCGCGCGGGCCCTCAAGCTCAAGCGCCGTCAGCAGAATGCCCACGTGCTCGCACAGCGCTCGCTCGCCGATGAGCGCGCAGGCCCCGACGTAGTCTGATTCATGGCGGGCACCATCGATCAGCGTCAGCACGCTCGGCAACATCGGTCGCACGAGCTCCCACACCTCATCGCGCCTTGCTGGCTCCAGTTGATGCCACGCGCACACCAGCGCCACGGCACTGGTCGGCGGGCCGGAGGCCTTCAGGAACCGCACTCGCACGCCCAGCACGCGCCGATGGCCGCCGGAATCCGTGCGGAGCTCGTTGATCCACGTCCGAATGTCTGCTTCCGACGGCACCGGGGCAACCGCGCCATCCTCGCCGGGCGGGTTGACAACCGGCCCCGCTCGGTTAGTCGACGCACGCGCGACAGGCGATGGGGAAGCGGGCAAGCCAGCCGCGGCGACGCTCGGCCGATCGCGGGCACCGCCACTGGTCCCAACACCGGGTTCATCCGCTCCGCGGCGTGCCATTCTCCCCGGTTGATCGGAGATTCGCGTCGCATCGCATGATTCGGACGCGCAAACTTTGCGACCACAGGCCGAAAGGAACACGCTGTTGTGCACCACAACCGACATCCCACTATTTGTTGTGGTTTTGCATCGCGTGCCAGATTTGTCGGTATGATAGGGTCTTTACCGATGTTTGATAATTCAAATGACAGAGTTTCACGCGCCGGTTAGCATCTCGACCGCTCCCAAGACGCCAGGCCACGCTGTTTGAGGCCGCCTGACCGAGCCCGATCGAGGGGAACACCTCGATCCCTGGAAGTGCTTTATGAACGTTTCGACCAAAGCCGCGCCCGCCCAGGTTCACACCCTCGTGCTTTACCATAAAGCGCTCCACCCGGAGCTCTTTCAGGTCAAGGCCCGGCGCGTGGTCTCCCACGTCGGCTACGAGCTCGAGGCCTGGCTGATGCACGGCTCGCACATGCTGCGGCTTCAGCAGCGCAGCGGCTGCGTGTGTGAACTGGTCACCGACAAAGAAGGCGGCGTGCCGACCAGCGGCGTGCTGGCCACGTTCCCGTGCGTCGGCGAGCGAGACTTTGAGCAGGAGATCAAGGAAGAGCGGCTCAACTACATCACCACGATGCAGACCGAGACGCTGAGCGAGAACCTGTATCGCGCGACCTACGCCGAGATGATGGCACTGGCCGATGAGACCGATGGGCTGGCGGTGCAGTGGCGCGACGAGGCCGGCGGCAAAAACCTCTCCATGCTCGATATCGAGCGGATGGCCCGCGAGGTGCATGTTCACAGCTATCACCTGTTCGCCGCGACGGGGCTGGTGCTGCGGACGCAGTCGATCTTTGAGCTGAAGAAGTAACGAACGCAATCGCGACCCACGGGGTCGGAGGGTGCGTGGCGAGGTCGGGCGAGGGGTGGCAACGGGGGTTTCGGCGGGGCTTGCGTGACTGTCGCAGTCGAAGCCGGGCGGTGTGGAGCATCCGTGGAGAGTTGAAGGTGTCCGGGCGTTCCGGTGCGGAGTGCCGCGCGCAGAGCGAGAGCGTCGGCCCAGAGGGCTTTCGCGCCGCGGGCTGCTGATTTGCCCGATTTCAGCGTTGATTTCTTGATTCTGAGCGTGATTTCGCCGTCGCGAGGACTTCATACTCGTGGTCAATCGTTGCTCGTCGCGTGGGCGTTTGTGTTTCGGTCGGTAGTGGCGATGAGGGTGGGCGGTGGGCGTCGGCGGTTGCCGTGGGCGTTGACGGTCGTTGTGAACAACGAGGTGGAAAACTCATGGCGGTCCGCTGGATTTGGGGCACCGGTCAGCGTGTGACGGTGCCCGAGCGAGGCCCGCGCGATGGCTGGCACGCCGGGCACCAGACGGTTGTGCGTTGGGCGATGAGTCGTGATTTCAGGGGCGTGCCGCAGCGGACGCAGGGCTGGCCCGCCCGGCCGTACGCGGCGTGCTCCAGCGCGAACGACCCCAACTCGCCGGCGGCGTTGACGTAATCGCGGAGCGAGCTGCCGCCTTGGGTGATCGCGCGGGCGAGGATGGCGTGAATGCTCGCCGCGAGGCGCGCGAAGTCATCCGCCCGCAGTCGATGACACTTCGTCGCCGGGTTGATGCCGGACGCGAAGAGCGACTCGTCGGCGTAGATGTTGCCGACGCCGGCGAGCGCCCGCTGATCCAGCAGCGCCGCCTTGATCGCCCGCCGCCCGCCGCCTTTGCAGATCGCGCGTTGAAGCTCATCCGGCGTGATCGTCAGTGCGTCGGGGCCGAGCGCGCTGACGCGGCGCGACTCGAACTCTCCGAGCGAGGCGTGCGTGAAGAGCCCGCCGAAGCGGCGCGGGTCACGGAAGATCAGGCGCTGGCCAGAATCGAGCTGCCACTCGGCGTGGATGTGCTTGGCGTTCGCGGGCGCAGCGTCTTTGGCGAGGACAAGCAGTTGGCCGGACATGCCCAGATGAACGGCCAGGACGCGCCCGGAGGAAGCGTGGATCGAGAGCAGCTTGCCGCGGCGGTGAAGGCTGGCGATGTGATGGCCCTGAAGCAGCGCCTCGCTCGACGCGTCGCCCTCGACGATATCGGCGCGATGCAAGGTCGCACGCGTGATCGCGCGCCCCGTCAGATGCGGGATCAGCGAGAGACGCACGGATTCGACCTCGGGCAGTTCTGGCACGGGCGAGCGTATGGGGCAGACGCGGCGTCTCGGGATGGAGGTTGGCCCGGATCGCGGAGGGCGCGGAGGGGAGCGGAGAGGCTGTGTGCGGCAGTGGGGTCTCTGGCAAGACACTGCGTAAGCCTGCTGAATCTGCTGGCCCGACGCCGCGACGTGTGCGCAATTCACAACCTTCCCCCCACTTCCAACGTATGTCTCACGGCAGGACAGCCGATAAGACCTAGGCGCACCGAGGGCTCGCCACGCCGGCGCGCGGGAGGATTCGCCATGCCCGTGACTCCAAGTACTGATCTCTCCCCAGAACTCCTGGGCCACATGCTCGCCATCAAGGCCAAGGCCCAGGAATACGGCCTGGACTTCTTCGAGGTCATCTTCGAAGTTCTGCCCTTTGACATGATGAACCAGATCGCGGCCTACGGCGGCTTCCCCGTCCGCTACCCGCACTGGCGATTCGGCATGGAATACGAAAAACTCTCCAAACGCGACGCCTACGGCCTCGGGCGCATCTACGAGATGGTCATCAACACCGATCCGGTCTACGCGTACCTGCAGGAATCCAACGGCGTCACCGATCAGAAACTCGTGATGTCGCACGTCTACGGGCACGCGGACTTCTTCAAGAACAACGCGTGGTTCAGCAAGACCAACCGCAAGATGCTCGACGAGATGGCCAACCACTCCACGCGCGTGCGCCGCTACATCGATCAGCACGGCAGCGATGTCGTCGAACACTTCATCGACGCCTGCCTCAGCCTCGAGAGCCTCATCGACACGCACTCGCAGTTTGTGCGCCGCGACGACGCGCACGCCGGTGCAAGCGCCGGCGGACGCACCGAGTACGCGCCCGAGCGATTCCCCGCCAAGGACTACATGGAGCCGTACATCAATCCGCAGGGGGTGCTCAATCGCCAGAAGGCCGAGCACATGGAGCGGGCGCGCGCGGCGCGCGGGCGCGTGCCGGAGCGCCCGGATCGCGACGTGCTTGCGTTCCTGATTCACCACGCGCCGCTGGAGGAGTGGCAGCGCGACGTGCTGAGCATCGTGCGCGAAGAGGCGTACTACTTCGTGCCGCAGGCGATGACCAAGATCATGAACGAGGGGTGGGCGAGCTACTGGCACAGCAAGCTGATGACGCACCACTTCTGCGACGCCAGCGAGATCATCCACTACTGCGATCAGCACTCGGGTGTGATCCACATGCCCGATGGCGGCTTCAACCCGTACAAGATCGGCATCGAACTCTGGAAGGACATCGAGCATCGCTGGAACACCGGCCAGCACGGGCCGGCGTGGGAGCGGCTCGACGGCGTGGGCGATCGCGCTCGCTTCGATGACTCCAGCGGCCAAGGACGCGAGAAGATCTTCCAGGTCCGGCGCGTGTACAACGACGTGATGTTCGTTGACGAGTTCCTCACTGAAGAGTTTGTGCAGAAACATCGGATGTACCAGACCAAGAAGGACGAGCAGGACGGCCGCCCGCGCATCGCCAGCCACGATTACCAGAAGGTCAAGCAGACGCTGCTGCATTACCTCACCAACCGAGGCGAGCCGTTCATCTACGTTGTTGACGGGAACTATCTGAATCGAGGCGAGCTGTATCTGGCGCATCAGTTCAGCGGGCTGGAGATCGACGCGGCCCGCGCTGGAGAGGTGCTGCGGGCACTGCGAACGCTGTGGGGCCGCCCGGTTCATTTGCAGATGCGGGTGCGCGATGAGATGTGTGTGCTCAGTTGCCACGACGCGGATGCGAGTGTTGAGATCAAGAGTGAACGGATCGGCGAGGACACGCCGCGGCCGGCGCACATGGTGGCGTGAAGAGTGCTGAGCGATGAGTGCTGAGCAATGAGCGCTGTGTGGTGCGTGCTGTGTGCTGTGTGGGGCAGGCGTCCCGCCTGCCTCCGCAGACAATCTCATCCGCCACACCCCAGGTCAACCAAAAATCTCACCCCACGCGACACCCTTGCGCGCAACATCGCGCCTCACCCACGAAATCCTCTTGCCCCCGAATCGACCACGGCTCACACTCGGGCCATGATCGAACTCATCGACATCGCCGACCCCAACGCTCAACTCACCAGCCGCATCATCGCCACGATGCTGCACTCGGACCGCACGATCCCCGAGATCGCCGACGAGTTCCGTCTCACGTTCGCCGCGATGATGGCGCTGCTGGAAACGCCCCACGCCAAAGCGGAAATCGAAGCCATCGGCAAACTCAGCGCGCTGCGGGATCAACTTCGCGCACCGATCCGCCGCGAGACCGCGCTTCACCGTCTCGCACATATCGTCGCGTACAGCCTCGATGAACGCGAATCCCGGCGCGCCGCAACGACGCTCATCAAAGCACAATCTCCACCGCCACTACGCAAGCCCAAGACACAAGAGACTTCGGAAGCAAAGCCCACGCCCGAAGCACAAGACACGTCCGTTGTACAAGGCGCGCCCGACGCGCACGAGAGCTCGCCGAGTCCCGAGCCTTTGGGCACTCCGTCTCTGCAAAGAGGTTCTATCACCAACGCTTCCGCAGCCCCGACAAAGCCAGCACCGCACAAGAAAACCAATCCCGTTCCAATGTGCGATGTGGCCATGTGCGACGTAGCCATGCCCGATCCGCCCCGCCCCGCCCAGGTCAGGCGAGCCAGCTAGCACCCCACGCGATCCTCGCCCAAGTCTGCGTGCTCGCGCCCGCGGCTCCGACAGACCCATCCTCAGCGCAAAGTCCGTTTCACGTTCACGTTTCCCTTCTTCCCCTTCTCACGGAGTCAGTCGGCGGGAGGCACGCGGGACGCCTGCCCCACGTTGATGGCCTTCATCACCTCCGCCGCGAGCGTTTGCGTGTCCATCGAACTGGCGTTGAGCGTCGTCGCGTTCTTGGTTGCACCGAGGCGTTTCATCCATGTGCGCTGGTTCTTGGCAAAGCGGCGGGTTTCGATCTTCGTGCGCTCGGTGGCGTCGTCGAGCGTGATTGTTCGTGGATGCTCAAGGTGCTCCAGCAGTTGCTTGTAGCCGAGCGCCTCGCGGGCCTGGCGGTTGAGCGGGCCCGGCGCAATGAGGCCTCGCACTTCGTCAAGCAATCCCGCGGCCATCATGGCGCGGACGCGCGCGTTGATACGCGGGTTCAGTTCTTCGACCGGCCAGGACAGGATGAACAGGTGTGCGTCCTGGCGCGCCGGCGACTCGCCCCACTGGCTCTGCAGTTTCGAAATCGGCGTGCCGGTCGCGGCGAAGACTTCCAGCGCGCGGATGACCCGGCGCGTGTCTTGCGGGTGCAACCGCTGGGCCGCGTCGGGGTCGATGGCTTGCAGGCGTGTGTGGAGGTCTTCGGGCGTGAGTGTGTTGAGCTCCGCGCGCAAGGCGGCGTTGGCGGGCGGGCCTTCGAACACGCCGTGGAGGAGCGATTGGATGTAGAGCGAGGTGCCGCCGACGACGATCGGGAGGATGTTGCGGGCGCGGAGGTCGTCGATGGTGGCGTTGGCCAGGGCGAGCCATCTTTCGAGCGTGAACGCATCGGCGGCGTGCGGATCGGCGATGTCGATGAGGTGGTGGGGCACGCGCTGGCGCTCGACGGGGGTGGGCTTGGCGGTGCCGATGTCCATGCCGCGATAGACCTGGAATGCGTCGGCGGTGATGAGTTCGCTGGCGAGGCCTCGTTGGGCGAGCTGATCGTGGAGGGTCAGGGCCAGGGCGGATTTTCCGCTGGCGGTGGGGCCGTAGATGATGGGGAAGGGTGTCGGCATCGCTTTGGCAGGATACTGTTCGGATGAATCGGCGCGGAAATCGCGATCCGGGTGAACCCAAACGACGAACTGATGGTTGAATAGTGTGGGCCGGAAACGGGGGAGTGGGCGTTGGGCCTTGGCGCGGTATGCGCGTGCGGTGGCGGTGTCTGAATCTTGTCTCGAAGTCGACCCGATCGGTCGATGTGTGGGCGGGTGAAGTTGGCGGTGGCGGGTGTCAGGGCGGCGGACAGTCTACGGAGCAATCACGATGAACCAGGTGCGATCATTGGTACGCAAAGCGGGGATGCGGGTCTTCGCGAGCAACGTGCTCACCGGGCTCGTGGTGCTCTCGACGGTCGCGATCGGCGCGATCGGTGTGCTGCGCATTCTTGAGCAAGCGGCGGTGATGACCGTTGATTGGAGCCTCGCGGCGTACGCGGCGCTCGGCGCTGTCGTCGGCGTTTCGATCATCGGCGGGCTTGCGCGCTGGCCGGGTGCGATGGCGCTTGCCCGCCGCGTGGACGAGGGCGCGGGGCTGAAGGAGACGCTGAGCACCGCGATGTGCGTTCAGAATCAGCGCGACGCCTGGTCGGGGGCGATCGTCGAAGACGCGACCCGCGCCGCGGCGCTCGTGCGTGTGAATCAGGCGGTGCCGGTGCGGATGCCGCGCTCGTGGTATGCGCCGATGGTCGCGGCCCTGACGGTGTTTGTGGTGTGGATGACGGTGCCGAAGTTTGATCTGTTGGGCAAGCGCGCCGAGGCGGAGCTTGCCGAGGCCACGGAGAAAGAGCGGAACAAGGCCGAGCAGGAGGCCAAGGTTGCGCAGGCGAAGGTTGAGGAACTGATCGCGAAGGTTGAGGGCGTGAAGAAGGGCGATGGGGACGAGGCGAGCAAGGCCGAGCCGCAGAGCCGCGATCTGAAGACGCCCGAGGAGATCCGCCGGGCGGCGATCCGTTCGCTCAGCGACATGAAGCAGAAGCTGGAGGCGGCCAAGGGCGGCGAGAAGCTGCAGTCGGCCCAGCTCATGCTGGAGAAGCTCAAGCAACTGCGCACGCCTGGCAGCGGCCCGCTGACGGACATCGCCACGGCGCTGGCCAAGGGCGAGATCTCGGCCGCGAAGTCGGAGCTTCAGAAGCTGGCGCAGGATCTGAGCGCCGGCAAGGGCGATTCGGCCACGAAGCAGAAGCTCGAAGAGCAACTCAACAAGCTGGCGGAGCAGATGGAGAAGGTCGCCAAGGACAAGCAGAAGCTCGAAGAGGCGCTGCAGAAGGCCGGGCTCGATAAGGGCTTGGCCAGCGATCCGCAGAAGCTCGCGGAGGCGATGAAGTCTGGCGAGGGCGTCAGCGCCGAACAGAAGGAAGCGCTTGAGAACGCGGCCCAGGCGCAGCAGCAGGCCAGCGAAGCGCTGAGCAACCTGGCGCAGGCGATGCAGCAGATGGCCCAGCAATGCAACAACCCCAGCAGCGGCTCGCAGGGTGAGAATGGCCAGCAGGGCGGCATGAGCCAGGAGATGGCCCAGGCCATGGAGAGCGTCGCCAACGCGATGAGCCAGATGGAGATGTCACAGTCGGACCTCAACAACGCGCAGGCGGCGCTCAACGAGGCCAACAAGCAGCTCCAGGCCATGAGCGAGGGCATGGGCCAGTGCGACAGCCCCGGCATGGGCGCGTGCGACAAGGGCGGCCTCACCGGCGACGGCGGATTCGGCGATCAGAACAAGGGCGGCGATGGCGATGGCAACGGGTTCGGTCGCGGCGGCGCTGGCGTGAGCCAGGGCGGCGGCGGGATGGGCGAGCAAGCCGCGGCGGAACGCTGGGAAAAGATCAAGGCCAAGACCCCCGACAGCGGCGGGCCGACCATCGGCACCATGCTCGTGCAGGGCGAGCAGGTCAAGGGCGAGAGCCGCCAGGCCTTCGCAAACGTCGCGACCGCGGCGGAGCAGGAAGCCACCGAGGCGCTCGAGAACAACGTCATCGAACGCCAGTACCACGACATGGTCAAGCACTACTTCGGCGAGCTGGCCAAGAAGAGCGACGCCAGCGGCAAGAAGCCCGACGCGAAGGACGGCAAGCCGGCGGTTGAGCCGGCGAAGAAGCCGTGAGAGTGCTGAGTGCTGAGCGACGAGCGATGAGCATTCGCACCTGTGGGGCAGGCGTCCTCGCCTGCCTCCCGAAGACTCCCTGTGGGAGAGAGGCGAGCAATCAACGATGACTCAATACTCGCGACGTGACGCGATGGCGCTGGGGGCTGTGGGGTTGGCCGGTGGTGTGCTGGCGCTTGCGGGGTGTTCGCGCTCCCCAGGTGGTGGCGGCAAGTCGGCGCGCGTCGTCGTGTATTCCTCGATTGATCGCCAGATCATCGAGCCGGTGCTTGCGGAGTTCTCGCGCGTGAGTGCCGCGGCGGCGGCCGCGGGGACGGCTGGTGGCGCCGTGTTCACTGCGGAGCTGGTTGGCGATACCGAAGCGACCAAGGCCACCGGCCTGGCTCAGCGCGTGCTGAGCGAGAAGGCGCGCCCGCGGGCGGATGTATGGCTGAGCAGCGAGGGCGTGACCACTGCGTGGCTGGCGCGCGAGGGTGTGCTTTCGGCACTTCGACCACCAGCGAGCGGCGGGCCCGCGGCGGGTGCCGATGCACTCGCGCGAGCGATCGACGAATGGCCGGCGGAGTTCCGGAGTGAGTCGTGGATTTCGATGTCGCTGCGCCCGCGCCGAATCGTGTACAACACGCGGGTGATGGACGCAGCGCGGGCGCCGCGATCACTGGATGAGCTGTGTCGCGAGGATCTTCGCGGGCGGGTGGTGATCGCGCGGGCGCGGTTCGGGACCACGCGTGGGCATGTCGCGCTGTTGCACGCTCGCCTGGGTGACGATGGGCTCCTGGCGCTGGCCAAGAGGCTCAAGGCCGTGGGCGTCCGCGAGGTTGATGGCAACGCGACGGTGGTCCGCGCCGTCGCGCGGGGCGAGGCCCACGCCGGGCTGACTGATAGCGACGACGTCTACGCCGGGCAGCGCGAGGGCTGGCCGGTGGACGCGACGCCGGACCCGGTGATCGCGGACCTGCCGCAGAGCCCGACGACGCTGGCGCTGGTCGCCGGCGGGCCGAACGCTGCGGGCGCACGGGCGCTGGCGGCGTGGCTGCTGGATGGCGCGCTGGAGCGATCGCTGGCCGGGGGTGATTGGCGCGCGATCCCGGTCTTGCCGCGCGTGCGCGCGGAGTTGAGCGTTACCGAGCCGGTGCGAGCCGCGGCGTGGGATTCGCTCGATGTCGAGCGGGCGCTTTCGATCTGGGAGCAAGGGCTCGCGTAAACGCGGGCGCACGGCTCGGCGTGAATCTCCGGCCTCTGCCTGGATTTCCGCGCAACATTTGTCATCGCGACCCCGCAGCGCGTGCAATGATCCGCAACGGGCCGCCCGAAGCGCCCTGATCGGCGCGGCGCTCCCGCGCATGCCTCCGGCAGTATTCCCTCGCGCGACGCGCCCCCCCACCCCCGGAGACACCCGTGCTCGAACTGCTCACCACCGAGAATCTCGTGGCCTTGCTCACGCTCACCGCGATGGAGATCGTGCTGGGCATCGACAATCTCGTGTTCATCAGCATCATCACCAGCAAGCTCCCGGTGGAGCAGCGCCAGAGCGCGGCTCGCATCGGCATCGCCGGCGCCGTGATCACGCGCATCATCCTGCTGTTCTCGATCACGTTCATCCTCAGGTATAACGAGGCGCTCTTCACGGTGCTCGGTCAAGGCATGTCGCCGAAGGACTTGGTGCTCCTGGCCGGTGGGCTCTTTCTGATCTGGAAGGCGACGCACGAGATGCACGAGAAGGTGCGGCACGGGCTGCATCCGGCCGCGATCGCTGAGCCGGTCACGGGCGCTCAGACGGCGCGCAAGGCGGCGGGGCGGGGCTTTGCGGCGGTGATCTGGCAGATCATGCTGATTGATATCGTCTTCTCGATTGACTCGGTGATCACCGCCGTCGGCATGGCGAAGGCGATCCCTGTGATGATCGCGGCGGTGTTGATTTCTTCCGGCGTGATGATCCTGGCGGCTGGCCCGGTGATGCGGTTCGTCGAGAAGTTCCCGTCGATCAAGGTGCTGGCCCTCGCGTTCTTGCTCCTGATCGGTGTGATGATCACCGCCGAGGCGTTCCACCACCAGATCCCGCGCGGGTACATCTACTTCGCCATGGCCTTTGCGCTGGGCGTGGACGTCGTTCAGATGATCGCCGAGCGGCGCGGCAAGCCCGGCACGCCGGCGCATTGATTGCTCGCACGCTCGCTGGCGATGATCACGGTTTCGCACGCAGGCGCTGAAAGAACTCGCGTAGCAGCCCGCCGCATTCCTCCGCCAGCACGCCCGTCAGGGGCGATACCCGATGGTTCAGCCTCGGGTCCTCGGTCAACCGGTGCAGGCTGCCGCACGCGCCGGCCTTTGGGTCTGATGCGCCGAACACCAGGCGTCCAACGCGAGCGTTGACGATCGCCCCGGCGCACATCGCGCAGGGCTCAAGGGTCACAACCAGCGTGCAGCCGCTCAGGCGCCAATCTCCCAGGGCGGTCGCGGCGGCTCGGATCGCCAGGACTTCCGCGTGGGCGATCGGATCAGCATCCACCTCGCGTCGGTTGAAGCCTTCGCCGAGCACGCGCGCCGTGGCGGTCTGGTACACGACGCAACCGACCGGCACTTCGCCGAGGGCCGCGGCCTGGCGGGCCAGTTCCAGCGCGCGGCGCATCATGAGCTCGTCGGTGGGCGTCGATGATGAGTCCGGGTCGGGCACGCCAGAGGTTATCCGCCCGCGATCCGGCGTTGGCCGGTGCCCGCTGACGGCGCGCGGTTATTGGGCCTGGCAGCATGAGCGGCGTGTACGACCTGCCCGACTGGGAGGGTCCGACTGGATCGGCAAGCGCGCCCGCCTCGCACGATGGGTTGGACGGGGTGCGTGCTCGGGCCGATGAGTTCTGCGGCGCTCCGAGCATCGGCGGGGCGCCTTGACGAGCCCCGATCGCTCGCTCGCGGCATTCAAAGACACGGGTTTCGCATAGAGGAAGAGGTGGCCTTTGGATAAGGGAAGCGTTGTCGGCTCGCTCTTGATGACCATTGTCTGTTTCGTCGTCTTCTGGAAGGCGACGCACGGCAACCTCATGGCCCTCTGGTCTGAGAAGGGCGCGATCATGGTCGTCGGCGGCACCATCGCCGTCATTCTCATGGCCATGCCGATGGACAAGCTGAAGAACGTCCCCGGCTGGATCAAGACCTTCCTGTTCCACAAGGGCCAGAGCCCCGCGACGGTGATCAAGCAGATGAACGACCTCGCCGAGAAGGCCCGGCGCGAGGGCATTCTCTCGCTGGAGGCCGATGTCGCCAAGCTCAAGGATCCGTTCCTGATGAGCGGCCTGAAGATGGCCATCGACGGCGTCGCGTCGGACTCCATCGAATCCACGCTCCGGCTCGAAGTGCTGGCCATGCAGGAACGCCACAAGGCCGGCAAGAAGTTCTTTGACCTCATCAAGGTCTACGGCCCCGGCATCGCGCTGACCGCGACGCTGATCGGTCAGATCGGTATGTTCTCGGCGCTCGGTGGTGCGATCGAGGTCATGGGCCAGATGCTCGCGGTCGCCGTCGTTGCGACGATGTACGGAACCGTCATGGCCAACTGCATCGCCGGGCCGATGGGTGATCGGCTGGCGCTGCGCAGCGGCGAGGAGATCCTCACCCGCGAGATGGTGATCCAGGGCATCCTGTCCATCCAGGCGGGCGACAACCCGCGCGTCACCACCGATCGCATGCTCGCCTTCGTGCCGACGGTCATGCGGAGCAAGCTCGGCATCGCGGCGTAAGTCACGGGTGAGTTTGGTCGCTGAGCAATGACACACACTGCGCCTTGTTGACGGAGCTGAGCATGGCAGACAAAGACGAACATCATGGCGGAGGCGGCGGTGGCGAGGGCCACGACGACCATGGTGAAAAGCACGCAAAGCACGGCGGGCACGGCGGCGGCCATGGCGGTGGCCATGAGGAGCACGAAGAAGGCGTACCGGAATGGGTCGTGTCGTTCGCCGACAACGCGCTGCTGCAGATGGGATTCTTCTGTATCTTGCTGGCCATGAACATGGGCCTCAAGGCCCGCGGGCCGGTGGACCCCAACGACCCGGAGAACGGCCAGCCCGCGGCGTCTTCGCCCGCGTCGGATCAATGGCTCGACGCGGTGCTGGCGATTCGTGAGTCGTTCAACAGCCCGGTGAACCTCGAAGGGACAAATCCCAACGAGGCCTCGCTGCGCAAGCGGGCCAAAGAGAAGCTCGGCATGACACCGATGCCCGGCTCGCAAGGCCAGGGCGCTGGCGAGGAAGACCAGTCCAACGCGCAGAAGGACGCGCAGCTCATCGGCGAGAACGAGACGGTCGTCTTCGAGACCAGTTCGAGCATGCTGTCCAGGCGCGCCAAGGACGATATCGAAGCGTTCGTGAAAGCCGTGAAGGGGCAGCGGTTCGTGATCGAGGTGCGCGGACATGTCAGCCCTTGGGAGGCCCGTGGGAGCGTTGGGGCTGGTCCGAACGCGATCGCCCCCGGAGGCCCCGACGGCACCACGGACATCAAGCGTGGCCATCGGCTGGCGTTTGATCGCGCCCTGGCCGTCACCGAGGCGCTGGTCGCGGCGGGGATCGAGCCGCAGTTGATCCGCGTGAAGTCCAGCTCCGACGGCGAGCGCGTCAGCCAGACGGTGTACACCGACGCTCAGAAGCGGAGCAACCAGCGCGTCGAGATCATCAAGACCAACGAGCAGATGCCGGCGGATCCGTACAGCCAAGACCCGAACGAACGCGAGAAGTGAATCGGGTGTGGATGGTGTGGACAGGCTCAGGCCTGCTGCGAATCTGCGAGGGATAGTGTGCGTGCGAGGGCATGGGATCTTGCCTTGGTATATCCAATAGAGATGAATTGCTGGTAGTAGTTGTAAGAGGCGGCTGTCGGTTGTGGATGCCCTGTGCGCAACCTCTCACGCACGGCCATCTGGGCGGGCTCTGACGCGATTGCGAACTGTGGATGAGCGGGGCACGCAATGGCGGCGCGGGGTGGCGCTTGGGCCGTCGTCGTGCCGGTTGCGCGCCCGCTGGGGGGGAGGGGGCTGTCGAGTACGGCGGCCAACCGACAGGTGGTGCGCCGGTTGTTCGCAGGGAGCGCTTGGTCAAATGACAGGCGAGCGGCGTATCGGCTGGCGGCGATCGTGTGGGTGTCCGGTGGATGCTTGACGGGCTTGGGGCCGGAGTGTGGGATTTGCGGCCTTGGCCGCCGCGTTGAGGGCTGTGGTCTCTATGCTTGACGCCGAGGCGAGTGCGCTTGAGCGTACCCGGCCGATGATCCAATGCACAGGGAGGCCCCATGGCCAAGTCACTCAGCGTCAAGGTCAAGTCCGGCAGTTCCAACGGCAAGCACGCGCCGGCAGTCAATGGAGCCGCGGCGGAGCGGGCGCGGGCGGCGGGCGTGGTGACGCGCGACTTTGATCTGGCGCGGGAGATCTCGCCCAGGCGGAAGACGACGGACGCCGGGAGCATCGACGAGTTGGTGAGCGAGCAGCTTGCGCACTTCGGGATCGATCCGAGCACGGACTTCGGGATGCACCTGGCCGGCCTGGCCAAGCACGTGTACTCGGGGCACGCGGACCTGAAGCAGATGTGGAACGCGCTGCAGATGGAGCTGGCGACACTGGACCGCAAGGACCGCGCGGCGCGGTTCGCGGCTCAGAAGTTCCTGGCCTTCCAGATGGCCAAAATGCTCGACACGCTGATGCACGGCTGGCGCTCGACGTATCAGAGCGTGGTGAAGACGCAGGGCGCGCGATTGGCCCGCGGGCCGTACCCGGTCTTTGACAACCTGACGGCGCTCTTCAGCGCCAAGCCGGTGATCACGCGCACCGCGACGTATATCTACGCGTGTGCGGAGTGGGTGGACGACGCGTTCCAGGGCAAGGAGCTGATGCTCGAGGTGTACTCGCGCCTGCTGAACCCGACGAATGTCAGCCTTGCGAACCACATCGTGGATATCGAGGCTGGCGAGCTGAGCAGCGAGTACTTCGCGTGGAACTTCAACAGCGGCATGGCCGGCATCGATGCGATCCTCTCGCACCTGCTGGGCTATCGCGACATCGTGCTCTCCTCGCGCAACGTCTACGGCGGCACGTATCAGCTCATGCACGACTGGCTCGCCAAGCCCTCGAACCTGGATATCTCGGTGAACTTCTTCGATGGCTACGAGACCAAGGACTTCATCAAGGCGTTGGACAAGGTCAAGAAAGAGAACGCCGACCGCATCAAGGAAGGCCGGCATGTGTATCTGTATCTCGAAAGCCCCTGCAACCCGCACGGCTATTGCCTCGATGTCCCGGCGATCTGTAAAGAGGCGCACAAGCGCGGCATGACCGTGCTCTGCGACAGCACCGTGGGCACGCCGTTCCTGCACCGCCCGCTCCGCCGCAAGGACCCGATGGAGCGCCCGGACTTCGTCATCCACTCGTACACCAAGGACCTGTCGGGCATGGGCGGGCCGACCGCCGGGGGCGTGTTCGGGCGTAACGAGCGGATGTTCATGGGCAAGCACGACAAGGTGATGGGCGTGGACGTGGACGGAAAGCCGCGCGAGTGGCACGGGCACGAGACGCTGTTCTGGAACGTCTACTACATCAAGGGCGCGTTCCTCGATGCCGACAAGGCGTACGAGGTGATCAACGGCATGCACACGCTGGAGATGCGCGTGCTGCAGAAGACCATCAATACGCTGACGATGGCGGAGGTGCTCGGCTCGCACCCGTTGATCAACGTGAACTGCAACGCGGTGCCGGGCAATCACAACGCCGCGGTGCGCGAGCGTGTGATGTACCTGGGCCTGCCGGCGCCGCTGTTCACGATCGACTTTGAGGGCAAGGGCGGCAAGGGGGACAAGGCCCCGTTTGATCGCAACACCTTCAAGCGGTTCTTCGATTGTCTGGACCCGGTCTTCGGCCATCAGGTCAGCCTCGGGCAGACGAACACGGTGGTGCTGTGCCCGGCGATCACGAGCCACAGCGAGATGAGCAACGAGGCGCTGCGGGCGGCGGGCATCGAGCCGACGACGGTGCGCATCTCGATCGGCATCGAGGACCCGCGCACGCTGATCGCGCACCTGATCAAGGCCAGCGAGCTGGTGCTGGATGGCGTGAGCAAGGGCTTCAGCACGAAGTTCCCCACGGCGGCGAAGATTGACGCGATCTACCGCAAGCACTACATGGAAGTTCACCAGCGGTATGTGGATGCGCAGCCGAAGATGGCCGAGCTGACCCGATAACGCCCGAACTCAGATGCAGCGCGACGGGACGCGGGATGACGCGCACCGGGTGACTGTTGCGGGTTGACGGTGAAGCTCGGGCATGTGCAGGGCGCATGCGCCGGACCCCTCTCGGAGAGAGGGGGTACCCAAAGGCACGGGATTCATTGGCGATCCGCAAGACGATTGTGCCGATCACTGACCCACGGTCCATTCACGGAGCGAAGACCCGATGCAAACGACAACGCCGAGCGCTGATCGCGCACCGGACTTTGGGTCATCGCGAGCTGCGCGGGTGGCGTGGTGGATGTTTGTGCCGTGCTTGTTGCTGGTGGTGGCGTTGCAGCAGGGTGCGCTGGAGTTGCTCTCACCACCGGCCCCGGCGGCGCCGGCGACGAACGCCAAGCGGGTGATTGCCGAAGACGGCACGGTGGCGCGCAAGACCGAGCTGGCGCCGCCGGGCTTTGACATGGATTCGCTGAACATCAAGATGATGCTCCGCTTTGCGACCGAGCCGGAGCAGGCGATCCAGGCGCTCGAGGGCTTCCGGGCCGCGGCGAAGACGGATCTTCAGCGGGCGCGCCTGGGCATGGCCGAGGCGATTGTCCGCTCGGCGGCGGGCACGGATCAGAAGGCGCGCGATTTGGCGATGAAGGCGCTGGACGACGCCGCGGAGGGGCCGACGAACCCGACGACGGGCGAGAAGGACGAGACCAAGGGTGTGAACGAGGATGACCTGCTGCGCGACATGGCGGTAGCGCGTCGGGTGTACGAGGCCGGCTCGGCGAAGGACGCCGGGATCACGGACTTTGAAGCGCGACTGCTGAAGGAACGCCACGGGTTCATCGGTGACTTGACGCTCTCATTCAACGACCCGGCGAAGGCCGCGGCGCGGCGAGACTTTCTCAGCGGTGGCGGGTTCATCATCGCGTTCTCGCTGCTGTTCATCGCGGGGTTTGTCGGGCTTGTTGTCGCGGGCATCGCCCTGCTGGTGGTGATGCTTGTCGCCAAGCCGGGGGTGATGATCCTGGCGAGAGAGTCGCCGAACGCGCCGACGCCGGTGCGGGGCGGCAGCCTGCCGATCGAGATTGCGACGCTCTTCATCGCGTGTTTCCTCACGATGGCGCTGCTGCTGGGGGTTGCGCGGGCGCTGGCGCCTGATTCGCCGGCGGTGGGGCTCGCGGCGATCACCGTGCCCTGGGCGATCACTGCGCTGCTGCTGGTCTACCCGATCATCCGGGGCGTCTCCTGGAGCGATTACCGGCGCACGCTCGGCCTGACCAGCGGGCGCGGCGTGCTGCGCGAGGCGGCGTGGGGTGTGCTGGGCTGGGTCGCAGCGTTCCCGCTGCTGCTCTGCGCTGTGTTTGCGTCGCTCGTGCTTGGCGCGATCGTTGAGCTCCTCTTTGGCTCGCGTGGCGAGCCGAACATGCGGATCCCCGAGGTGCTGGCGCACGCCGATGTCGTGTCCGTGTTGATGCTCTTCGCGCTGATGACGCTTTGGGCGCCGATCACCGAGGAGCTGGTGTTTCGTGGCGGGCTGTTCAGGCAACTGTCGCCGCGGATGGTGCCGATTGTGGCGATGCTGCTGAGCTCGGTGTGCTTCACGATCGTCCACCCGTACCCGGTGTATCTGATGCTGCCGGTGTTCACGCTCGGCGCGATGTTCGCGTTCCTGCGGCACTGGCGTGGCTCGCTGATCGCGCCGATGGTCGCGCACGCGATGAACAACGCGCTGGTGGGCGTGATGGTGCTGCTGATCTTCCGGTTCTTCCTGGCGGAGTGATGGGCGGCGCGGGTTGGTTCGATCGAGCGATTGAGCGAGGGCGACCGCACGCGGCCCCCTCTGGCTCGACGACTCGCCATCTCCCCCGCTGCGCGGGGGAGAGTGGTGCGGGGTGCGTTACGCGGTGGTTTCGCCGACGCTGAATGTCAGCGCGTCGCCTTGCGCATCGACCTTGATCGTCGGGCCCGCGACGAACTCGCCGGCGAGCAGTCGCGACGCCAGCGGGTTTTCCAGGCGTTGCTGGATGACGCGCTTCAGCGGGCGAGCACCGAAGGCGGGGTCCCAACCTTCGGCGGCGAGTGCGTCTTTGGCGCTGTCGGTGAGCGTGAGGGACATGCCGCGGTCGGTGAGGCGCTGGCGGAGGCGGCCGAGCTGGATCTCCACGATGCGGGCGATGTGCTCGCGCCGGAGCTGGTGGAAGACGACGACCTCGTCGATGCGGTTGAGCAGTTCGGGGCGCAGGAACGTGGTGCCGCCCATGGCCTGCTGCGCGCGGAGCATGGCGTCGCGGACTTTGGTGGGGATGCCGGTGGCTCGGCCCATTTCTTCGAGCGCGTGAGCCGCGGGGCCACGACGGAGCAGATCGCGCACGCCGGCGTCGATCTCCCAGTCTTCGGCGCCGCTGGCGGCGAGCTCTTGGATCATCTGGCTGCCGAAGTTGCTGGTCATCACGATGATGGCGTTTTTGAAGTCGACGGTGCGGCCCTGGCCGTCGGTCAGGCGGCCGTCGTCGAGGATTTGCAGCAGGATGTTGAAGACGTCGGGGTGGGCCTTCTCGATTTCGTCGAGCAGGACAACCGCGTACGGCCGGCGGCGCACGGCCTCGGTGAGAGCGCCGCCCTCCTCGTAACCGACGTAGCCGGGTGGCGCGCCGATCATGCGGCTGACCGCGTGCTTCTCCATGTACTCGCTCATGTCGATGCGCACGACGGCGTCTTGGGTGTCAAAGAGGAAGTCGGCCAGCGCCTTGCAGGTCTCGGTTTTGCCGACACCGGTGGGACCAAGGAAGAGGAATGAGCCGACCGGGCGGTTCTGATCACCGAGGCCGCTGCGGGCGCGGCGGACCGCGTTGGACACCGCCTTGAGCGCTTCGTCTTGACCCACGACGCGCGTGGTCAGTTGCTCTTCCATTCGCAGGAGCTTCTCGCGCTCGCCCTCGACGAGGCGCGAGACGGGGATGCCCGTCCACTGGCCGACGACCTCGGCGATCGCTTCGGCGTCGACCTGTTCTTTGACCAGCGCGTTGCCGGTGCGCTGACGCTCTTCGAGCGCGAGCTCGGCTTGCGACAAGCGTTTCTCAAGCTCGCGGATGTCGGAGTATTGGATTCGTGCCGCGGTTTCGAGGTCGCCCCGGCGCTGGGCTTGTTCGAGCTCGGTGCGCTTGCGGTCGATCTGGTTCTTGACGGTCTTCACGGCGTCGAGGTCTGATTTCTCGGCATCCCAGCGCCCGCTCAGCGCGCGGTTCTGCTCCTGGATGTCCGCCAGTTCCTTCTCGATGCGCGAGAGTTCGCGTGAGCCGGATTGGTCATTTGACGGACCGCCGACGGTCTCCATCTTCAGCGCCTCGCGTTCGATCTCCAGTTGCATGATGCGCCGGCGCAGCTCGTCGAGCTCCGTCGGCATGCTGTCGTTCTCGATGCGCAGTCGGCTGGCGGCTTCGTCGACGAGGTCGATGGCTTTGTCCGGGAGGAAGCGCTCGGTGATGTAGCGGTTGCTGAGCGTCGCGGCGGCGAGGATGGCGGAGTCGAGGATCTTTACGCCGTGGTGTGCTTCGTAGCGGGGCTTGAGGCCTCGAAGGATCGCGACGGTTTCTTCGACGCTGGGCTGATCGACGAAGACGGTTTGGAACCGGCGCTCGAAGGCGGGGTCTTTTTCGATGTGCTTTCGGTACTCGTCGAGTGTGGTGGCGCCGATGCAGCGCAGCTCGCCGCGGGCGAGGGCGGGCTTCAGGAGGTTGCCGGCGCTCACGGCACCTTCGGCGCCGCCGGCGCCGACGATGGTGTGCAGCTCGTCGATGAACAGGATGATCTGGCCTTTGGAGGCCTGCACTTCGCGGAGCACGGCTTTGAGGCGCTCTTCGAACTCGCCGCGGTATTTGGCGCCGGCCAGGAGCTGACCGACGTCGAGCGAGAGCAGGCGCTGATGGCGCATGGGCTCGGGGCAGTCGCCGTTGATGATGCGAAGGGCGAGGCCCTCGGCGATGGCGGTTTTGCCCACACCGGGCTCGCCGATGAGGACGGGGTTGTTCTTGGTGCGACGCCCGAGGACCTGCATGACGCGCCGGATCTCTTCGTCGCGCCCGATGACGGGATCGATCTTGCCCTGCTGGGCTTTTTCAGTCAGGTCGATCGTGTACTTCTTGAGGGATTCGAAGGAGCCCTCGGCGTTTTGGTCGTTGATTGATGAGACGCCGCTGGCTTCGCGGGTCTGGCGGATGGCGCGCTCGACGGCGCCGCGATCGACGCCGCAGAGGCTCAGGAGCTCTTTGGCGGAGCCCTGGCCGCTGGTTTCGATCAGGCCCAGGAGCAGGTGCTCGCTGCTGACGTATGCGTCGGAGAGTTTCTTGCTCGCGGCCTCGGCGACGGTCATGACCGCCATGAGTGATCGCGAGGGCAAGGCGGTTGCGCCCTGCACCGTCGGCAGGCGACCGAGCTCGCTCTGGACAAACGTCGCGGCACGCCCGGCGTCGGCCCCGGACTTGGTCAGAAGGCTCCAGGTCGGCCCCGACTTATCAGCCAGCAAAGACCCCAGGAGGTGCAGTGGCGTGATCTCGGCGTGCTGTCGCGTGCCCGCGTCGGCTTGGGCATCGGCGAGTGCTTGTTGAGCGGTGGTCGTGAAACGGTCAGGTCGCATAAATGAGGTGCCCTCCGCATGAGCACGGGGCAAGCGGCGCGCCAAGCCTCGAAACGGGCCTTTGGGCGGGATTTGTCGGGCATGGCGGGGGACCGCACGAGCCGGGCGGCGGGTGATTGTGGGCGGATCGCCGACCCTTTGGCAGTTGGTGTGGACCGATCAGCGATGGCGGCTGCCGCTCTGGCAGTGCGGCGGGCCGATCTTGGCGACTGCTTCCGCGGGCGGGCGTGGTGTGGGCGGTTTGGTTTGGCTCGCCGCTTGCGTTCTACCCTGCACTATGGATCAGGAACCGAGCCCGATGAAGTTCCCACCTCGCAAGGCCCCCAAGACCGGCGAGGTGGTCTCTGCGGGCTTGCAGCGCCGGATCCACGACGACGACGCGGACATGCCGAACCCGGCGGACGTTCAGCGGTTGAATGACAACGTGACGAAGCGCTGCCCGAACTGCAAGAAAGAGATCTACGACGACGCCGAGGTGTGTTACCACTGTGGGGACGCGGTGGTGTCTGGGTCGGCGCGCGGGCCTCGCCCGTGGGTGGTGATTGTGATTGTCGTGGTGATCGCGGCGTTTCTGTTCTCCTTCATCGGGCGGCTGTTCTAAACAGGGTGCGCCGGCGCGGCCGGGCGGGTTGTGCGCTGGCGTTCTGCCTGCTATCGTCGTCGTCCTTGAAGATGCACTTTGGGACAACCCGAGCGGCGATGTCGATGACCACATCCGCGCGGCTGTGCGCGGCGGCTCTGGCGGTGCTCGCCGGCACCTCGCTGGCCCTGGCGCAGGCGACGCC
>JALHNK010000022.1 GCA_022843565.1 Phycisphaerales bacterium
ATCAGCATCGTCGCGAGGTTGTTCTGGCCCAGCGCGATCTCGGGGTGCCCCGCGGGGAAGGCCGCCAGGCGCGTCTGGAGGGCCTGGCGCATGAACTCTTCGGCCTCGTCGAGCTTGTTGAGTTTGGTCAGTGTCTTGGCGAGGTTGTCGTAGGTGCGCGCGAGTCCCGGGTTGTCCGCGATCGGCGCCTCCAGTTGCACCGCTTCGCGCAGGAGCGACTCGGCCTCGTTGTAGTTGCCCCGCAGGTGCAGGATCTGGGCCAGGTTGTTCATCGCCGTGCCGACCGACGGGTCGTTCGCCGGGAGGACGCGACGCCGCATCGCCAGCGCCTCGCGGAGGAGCTGTTCCGCCTCCTTGAGGTTCGACAGCAGCGAGAGCGGATCGGCCAGACGATCCAGGCTCTGAGCGATCTCCAGGCTCCCCTCGGGGTAGTTGGCCTTTCGGATCTCCAGCGCCCGGCGCAGCACAGGCAAGGCATCCTCGTACCGACCCAGCGACACGAACGTGTCGCCGATGGTGGTCCGCACGCCCGCCTCGACCAGCGGCGAATCCTTCAGCGAGCCCCCTTCGATGGCCTTGAGCGCCGCCTCCAGCGCCTGCACCACCGTCACTTTGTCCTTGAGCGGCTCGCCGGTCGCCGGGTCCTTGGGCACGTTGGCGGGATCAACCGCGGCGAGCATGTCGGTCTGGAACTTGACGACCGCGCTGGCGATCGCGGCCTGCTTCTTGGCCTCTGCCTCCTGCTTCTTGGCTTCGGCTTCCTGCTTCTGGGCCTCCGTCTGCTGCACCACGGCCTCGGCCCGCGCGGCCTCGGCCAGTTTCCGCTGCTCGGCTTCGGCCTTCTCGGCCAGCACCGCGATGTCCCGCTGGTCGGTGGCCACCTTGAACTGCCAGGCGAAGGCGACCATGCCGATGAGGAGCGCCGCCGCGACCGCGCTGCCCGCCGACACGATCACGCGGTTGCGCCGGACGAACTTCTTGAAGCGATACGACGTGCTCGGCGGGGCGGCGTTGACAGCTTCGCCGCTGAGGTAGCGGCGGATATCCGCCGCGAGTCCGTTGGCCGTTTCGTAGCGGCGCTGGCGGTCCTTCTCCAAGGCCTTCATCACGATCCAGTCGAGCTCGCCGCGGACGAGTGTGCCCAGCCGCTTGGGCTCGGTCTTGCGCTGCGCCGCCACGCTGGCGAGCGTGTCGGTATTGGCGCTCAGTCGCGTGCTGGGCTTGGGCGGCTCCACCTCGCGGATGATGCGCTGGATCTCGCCGAACGCCGCGGAGCGGAGTTCCTTGCCCGTGAACGGCGTCGTGCCCGTGAGCAGCTCGTACAGCAGCACGCCCAGCGAGTAGACGTCCGTCCGCGTGTCGATGTCGAGGCTGCCCTCGGCCTGCTCGGGGCTCATGTACTCGGGGGTTCCGATGAGCTGGCGGTGCTCGGTGAAGAGGGTTTTTTCGGTGAGCTTGCTCGCCGTCGCCTTGGCGATGCCGAAGTCGATCACCTTCGTGTGCGGCCGGCCGTCCTGCGTCGAGACGAGGATGTTCGAGGGCTTGATGTCGCGGTGGATGATCCCCTTGGTATGGGCGTGCTGCACGGCCTGGCACACCTGCGCGAACAGCTCCAGCCTTTCTTCGATGCTCAGGCTGTTCTTGTCGGCGTATTCAACGATCGGGTCGCCCTTGACCAGCTCCATCACGAAGAACGGCCGCCCCGCCTCCGTCGCGCCCGCGTCGAGCACCTTCGCGATGTTGGGGTGGTCCATCATTGCCAGAGCCTGCCGCTCCTGCTCGAAGCGGGCGACGACCTGGCGCGTGTCCATGCCCAGCTTGATGATCTTCAGCGCGACCTTGCGCGAGACGGGCTTCTCCTGCTCGGCCATGAAGACCGAGCCGAAGCCGCCCTCACCGATGAGTTGCAAGAGCTTGTACGGCCCGATGCGCGTGCCGGGGCCCTCGTTCAGCCCGCCGGCCTTCCGCGTCGTGACCGCCGACAGCAACGTCGGCGCTTCGCTCGCTGGCACATCCGCCGTGGGCGAGCCCAGGAAGTTCGCGGCACGCTCGTGAGCCCGCAGCAGCCCCAGCACCTCCGCACGCAGCTCCGCGTCATCGCCGCACGCGCTGTCGAGATACGCCTCGCGCTGTGCGGGCTCCAGACCGATCACCTGCTCGAAGACCTCTTGCAACCGTTTCGGCATATGAACCTTCTTTCACATTCCATCGCCCAGCCGTGCGTCGTGCAGCCGCTGAAACAACCACGCCCGCGCGAACGCCCAGCGCCGATCCACCGTGCTCGTCGAGAGCCCCAGCGCCGAAGCCGTCTGCTCGACGCTGAGCCCCGCGAAGAACCGAAGCCGTACAACCGCGGCACCATCGGGAGACTCAACCTCCAAGCGACGGACCAGTTCATCGAACCTCACGATTTCTTCAGGTTCCCGCTGCGACAGCCCCGCGACATCCTCAAAATCCGCCACCCGCTCGCGCCGCGCCTCCCCCCCCCGCTTCAGCCGCATCCGCCCCTTGGCATGATCCAGCAGGATCTGTCGCATCGCCTCCGCCGCCGCGGCGTAGAAGTGCCCGCGCCCCGCCCAGGGCACCTCGCGCGGCCCGGCGAGCTTCAGATACGCCTCGTGGACCAATGCCGTGGCAGAGAGCGTGTGCCCAGCGCGCTCGGTGGCCATGCTGATCTGCGCGGCTTTCCGTAACTGCTCATACACCAGCGGCAGCAAGGCCTCCGCCGCCGCCTTGTCGCCCCCCGCCGCCGCGACCATCAGGACGGTCGCGTCATCGCGAAGCGACTGCGGGACATCCTCGTGGGGCTCATCATCGGTCGGCATTGACGCATCTTAATCGAAGTGAGCGGCACGCCGCTCACCGGCTCCGACGCACGCGGCAAGGGCCGGCCCAAGCGGACGAGATCACCACACGCCAAAGCCCCGGGCAAGATCCCCCGGGCCGTTGCGCCTCGCATCGAGCGGTTCTCGAGGAACCGCGCGCTGGCGGGAGTTCGAACCGTGCCGGTGCGGAGCCGCCGCCTCGACATCCAACAGTGTGAACTCCAACACGATGGCGCGTTACCGCTCGCCGCGCTGCTTGACAGCGTGCTCCAGTCGCTCAAGCCGGGCCTTGAGGTCGGCGTTCTCGGCATCACGTTTGGCCAAATCTGCTTTGAGTGCGTCGATCTCGCGTTGCTGCTCCTGAATCGCTCCGATGGCCACGACCGACAACTGGCTGTAGTTCAGCGTCAGCGAGTCCTTCGACTCATCACCGACGACCAGCTTCGGCAGCACCTCGCGGACCTCTTGCGCGATCAGGCCGAAGTCCTCGGTGCCGTCACCCTTCCAGCGGAAGTTGACGGGGCGGAGCTTGAGTGCCGCGGCGAGGTTGCCCTCGGCGGTGGCCACGTCGGTCTTGAGGCGAGCGTCGCTAACGGCGGTCCAAGCTCCGGTGCTGGCGAGGCGGGCGAAGTTGGGGGTGGCGACCGCGGCGTTGTTCGTCGCTTCAAAGAAGCCGTTGTCGGCCAGGCGCATGCCGCCTCGGAAGGTGCCACCGACGGGGTTGTTGAAGAGCATCTGCCACCCAGCGCCGACCCCTAAGGTGAAGACGGCGGCCTGACCGGTCAGGCCGGACCATGGCGTGCTCGCGGCGTTGGTGGCGTTGGTGGCGTTGGTGGCGTTGGTGGCGTTGGTGGCGAACTGGGCAATGCGTGCCTGCGGCGTCGGCGTGATCGGCTGCCGCGGGCTAAGAGTCACGAACCCCGAGCCGGGGGGCGACTCGACTTCGATGTTGAGCCAGAGCGCCTGCGACGTGTCGATCACCGTGCCGAAGTCGAGCGTCGTGGTGATCCGCCCGCCGGCGACGCCGGTGAACGGACGGGTGATGGCGGGGGCGACATCGGAGAGCGTCGTGGCGAGGGTCGCATTATTGCAGAGCGTGAACCGCACGTTCGCGTTCCCGTTGATTGGCGCTCCGTTTGCGGCGAGGACGCCTTGGTAGGTGAAGGCCGTCGTCACCGGGAGGGCGGGCGTTTGGTTGAACGTGATCGACCATCCGCCGGCGAAGGTGCCGTCGTCAAACCGGGGGTCGTCGTCCCACACGTAGAGGTTCCAGGTGCCGTTGGCGTTGGTGCCGATCAGCGGGGCGAGCGAGGTGCCATAGGGCCCGGCGGGTGCGGGCGTGGGCAGTAGGCCCGGCGCGTCGTAGACCGAGCAGGCGTAGACGCCCGAGACGACGTTGGTGTTGCTGTTGGGCAACGTCGCCGTGCCGTCGGGGATGAAGGTGAGGGTGTTGTTGCTGGCGTCGGCGCTTCCGTTGGTGTTGGCCATCAGCAGGATCTTCTGGCCGGTGGGCGAGACGAGCAGCACGTTGACGTTGGAGACGTAGGTGTGCGAGAAGCCGTTGAGCGTGACGCTCAGGTAGCCGATCGAGGTCGGCGCCCCGCTGACGACTATCGGGCTTGGATAGAGCGGGGCCGCGGTGTTGCTGAAGGTCTGGGCGTTGGCCGCGGGCGCGGCGACGCCGAGCACGACGGCGAGGGCAGTCAGAACGACGGCGGGGAACGTCTGCAACAGTCTCATGGTGATCTCCAAAGTGAGATGGCGAATGCTGACTGAGCGGGCAGTGCGCTGGTGACGCGGCGGGCTGGACTCGGGCGTGAACAGGCGCGGTTACTTGTCGCCCTTGCTCGTGGTGGTGTTCTTGTTCATCTTCAGCAGCGCGGCCTCGATCGCCGCGAGGCGGGCCTTGAGATCGGCGTTCTCCGCGTCGCGTTTGGCCGCGTCGGCCTTGAGCGCGTCGAGCTCTGCGCGGTCCGCATTGCGGAGGGCCTGCTGCTGCTTGATCGCCGCGACCGCCACCGCCGTGAGGCGTGAGTAGTCCATGCCCGTGACCTTCCCCTCGGCGTCGTAGAACACCACCTCCGGGAACACCTTCGCCACATCCTCAGCGACGAAGCCGATGTCGTGCTCGCGCCCCGGACGGTCCTTGGCAAACTCCGCGTTCCAGTCGAACGTCACCCCGTCGAGCTTCAGGAGCTTGTCCAGCGCCCCGGCGATCGGCAGCACATTGTGCTTGAACCGCCCAGAGCTCGGCACCGCCACGTTGTTCGCCAGCACGTTGCCGTTGACCGTGAGGCGCTGGGAGGGGGCGGTCGTGCCGATGCCGACGTTGCCAGTCGATGAGACGAGCGTCATGACGTGGGAGTTAAACCCGGGGCCGGTCCCGTGACCGATGACGAAGTTCCCGGCGCCCTCGCCGTTGCTTGAGCCGGTGGAGATGAAGCGCCAGTAGCGGCCGCCGACGGAAGTGTTGAGGATGTTGAACCATGTGCCGACGGTGCCCGAACCCTCGACAGTTCCGACGACGGTCTGGGTGTCAGCGACATGCAGACGGGTCGCTGGGGTGGTGCCGATGCCGACGCTGCCACCGTTGTAGGTGATGAGACCGCCTGCCCCAGCGACCCACGGGCTGAACGCGCCGCTCACGTTGGCAGGCACACCGCTCACGCCGGTCCACGGCACATTGGCCGCGTTGGTCGCGTTGGTCGCGTTGGTCGCGTTTGTGGCGGTAGTTGCGGTCGTTGCGTTGGTCGCGGTGTCCGCGAGCACGGCCCGCTGCGCGACGCGGGCCTGCGGCGTCGGCGTGATCGCCTGACGGGGCGTGAGCGCCACGAAGCCCGAGCCCGGGGGCGAGTCGACCTCGATGTTGAGCCAACGGGCCTCGTTGGTGTCAATGGCTGCGCCGAAGTCCAGCGTCGTGGTGATCTGGCCGTTGGTGATCGTCGGGAAGTTGCGGGTGATGGCGGGGGCGAGAGCCGTCACCGCGGTGGCGGCGACCGAGTTATCGCAGAGGGTGAAGCGGACGTTGGCGTTGCCGTTGATCGGCGTGCCGCCGCTGGCGAGCACGCCCTGATAGGTGAAGGCGGTGGTGACGGGCAGCGTGGGCGTCTGGTCAAAGGTGATAGACCAGCCGCCGGCAAGGGAGCCATTGGTGGCACCCGGCACGTCATCCCAGACGTAGAGGTTCCAAGTACCGTTGCTCTCGGTGCCGAAGAGCGGGGCGAGGGAACTGCCGTAGGGTGCGGCGGGCGCCGGCGCGGGAAAGTTGTTCGTTGCGTTGTAGACCGAGCAGGCGTAGAGGCCCGAGGGGACCGGAACGTTTGCATTGGGCAGGGTGACGGTGCCGTCGGGGATGAAGGTGAGGGTGGCGTTGCTGGCGTCGCCGCCGCTCGCGGCGTTGGCGACGAGCAGGATCTTCTGCCCGCCGGGCGCAACGAGGAGAACCCGGAGATCGGAGAAGAATGTGTGCGAGACGCCGGTGAGCGTGACGCTGACGTACCCGATTGATGCGGGCGCGCCCGCGACGACGATCGGGCTGGGGTAGAGCGTTGCGCGTCCGTCGTTGGCGTTGGTCGGGACGTTGATCGCGGCGGTATTGCTGAACGTCTGTGCGTGGGCCGCGGGCGCCGCGGCCAGCGACAGCACGGCGGCACAGGCGGACAGAACGAGCGAGCGGAATGTGGTGGCCAGAGGCATGGGACTCTCCAAGGTGGCGCGGTGGACGGTGAGGGGTCGGTCGGACTGGGGGTGTCGATGGGCTGGCGGCGGCGATGCGCGTTCGCGTTCGTGCCGGGCCTACTTGTCGTTCTTCATCTTCATCAACGCGGCCTCGATCGCCGCGAGCCGGGCCTTGAGGGCAACGTTTTCGGCGTCGCGCCGCGCAGCCTCGGCATCGCGCTTGGCCAGCTCCGCTTCGAACTTCGCACGATCAGACGCGCGCTGGGCCTGCTGCTGCTTGATCGCCGCAACCGCCACCGCCGTCAGGCGTGAGTAGTCCATCCCCGTGACCTTCCCCTCGGCGTCGTAGAACACCACCTCCGGGAACACCTTCGCCACATCCTCGGCGACGAAGCCGATGTCATGCTCGCGCCCCGGCCGCTCCTTCGCAAACTCCGCGTTCCAATCGAACGTCACGCCGTCGAGTTGCAAGAGCTTGTCCAGCGCGCCAGACATCGGCAGCACGTTGTGCTTGAAGCGCCCCGACGACGGCACCGCGACGTTGTTGGCCAGCACATTGCCGGCGACGTGCAGGGCCTGCGTCGGGTTCGTGACGTTGATCCCCACGCGCCCGCTGTTGGCCACCACCAATGCCGCGTTGCCCACGCCCACCGTGTTCATCAGCGTGCGGAAGATCACGTCGGCGCTGCCGTTGTTGCTGATGCCCGCGGGGTAGGTGTTGCCGGAGTAGCGCACGAACAGGCCGCCCGAAGCGGCCGAGTAGGCGAACGTATAGGTCTGGCCCGCCACCAGCAGGGGCTCGTTGGTCAGCGTGTAGACCTTCCGCGAGGTGTTGGCCGCGGTGTTCTCGCCCGGCGTGAGGGTGTACTGGGCCTGCGAGAGCACCGCCCCGCCGATGCCCTCCCCGGTGTAGATCGTCAACGTCACGTTGTTCGAGCCGCTGAGGAAGGCGTTGCCGACGGTGGACTCCACCGCCGTCAATCGCCCGTTGACCGCGGGGACAAACGACTGCCACGCCAAGGTGTCGGCGTTGCTCGCCGAGCCCAGCGGGCCAAGGTTCTGCTGGTCCGGGCCGATGACCTCGGCGCTGCGCACGCAGAACGTCGCCTCGGGAATCGCGGCACCCGCGATCCCCACGCGGTTCTGCGCGTCCACGCTGATGCCGCGGGTGTTGTCGGCCAGGATCGCCGAGTGGGCGACCAGCGCGCTGCGGGCCTCGATCGCCGTGGGCGCTGGCGTCAGCCGCTGGCGGGGCGAGAGCGCCGTGCCGTTGACCGCGATCTCCATCCAGCGCGCGTTGGCGGCGTCGATCGGCGTGGCGCCAAAGTCCACCAGCGCCGTGAACAGGCCGTTGTCGACGCTCGCGTTCACAGCGAACGGTGCACCGACCCCGGCGCCGCCGGCGGGCGCATCAAAGAGCTTGAAGCGCACGGCCGCGGGGCCGTTGACCGCCGCCGCGCCCTCTTTGAGCTGGCCCTGATACGTGAACGCGGTGCTCGACGAGGGGCTCGCCGGTGCGCTGGTCACAAACGCGATGCTCCAGCCGCCGCTCATGCTGCCGATGTCCTGGGCGGCGACATCGGCCACAAAGAGCTGCCACTGGCCGTTGACGTTCGCGCCGCCCGTGCCCAGGGCCGCCAGCAGGTTCACCGAGTACGGCGCCTGCGGCCCCGGCAACGGAAGGCTCGCCGCGTTTGAGCACGCCGCGGGCAGGTACGTGCCAGAAACCGGCGTCGCGCCCGTCAGCGGCGCCGACGCGTCCGGAGAGAAGCTCAGCGTGAGATTGTTCACGTCGGCGGAATCGCCGCAGCGGGTGGACAGCGCCGTGGCCTGGCCGCTGGGCGAAACCAGCACGAAGACCAAGTCCGACGGGTACGTGTGGGTGAGCCCGTTGATCGTCACCACCACCGAGGCCACCGGGTCGGTCACGCCGCTGACCGTGATGGGGCTGGGATACAGCGACGCCGGCCCGTTGTCAGGGATCGCCAGCGGCGTGGGGTTGGAAAAGCTCTGGCCGCGGGCCGCAGGCGCAACCAGTGCAATGGCGGCGAGGGCGAGGATGGGGAACGTGTGGGACAGTCGCATGGAGATCTCCGTGGTGAGGCGGGGGACATTGACCGATCAGTGGGTGTGTTGAATCGCTGCCAAATGAGAGCCGGGCGCGGTCGCGCCCGGCTCTCTGCATTACTTGTTGATCTTCAGCAACGCGGCCTCGATCGCCGCGAGCCGGGCCTTGAGCTCGGCATTCTCCGCGTCGCGCCGCGTGGCGTCGGCGTCGCGTTTGGCCAGCTCCGCGTCGAACTTCGCCTGCTGCTGCTTGATCGCCGCGACCGCCACCGCCGTCAGGCGTGAGTAGTCCATGCCCGTGACCTTCCCCTCGGCGTCGTAGAACACCACCTCAGGGAAGACCTTCGCCACGTCCTCGGCGACGAAGCCGATGTCATGCTCGCGCCCGGGACGCTCCTTGGCAAACTCCGCGTTCCAGTCGAAGGTCACGCCGTCGAGCTTCAGGAGCTTGTCCAGCGCGCCAGACATCGGCAGCACGTTGTGCTTGAAGCGCCCCGACGACGGCACCGCCACGTTGTTGGCCAGCACGTTGCCGGCGACATGGAGGGCCTGCGTCGGGTTCGTGATGTTGATCCCCACGCGCCCGCTGTTGGCCACCACAAACGCCGCGTTGCCAAAGCCCACCGTGTTCATCTGCGTGACGAAGTTCGCGTCCTGATTGGCAATGCTGCTGATGCCCTGGGCGTAGGACTCGCCGGAGTAGCGCACGAACAGATTGCCTTGAGCGCTCGAGTACGCGAAGGTGTACGTCTGGCCCGCCACCAGGAGGGGCTCGGTGGTCAGCGCATAGGTTTTGAGCCCGTCGAAGGCATTCTCGAATGACCCGAGGGTGAACTGAGCCTGCGAGAGCACCGCCCCGCCCGTTCCCTGTCCGGCATAGATCGTCAGCGTCACGTTGATCGGTGGGTTGCCGGCGTTGCCCACGGTGGACTCAATCGCCGTCAAGCGTCCGTTGACCGCGGGGACAAACGACTGCCAGAACAAGCCGCCCGCGTTCTGCCCGCCGACAAACTGCGCGAGGTTCTGCTGGTCCGGACCGATGGACTCGGCGCTCCGCACGCAGAAGGTCGCCTCGGGAATCGCCGCCCCGTTGATGCCCACGCGGTTCTGTGCGTCGACGCTGATGCCGCGGGTGTTGTCGGCCAGGATCGCCGCGTCGGCCACCAGCGCGCTGCGGGCCTCCACCGCCGTGGGCGATGGCGTGAGCCGCTGACGCGGCGACAGCGTCGTGCCGTTCACCGAGATCTCCATCCAGCGCGCGTTGGCGGCGTCGATCGGCGTGGCGCCAAAGTCCACCAGCGCCGTGAACAGGCCGTTGTCGACGCTCGCGTTCACAGCGAACGGTGCACCGACCCCGGCGCCGCCGGCGGGCGCATCAAAGAGCTTGAAGCGCACGGCCGCGGGGCCGTTGACCGCCGCCGCGCCCTCTTTGAGCTGGCCCTGATACGTGAACGCGGTGCTCGACGAGGGGCTCGCCGGCGCGCTGGTGACAAACGAGATGCTCCAGCCGCCGCTGATGCCGCCGGTGTCTTGCGGGAAGAGGTCGGCCACGAACAGCCGCCACTGGCCGTTGATGTTGGCACCACCTGGTCCAATCGCCGCGATCAGATCCACCGAATACGGCGCCTGCGGCCCCGGAGCCGGGAGCGTCGCCCCTGAGCAGGCCGTGGGCAGGTACGTGCCCGAGACCGGCGTCGCGCCGCTCAGCGGCCCGCCGGCGTCGGGAGAAAAGCCCAGCGTCAGGTTGCTCACGCCGGTGCTGCCGCCGCAGCGGCCGGAGAGCGCCGTGGCCTGGCCGCTCGGCGAGACCAGCACGATGACCAGGTCCGACGGATAGGTGTGGGTGAGCCCGTTGAGTGTCACCACCACCGAGGCCACCGGGTCCGTCACACCGCTGACGGTGATGGGGCTGGGGTACAGCGAGGCGGGCCCGATGTCAGGGATCGTCAGGGGCGCAGGGTTGGAGAAGGTCTGGCCGCGGGCCGGGAAGACCAGGGCGCACACGGACACCAGGAACGCCATGACAACGAGATGTGAAACGCAGCGCATGAGTCAGAGCCTCCAGACACCCACCACCACGACCACCACATCCACCGGACCAGCCGTGGGCGACAAGCCCACGACGATCCCATCGGCCCACGCTCGCCGATCCTGGCGAGAGCATCCAGCATACCTCTTGGCCCGCGTTTGACGAACAAAGCCGCGTCGGCAAGAGCCGTCCGCACGTTCGCCAGTCACGCGGCAAGCACCCGAATACCCCAAACCCCCAAACCCCCCGACCCCCCACCACACCGCCGCACGCCCACCCAGCCCGACCGCCGCGCCCCCCCCGGCCAACCCCCACGAGCCGCGCGGCGCGTCCCCAACTTCACGAACCACCGACGGCCAGGATCAACGCCGCGGCGCGCGTCGGCGAGCCGCCTGATCGACGCAGCGGATTGCCGCACCGCCGGCGTTCGGTGTGCGTGGCATCGCGTGGTCAGCGCGCGGTGAGCGTTTGGTCAGCGCCCTGTGTTCGGCCAGCTCTCCAGCCGATCCAGCCGGCGAGACAGCTCCAGGAGCTCGCGCTTGAGCGCGTCCTTCTCGTCTCGCAACACCTTGACCTCGCCCTGCAGCGTGTCGGCCCGGAGGCGGAGGTCGGAGATCAGCTTCTGCTGCTCCTGCACCGCGCCCAGCGCGACCACCGACAAGCCCGCGTAGTTCATCGTCAGCAGGCCGTCGCCCTGCGACACCAGATCGGGCACCACCTGCAGCACTTCCTGAGCGATCAGCCCCAGGTGCGGCTGCGGCGGCACTTGGCCGTTGAGCTTCTCGGCGTTGAAGTAGAACGTCACCGGGCGCAGCTTCAGGGCCGCGTCCAGGAGCTGGCCCGTCGGCACCGCGGCGATGTCGCTCTTCGTGCGCGCGTCAGAGGTGGTGGACCACGCGCCCAGGCTGTTCAGGCGGGCAGAGAACGCCGAGATGCCGTTCTGGGCGGTGTTGCTGATCTCGATGAAGCCGTCGTTGGTCATGCGGATGCCGCCGCGGTTGGCGGTGGACTCGTTGCGGATCAGGATCTGCCAGGTGCCGGCGGCGACCGAGGGCGAGGAAAGGTCCAGCTTCGTGGTCGGCGACGGCACGTCCAAGCCGAGGTTGCCCGTGGCGCTCAGAGTCATCGCCGGGTTGGCCCCGGCGACCGTGGTGCCCTCGGTGTAGTTCGTGAAGAACTGGATCGGCGCGATGTTCGTCACCAGCCGCAGCCACGACCCGCTCGTCGAGTTGTACAGCCCCATGTCGGGCGTCGCCACCGCCGTGGCGGAGTTCTGGATCGCGCCCTGCACGCGGACCTTGCCGTTGACATCCAGCGGCAGCGCCGGGCTCGCCCGCCCGATGCCGAGGTTGCCGGTCACGTCCGCGTTGCCCGCCACCGAGAGCTTGTTGATCGGGGCCAGCACGCCGATGCCGACATTGCCGCCGAAGTACGCAAGCGCCGGGCCGGGCGTGAGCGAGCCGGACTTGCGCAGGAAGAAGTCCACGATGTTGTTCTCGTCCTCGGCGTAGATCGGGTAGATGTCCGCGCCCGCGTCGTTGTTGTAATTGGCGATCAGCAGCTTGACCGAGCTGCCCGCGTTAAAGGTCGTGTCGAACGCCCCGCCGAGCACGAGCTGCTTGTTGTAGGTGTCAACCGCAGACGTGCCGGTGCCGCCCTGATACGCGCCAAGCTCTGCCGACGGGGCCGAGAGCTTGCCGACAAAGCTGTAACTCGGCGTCGCGCCGTCCACCTCGATGAACGTCTTGAGGTTGAAGTCCTGCGTGGCCGAGACGTTCGAGCGACCGCCGGCGTAGACATCCGTGGTCGAGAGCCCCCACGACACGGCGGAGGAGTTCGTCCCCAGCGAGAGCGTGAGCACGTCGCCCGGGGACACGCGCGTCGCGGCGTTGAACACCGCGGTCAACGGGACGCTGGGCACGTTCGGCGGGACAACGAACGTGGTCGTCGCGATCGGCGTGCCGCCGATCCCCTCGCCGGCGTACAGGTTCGCCGTGACCGTCCGGGTGGTGTTGACGGTGTGCCCGATCTCCACGGTGCACGACCGCAGCAGCCCGGTGCCCGTGCAGGTAAACGACTGCCACCGCGTGATGTTCAGGCTGGACCCCGGCGCTGTGGCGCTCTCGGCGATGTTCTGATCCGGCGTTGTCCCCGCCTGGCGATTGACGCCCGGCATCGACAGCGCCGACGGCGCGGGGCTCACCGCCAGCCGCGGCGTGAGCGCCGTGAACGTCGTCGTTCCCGCCGTGCGCACCTCGATCCCGATCCAGCGCGGCAACGTGGCCGAGTACAGGTTCGGGTCAAACGGGAGCGTGGCCGAGAAGAGCCCGTTGCTCACCGCAACGTCCGAGACGATGCCGCTCTGCAGCGCCGTGCCGCCGGTGCCCGCCGCAAAGAGCGAGAAGCGGATGTCGTACGTGCCCGTGGCCGGCAGACCCGAGGACGCCAGCGAGCCCTGAAACGTGGGCAGGCCCGGCTGCGCGACGGCCGCGCCGCCAAGCCCGGCCACCGCCAGCAAGAACGCGGCGGCAACCACGGACAACGCACGCGGACGCAACGGGTGATTCGATCGCATGGGAGAGCTCTCCGTGAGTGCCACGCCAGACATGGGGGCGAGGGCGGGGGGCGAGGCGGGGGCGGGGGGCGAGGCGGGGGCGGGGGGTGGGGCGGGGGGTGGGGCGGGGGGTGGGGCGGGGGGGTGTTGGTGGTGACCGATGGGACGCAAACAAAGTACCTCGGGGCCCCAAGTTGGTCAAACCCAATTGCAGATTTGGTCATTTTCGCAGTGCATTTCAGCCCCGATCGCGGAGTCCGCAGAGAGGAGCGGAGAGCCCGACGGCGCGCCGCCGACCCCCAGCCGCCGTGCCGCCTCCCCTCTTATTTGCTCATTTGCCATTTGCAAATTTGCGATTTGCCCCTCAGCCCCGATCGCGGAGTCCGCGCAGAGGAGCGGAGAGCCCGCGAGCGCGCCGCCGACCCCCTCCCCCCGGCCGCCCTCCGCTCTTATTTGCTCATTTGCCATTTGCTCATTTGCCATTTGCCCCCCCACCCCATCGATGGCACAGAACGCCCCGTACCCCCAGGGGCGCGGGCCATCCATGGCACGGCGCGGCCCGTACCCCCAGGGGCGCTGGCCATCCATGGCATGGCGCGGCCCGTACCCCCAGGGGCGCAGCCCGTCCATGGCATGGCGCGGCCCGTACCCCCAGGGGCGCAGCCCGTCCATGGCATGGCGCGGCCCGTACCCCGGACCTTTTCTGGCATTCCCGCCCATATTGGACCCACGCCCGCCCGCAAACACCCGGCCCCACGGCACGCGAACCGCGCCGATCTCGGCAGCAAAGCACACGATCCAGCCGCCATCGACCTCTATCCGAGCCGCCCCCGCGCACCTCTTCGCCCCGGAGGGGCGCCGGGCTGTAGCCATGGGTGAAGCCCGCGCCTCGCGGGCGCAACCCGTGGAAAGGACTCCGCCCGCGCGGGACTGCCCCGGCGGGGCAGAGGAGGCTGCCCCGTGCGCTCTTTCCGGAGCGTTCTCACACACTCCTCCGCCCCCGGCGGGGCGGGCTTTATCAACGCCGAAGTTCAACGGGTTCCGCCGCATGTCGCGTGTGCGGAGTCGCGCGGTGCAGAGCAACGCCGCAGCCGCGCCCATGCAACGCGCGGTCACGCCGCGAACCTGACACTCCCGAGTCGCGATGTGCACACGGACAACTGATGTGTCCATTGATCCGAGTAAACGGATCAATCTCAGAACGCACGTGTCGACAGTCAACGTGCTACGAACTGCGGCGCACGCTGAGACGCGCAAGACTGCCAAGCTGGCGGCAGCCAGCGGTTGGCAACACGCAACAGGCGGCAGAAGGGAATCTCATTCCACGAAATCGCGGCACCGCGCATGAGAACTTAGTAAAAAGCGTGGCGCGCCCTTTGCTCTTACTGCCGCGTGGGCCATTTCTGGCCCTGTGCGGAGCCAAACGTTGGCACCGCCGAGTCCTATTCACCTCCCTGATTAGGGAAGGAGCCGCCTATGTCGGTGTTTGTATCCGTGGATGAACTTCGCAGCAACCTTGAGCGTTCGAACGTCGACCAGATCATTCAAGAGATCACGCGTCGACTCGCACAAGGTGCGCCGGTGCAGGTCAGAGTGGACATCAACTATGCGAATATCGATCTCCACTTTGCTGCGCCGCGCCAGCATCAAGGTGGCGGCGGTTCCCGGCCGCTGACTGCACAGGAGCAAGAGATTGTCGACCTCTGGATCGGCCTCGAACTGAACCAGCAGACGATCAACCCGCGTGGTCTCTCGACCTTCCTTAACGGGCTCGCGCAATATGTCCGATCCAAGGGCCTTGCCGCCTGAGCCCCTTGCGTCGAGGGAGAGCGCGGCAGCGCGATCCACCGTGGATGCCCTCCGCTGCTTTCGTGCTGAGCGAACTGAGCACGGCGCGGCGCGACGTCAAGGGGTGATGGTGGCCCTGTCGGTCCAGCGGTGATCGGCCGCGAACCCACCCACTCACATACCACCCCACCCAGCACCCCCAACCACCGACGCCCCCCACCGCCCGCGTCCAGCCGCCCCGGCGCGCCTCCCCGCCCCGGAGGGGCGCCGGGCTGTAGCCATGGGTGAAGCCCGCGCCTCGCGGGCGCAACCCGTGGAAAGGACACCGCTCGCGCGCGACTGCCCCGGAGGGGCAGAGGAAGCTCATTCCTTGAGAGTTGCCGCGCACGCGGGATTGCTGGCTGTGTTTGCCGCGTTCAGGGAAAAGGTGAGTTCACGATATAGGTGAGAAACACAAACGACCCGGTCGCGTCCACCTGTGAAGGGGGCGGCGAGGGCAACCGCCGCTCCGGAATGAATGGGAGCCTCCAACCCCTTAAATGTGGATGAATGGATCAAAGAGCATCAAAACTACTTGCAAAGTGCGCGAACGCCGATATACTCAACATCGTCGGCTCTTGACGACTTTGCGCTATCACTGTGTGAGCCTGCCGATTCGGCAGGCTCTTTGCATTTTGATGCGTTCTTGGCGGTCGTTACCGCCCCGCAGCCGCGAGCTCATTCTAACCAATCGCAGTTTCGAGCCCACTAAGTGGCCTCACAGGTCGTCGCTGGCAGTTGGCACGCCGGTTGCCGTCCTAACGGCAACATGCCCACACCCACGCCATCGCCGATCGATCCTCCCATCACCCACGCCGACATCCGCCGCTTTGCGGAGGATCGGGTGAATCTTGACGCCGAGACCGCGAAGGAGCGCCGCCAGAAGGTTGGCGCGCTCCGCGAGCAGTTGGAGCGGTACATGAAGGACCATCCGACCTGCGGTATCGCCAAGTCGTACCTTTCGGGAAGTCTGGCTAAGGGCACCGCCCTCAAGACGTGCAGCGATGTCGACGTCGCGCTCTACATCACCTACGACGGCGAGAAGAAGGTTGACGCGAAGTTGCTGAACTGGATCGCGGACCGACTCCGCAAGGCGTATCCGCAGATGTCAGCGGACCAGATCAAGCCCAAGACCTACTCGGTCGGCATCGAGTACAAGACGGCTGGCATCGAGATCGACGTGGTACCAGTTTTCTACGACAACGATCCCAAGGACCGGGGACTGCTCGTCTCGCAGGATGATGGATCAACGCTGATGACCAGCATCCCGATGCACCTGGAGTTCATCCGCAAGCGTAAGGGGGCTCAGGAGACCCACTTCGCTCAGGTCGTGCGCCTCCTCAAGTGGTGGGCCGCCGAGCAGAAGGCGAAGGATGCAAGCTTCCGCTTCAAGTCGTTCATGGTCGAGTTGATCTGCGCCCACCTCGCCGACAACGGGCAGAGTTTCGCCGACTACCGCAAGGGCATGGAGGCCTTCTTCAACTACATCGTCTCGACCGGGCTCAAGAAGCGGATCGCGTTCAAGGACTACTACCAGCCCAGTGAGTTGCCGACGAACCCCACGGGGATCGTGGAGATCTTCGATCCGGTGAATGCCAAGAACAACGTCGCCTCGCAGTACACGGAACACAATCGCAAACTCATCGTCGAGGCCGCAAAGGACGCGCTGGACGCGCTCAATGAGGCCCACACCGCCGCCACCAAGGGGCACGCCGTCGAAATGTGGCGGGTCGTGCTCGGCTCATCTTTCAGGGGGTAATCCATGACTCAGAGTTACACAACAACCGAAACGTGGTCGCGCACCCACGCCCGCTACATCGCGGGCAAGGTGGCGGCAGACCTGCGACAGATGCAACAGGCGTATGGGCAGCCATCCGACGCCGACATCGAGAACTATTCTGCGGAGTTGACGGTCTTGCTCACGGGCACCTATGTCAAAGAAGTGTCCTACGGCTTCCGTCGCGATGGAGCCTGGGTTGCGGCATTGAACTATGTTGCCGACATGAGCGGTAACCTGACAACGGATGACCGTTCCGGGCGAGTGCCTCGTGGCGAAGACGTGACGGGCGCAGCCTTCTCCTCGTTCCTCGTCTTCTCAGACAAGTGGGATCGATTGACCCAAGACCAGAAGGAAGCAGTCGAACGCGAATTGCCATTTGTGCGGTCTTCGGGTGTAGCGCCGGTCATCAAGATTGGTACGTGGCGGGGTGACAAGACGTACGCATCCGCGGGGTCGGGCATTCGGCGTTCAACGATTGGGGGTGCATCGTGAACGCTGTTGATCTCTTCGAGGATGTGGTCACGCTCCCAGACCCGCGCGGTCAAGCCGACTACGACCGGCTCGTCGGGCTGGATGACTACAAGGCCCGGCTCGTCAAGGAAACGCTCCTCCTCGTCGATCCCGCGCAACTCCGCGACTGGAACAAGAAGCATCACATGGGCGAACTCGCCGCCGTGGAGTATTTCCACTCGCGTCCGCCCCTCTTCGTCCTCGCGGGCGATGTCGGCACCGGCAAGACGGCGCTGGCCCGTTCGTTCGGGAACCAGGTCGCCAAACTCGCCAAGGTGCGGGTCGAGTTGTACTCCCTGAGCCTCAACACGCGCGGCAGCGGCGCGGTCGGCGAGATGACCCGCCTGATTTCCGGCGCGTTCAAGCAAGTGCGCGAGGCCGTCGGCAAGACCCGAAGCGGCGACGGTAAGGCGGGACGCGGCATTATCCTCCTCATCGACGAGGCCGATGCGCTTGCTCAATCCCGCGAGGCGGCGCAGATGCACCACGAGGACCGCGCCGGGGTCAACGCGCTGATTCGCGGAATCGACGACCTCGCCGCCGACCGGCTTCCGGTCGCCGTGGTCATGTGTACCAACCGCTTGGATGCCATCGACCCCGCTGTCCGCCGCCGCGCCGCCGCCGTGTTCGAGTTCGCACGCCCTAGCCGCGAGCAACGCCTGCATGTCCTCAAGGGCGGTCTAGCGGGAAGCGGCATCACCGATCGCGAACTCGGCCAACTTGCCGACGCCACTGGCGAGGCCGACGGTCGCGCCTACGGCTTCACCTACTCCGACCTGACCCATCGCCTCATCCCGACGCTTGTGCTTGATGCCTTCCCCGAGCGCGCCGTCATCGGCGTGAGGGCCGTGGAGATTGCCAAGGGATTGAAGCCGACGCCGCCTTTCCGGGAACAAGCGGCAACCTCGATGCATGGAGCCCAACATGGCCGGTAAGCCGACGCTCAACGACTTGTTCCTGGCCCTGCACGATCGGCTCGCGTGCGAGTTGGGCATCACGCGCCGAACCGTCAAGCACAACGCCACCATGGGAGCGGTTTCGGAAGATCAATGGATCAAGATGCTCTACGAGCACCTTCCAAAGCGGTACAAGGTCAACCGTGCATTCGTCATCGATTCCAAGGGTGAGTGCAGCAAGCAAATCGATATCGTCGTGCATGATCGCCAGTACTCACCCTTTGTGCTGAACTACGGCGGTGCGCTCTATGTGCCCGCCGAGAGCGTTTACGCTGTCTTCGACGTCAAGCAGTGCATGAACGCAGATGAAATGAAGGACACGGCAGAGAAGGTCGCAAGCGTCCGGGCCTTGCACAGAACAAGCATCGACATCCCCACCGCGAGCGGGGTGCTGAAAGCCAAGCCCCCTCATTACATCCTTGGGGGTGTGCTAACCGTCGATTGCGATTGGTGCCCGCCGTTTGGTGCGCCCTTCACGTCCGCGATAAACGCCGCGTCCAAAGAGGGGCGATTGGATCTGGGGTGCTGCGCCCAACACGGTACGTTCGAGGTCAAGTACACGGAACCTGATTCCGCCGAGATCATCGTCGAGTGTTCCGCATCCTCGCTGTCGTTGTTCCTGCTCAAATTCATCGACAGGCTCAGGTCTATCGCAACTGTCCCGGCGATCGACATACTCGCATACGCATCTAGCATCGAGCGGACGACGCCGACCTGAGCTGCGGGGGCTGCCGCCCGGGGCACCCCCGCTCAAGGCCGGAACCTCGCACGTCCGCCCGGACGTTCGTCATCGCGTGGGGCAAACCCGGTGTGCTCGCGGGCCGCTGCCCGCGCATCTCTTGCCCGCCCCCGCCTCCCTCTTCAGGGAGCCCCCGCCCGCATCCGCCGCATGTCTGCCGACTTCCCTCAAGTCACCTCAAAAACCTTCCGACCTCATTCGGCACTGCCCGGCGTTGTTGCCGGGTTGAGCTTCTTTCATCTTGCCGTCGCCGGAGTTGTCTGCGTCGGCACCGGAGACATCACGATGGCCACGCTTCCTGAGAAACGCGAAGACTTTTTGACCTGGTGCCAGGCGCATGCGCCGGTGTGGGAACAGTCGCCAAGCAAAATTGGCTTAACTCCTTCGCAGGCCACGGCGTTTACCGCCGCGACCGCCACCGCCCTCACGGCCCTGCTCAATCAGGAAAAGGCCAAGCAGGCGGCGCTGAGCGCCACTGACACCGCCCAGGACCGCATCGGCGAGCTGCGTTCCACCGCCGGTGAGTTCCTTCGCACCATCCGCGCGTACGCCGCGGCGACCGGCAGCGAGCAGGTCTTTGTCGATGCGCAGATCCCCCCCACCAGCGCCCCCACGCCCGTGGGCCCGCCCGGCACGCCGGAGAATTTCAAGATCGAGCTCAACAACCAGGGCGCCGTGACACTCAAGTTCAAGTGCACCAACCCCAGCAACGCCAGCGGCACATCATATATTGTGCGCCGCAAGCTCGCCGGGCAGGCCGCGTTCAGCTTCGTCGGCGTGACGGGAAAGAAATCCTTCACCGACACCACCATCTCCGGCACCGTCACGCAGATCGAGTACACCGTGCAGGCCCAGCGCAGCGATGTCAGCGGGCCGGTGAGCCAGACCGTCACCGTGCGCTTCGGCGGCGGCGGCGCGGGCTCTGGCCAGATCGTCAGCGTGACCGAGGGCGCGGGCGAGCCGTCAAACATCAAGCTCGCGGCGTAAGCGGGCCGCGCCAAGACACACCCATGCGAACACAAGCCCGGGGCGGAGGCCCTGGGCTTGGTTCGTTTTGGGGAGGGTGGGGGGAAATGGCAAATTTGCAAATAGCACATGGGCAAATAAGAACGGGTGGGTGGGGGCGCTGGGGGCTGGGTGGGCGGGGGGGTGCGCGGCTGCGGTGGGCCATGACGGGCGTGGTTCGCCGGGCGTGCAGACAATGTGGGCGATGGGGTTCGGACGTGCGCCCGTGGGTGGTGTCTTGGCCGAGTCGTCGTGGAGCCTGCCATGCGCATCATCACCCGCAAACTCTGGCGTGCGTTTCCTGAGCTGGACGGTTTTAGCGACGACCAGTGCGCCCGGTTTGTGCGCGCCGCGAAGGTCGGGGCCGTGGGATCCGGCGGGCTGCTGTCGCTCGCTGTGCGGTGGATGGCGGTGGCGCTGACGGTGTTGCTGATCAGCGCGGCGGCGCTGGCCGTCATCTCGATGATCTTCGAGTGGGTCACGAACCGGGGGCTCGTTCGCAACAACGGGATGTACTACCTCTCGCAGACGGCCGCGGGTGTGCTGACCTCTGGTGCGCTGCTGCTGGCGTTCGGCGCGGGGATGCTGGTGCGCGATGCGCTGGTGCGGCGTCGCGTGCGGCACGTCATCAAGACGCGTGGGCGCTGCGCCGGGTGCGGCTATGTGATGCTCGGGCTGCCGGTGCCTGAGAACCTCAAGGTCACCTGCCCCGAGTGTCAGCTTGAGACGTGGGTCGATCCGGCGCTGGCGGAGCTGGTGACGGATGAGGCTGGGCAGCGTCGGCTGAAGCCGCTGCCGGAGAAGCGCTGGCTGCCGCGCTGGATGAACCGGCGGCTGGCGTGGAACATGGCCAAGGGCGGCGCGGTGCTGGTCTTGGTGCTGATCGTGGGCGGGGCGGGGTGGTGGGCGTGGAACGAGCAGCAGCTCAGCGCACAGGCTAAGCGGGCGCAGGCGGCCCGCGTGGGCCTCAAGCCGCTGCAGACGATGGTGAACTCGTACTACCCAGCCGCGACGCCGGAGAACTCCGGCGAGGCCGATGGCTGGGCGATCTTCGCCAAGCTCGAAGCGATGCGGCAGCAGGCACTCGCCGACGTGACCAGCTCGCCCGACGCGCTGAAGGACGACACGGGGGCCGTCGTGATCCCCGAGCCAACCTACATCTTCGACACGCCCGAGGGACACACCGACGAGCAGACGCGCTCCTTCGAGCAGCAAACGGAGATGGGCCAGCGCGCGGTGCTGCGCTTCAAAGCCCTCGGCGGCGAGGCCCTGCTCAACGCGCTGGCGCTCGCGCCGCGTGCGGCCCGTGACTGGACCGGCATGATCCCGCCGGGCCAGCCCGCGATGAATGTGCTGTTGCCCTGGCTCAGCGAGGCCCGCCAACTGGCGCGCCTGAACATGGCCAAGATGGAGATGGCCAAGCGCGACGGCGACCTGCCGACGTACCTCCTCTCGCTTCGGGCGACGCTGCGTCTGACCCACATGATGGAACGCGAGCCCATCCTGATCAACCGGCTCGTCGCCATCGCCGTCGAGTCACTGGTCTACGGGCGACTCCGCGTGCATCTCGCCGCCAGCGAACCAATGCCCGCGGCGTGGCTGGACGCGATCCAGCGCGAGCTTGACACGGCGCAGCTTGGCACCGTCCCGTTCAGCGACGCCATCAAGGGCGAGGGCATCATGTCCCAGGACACCATCGCGTGGGTGTTCAGCGACGCCAAGAAGGTCCGCTCTCGCTGGAGCATGAGCGCCGCGTTGCTCGGCACCGGCGTCGGCCGCGGGCGCGTCGGCACGTACGAGGACAACGCCGCCAAGGCCCGCGAGTTCTTTGAGGCGCACGCCAAGCGATCAGGCATGCCACCCGCCCAGCGTCAGAGTGTCCAGATCATGGAGACGACCGACTACGCGCTCATTGACGTGCTCATGCCCGCGCTCGATCGCGCCGCGCGCGGGGCGGACCAGGTCAAGCTTGAGCGGGACGCAACGAAGCTGATGCTGGCGATCGAGCGCTATCGCGCCGCCAAGGGCGCGTACCCCGCGTCTCTGGAATCGCTGGTCCCCGAGTACATCAATGCGCTGCCTCGCGATGACATCAGCGGCCAGCCCTTCGCCTACCGCCTCGTCAACCCGGAGCAAGACGACCAGAAACGCGGCTACCTGCTCTACTCCTTCGGCATCGACGGCATCGACAACAACGGCGAGCCCATCCCCTCGACCCCCGGCGGATCAACACAGCCCTACGACGTGCTGTGGAACAAGGAGAAGGGCACGGGCTTTGACTTTATCATCAACGATAAACGCCGTTGAAGAAGCCGCCAGTTGTCAGCCTTCAGCCGCCAGCAGAACAGATCCGTGCGTGATGCTCAGCCCCCAGTGCCTGATGCCTAGTCCCCAGTGCCTGTCTGTACCGCCTCTTCCCATCCTCCCCCCCCGCTACCGTTGCCGCGTGACTGGCAGTCGCCTCCACACCACGGATCCCGCCGCGTCGTCATCCGCGGCGCTCACGCTGGAAGCTCGCACCCGCGCAGTGCTCAAAGAGACCTGGGGCTTTGACACGCTCCGGCCGTTGCAGGCGGACTCCATCGCCGCCACGCTGGCGCGCCGCGACTCGCTCACCGTCCTGCCCACCGGCGGCGGCAAGAGCCTGTGCTATCAGCTCCCGCCGCTGGTCACCGGCGAGCTGACGCTGGTCGTCTCGCCGCTGATCTCGCTGATGCAGGACCAAGTCGCGAGCCTGCGCTTCGCCGGCGTGTGCGCCGCGGCGTTGCACGCGCACACGACGCCGCAAGACCAAGCAGCGATGCGAGACGATCTGCGCAGCGGCGACCTGCGGCTGCTCTTTGTCGCTCCCGAGCGGCTGCTCACGCCGTCGTTCCTGGCGTGGATCGGCCGCCAGCGCATCGGCGCCGTCGCGATCGATGAGGCCCACTGCATCAGCCAATGGGGCCACGACTTCCGCCCGGAGTACCGGCGATTGGTGGAGCTCCGGTCGCTGCTGCCCGGCGGCGCGGGCGTGCCGATCTGCGCGTATACCGCCACTGCGACGCCCCGCGTGCGCGAGGACATCGTCGCGCAGCTTCGGCTGCATAACCCCGTGGTGATGGTGGGCACGTTCGATCGGCCCAACCTGATCTATCGCGTGCTGCCGCGCGTGGACCTTTTGGAGCAGGTGGCCGAGGCGATCGGGCGGCATCGCGATCAGGCGTCGATCGTCTACTGCATCAGCCGCAAGGACACCGAGTCGCTGGCCGGCGCACTGGCCGCCCGCGGCTTCAACGCCCGCGCCTATCACGCGGGCCTGAACGCCGCGACGCGCACCGCGCTGAGCGCCGATTTTCGCAGCGAGCGCCTCAACGTGATCTGCGCAACCGTCGCCTTCGGCATGGGTATTGATCGCGGGGATGTTCGCTGTGTCGTTCACGCCGCGATGCCCAAGAGCGTCGAGGCGTATCAGCAGGAGACCGGGCGTGCCGGGCGCGACGGGCTGGACGCCGAGTGCGTGCTGCTGCACTCCAACGCCGACATGATGCGCTGGAAGAACCTCATCGCGCTGCCCAGCCCCAGCGGCGAGGACTCCAGCCCCGAGGTCATCCACGCGCAGCACGAGCTGCTCGACGAGATGCACCGCTTCGTCGTCGCCGGTCGCTGCCGCCATCAGATGCTCAGCGAGTACTTCGGTCAGGAGTACGTGCCGCTACCGCTCGCATCGCCGCCGTCGCGCGACGACAGCACCGGCATCGAGTCGGGTCAGAGCCGCGGGCGCGAGCACGCGGACACGGCCTCGCCTGCGCGAGGCTGCAACGCCTGCGACTTCTGCCTCGGCGAGCTCGAAGATCTCCCCGACGCGCAGGAGACCGCTCGCAAGATCATCTCCTGCGTCGCGCGCTGCGAGCAGCGCTTCGGCGCCGCGCACATCGCCGACGTGCTCATCGGCGCCAACACCGCCAAGGTTCGCGAGCGCGGGCACAGCCAACTCAGCACCCATGGCCTCCTCCGCTCCATGCCCAAGGACCGCGTCGTCAGCGCGATCAACCAGCTCGTTGACGCCGGGCACCTGGACCGCTCCATCGGCGATCATCCTGTGCTCGTGCTCACGCCCACGAGCATGGACGTGCTCCAGAACCGCGCGACGGTGCGGCTGGTTGCGCCCAAGGCCGTGACCGAAGCGGCGTCGTCGCGCTCGCGCCGCTCAGGGGCCGACGACGCACCGCTCTCGCCGGTCGAGCACGGGCTCTTCGAGGAGCTCCGCGTGCTGCGTCGCCAGCTCGCCGATGCGCGCGGCGTGCCGCCGTTTGTCATTCTCGGCGATGCGCCGCTCATCGAGCTCTCACGCGTTCGCCCGGCCTCAACAAGCACGCTGCTGGACATCCGCGGCATCGGCGAGCGCAAGGCCGCGGAGTTCGGCACGCCGCTGCTGGCGTGCATCGAGGCCTACTCGCGCACGCACAGCCTCGAGCGCGACGTGCGATTTGCGCCCCAGCTTACACAGCCCGACGCACGACTCGGGCAACGCGCCGAGCGAGGCAGCAGCCTCGGCTCCGTCTCGGCGGCGGAGCACTTCCGACGCGGCGCAACCATCGACGAAGTCATGGCCCTGACGCAACGCGCCCGCTCCACCGTCGCCGGCTACCTCGTGGACTTCATCGTCCGCGAGCGCATCAGCGACATCGGCGCCTGGGTCTCGCCCTCAGACTACGCCCGCGTCGTCAGCGCGATCGAAGCCGTCGGCCCCACCACGGCCCTCCGCCCGATCTTCGAGAAACTCGAGGGCACACCGGGCTACGACGTGATCAAGCTGGTGGTTGCGCATCGGATGGCGAGGGGTGCAAAGTGATCGTCGCGAACGCCGAGTTCCCGTTGGGTACTTGACGCGCCGGTCGACGGCGCGCGCCGAACGCTCCGACGCCTCACCCCGATCGCAGCATCGCCTCGATCACCGTCCCCACCCGGCGTGCCTGCCATGCGCCGAGCGGGCCTGGAGAGAAGCCGATGATGTCGATCGGCTTTGCTCGCGAGCCTGGGCGCGGCATGATTCGCAGGCCCGCGGGCGTCATGTACACGCCGTCGATCGCGTCGGCGCGCAGGGTTCGCGTCGAGCGCGGGAGGAAGAGGCCGATGCCTGTCTGCACCGTGATCGTCGCCTGCGGCGCGCCGGTGTCTGGCGGGGCGCCCGTGCGCGGATCGATGTGCACGCCGGAGCCGGGGCTTGTGAAGCTGGGGGTGTTTCTGCTCGGGCCGCGGCTGTCCTCGCCCGAGCCGGGATCGCGCGATGACCCGGGCCGCGGCGTGACTGTCAGCGTCATCGTCTTGAGTAGCGGCAGTGGGATCAGCCACCAGATCGCCATGAAACCGCCGGCCGAGAGCGCGCCCGCCAATCCCGCGGCCCGGAACGCGTTGCCCACCACCGCGATCGTCATCGCGGTGAAGACCGCGACCAAGCCCCACGCGAAGGGCCACCAGATGATCGCCGGCGCGGGCCGGCGTTTGATCACCAGGCCCAGGCCGCTGAATCGCTTGACGATGACGCCGCCGAGCAACTCGCCGGGTTGCAGCGCCGGCAGTGGAGGCAGATCCGCGAATGGCACCGCTCTGGCCATGCGCACCAGTTGCCACGAGAAGCCGAGGCGCACGAGCACGCCGACGATGAACGCCGGCCCGCTGGCCAGCAGGCCGATCATCAGCGCCGTCAGAACTGTCTGCGCCCAGAGCGGCAGCGCGTAGTAGGGATTCTGCCCGCGCTGCAGGCCGCCGGTGACCAGCAGCGGCACGAGGTTGAAGATCACGCCGAGCATGAGCACCAGGAAGAAGACGGGCGAGTACATCGCCGCGGCGCCCATGCGCCGGCCCGTCTCCAGTCGCCATGAGCGCTGGTGAATGTCCTCGAGCGTCCGTGCGTCCATCGTCTCCATGCTCGGTCAGAGCGTACGCTGCGCGACGGGCGCGTTAGATCACGAGCCCGACGGGTTTGAACTCGTGGCTGGGCAGCACGCTCTTGACGTTCTCGTTGCCCAGGTGGGTTGCGACGAGCTCGCCCAAGACGTCGCGGAAGTCGGTCGTGTGCAGGAGGTCGCGGCGCTGGTGGAGTTGATCGGGTGCGAGGCCGGGCCACTTGCCGACGACCTTGCGGGCTTTGCCTTCGCTGGCGGCGGCGGCGCTGGCGCGCTGGACCGGGCCACCCATGAGGATCATGCAGTTGCCCCAGCCGTGGTCGGTGCCTTGGGTGCCGTTCTCGGCGGCGGTGCGGCCGAAGTCGGTGAGCGTCACGACGACGACGTCGTCCATCTTCTCGGCGAGATCCTTGGCGAAGGCATCGAGACCGCCGGCGAGTTCGCTGGCGAGATTGGCGAACTGGCCGCTGGCGCCGCCCTGGCCCGAGTGCGTGTCCCAGCCGCCGAGATCGACCTCGGCAACTTCGAGCCCGACATCGGCCTTGATGAGGCGCGCGACTTGTGCGAGCTTTCTGCCGAGGCCGTTCTTGGGGTAGAGCTCGCTGTTGGTGTCTTTCTCTTTGGCCAGTTCGCGCAGCTCGCGCACGCCGTCGAGGGTCATCTTGGTGCTCTGGCTGAGCAGGTCCATGGCTGGGCCGCGCAGGGCGCGGCGTTCATCGGGCGCGGAGCAGTACGCGTGTTCGAGGGCGGCGGCGACAGTTTCTGGTGGTGCTTTGCCGGACGGCAGCACAAGGTCATCGATGCCGCGCATGGCAACGGCTTGGGCGCGGCCGTGGAGGATGCGTGGGAGGCTTTCGCCGATGCTGACGGCGCGGAGGGGGCCGCGCCCGGTGCTGGTGGCGAGGTGGCGGTTGAGCCAGCCGTCGCTGTGGAGGGTGTTGCCGACGATGCCGGTTTCCCAAGTGTCTTGCTCTTCGAAGTGCGAGCGTGTGTTCTTGCTGTAGCCGACGGCGTGGGCGGCGACGGCGAGGCCGGAATCGAAATGCGACCGCAGCGGACTCAGCCTCGGGTGCAGGCCGAAGAAGCCGTCGAGGTCGAGAGCCGCGGCGTCGTTGCCCTGCGTTGGTTTGGCGATGTTGATCGACTTGCGGAGTTCGTAGTAGGCCGGATCGCCGTATGGAACGACGAGGTTCAAGCCATCGGCCCCGCCGCGCAGGAAGATGACGACCAGTGTCTTGCCCTTCTTGACGACTGGAGCGCCAAGCACGGGCGCGGGGCCGGGCGTTGGCTCACCGGCGCGAAGCACGCTGAGCGGCGAGACGCCGAGGTACACCGCGACCGCGCCCGAGGCCTTCAAGAAGTATCGACGAGTCAGGTACATCGGAAATCTCCTGTATGCGACCGAACGCGAGCCCGAACATCAACCCTGCGACCAACCTCGGCATCACCGCAAACACACGCCTTGGACATCAACAGGCCCCAGAGAGTCTCTCACACTTTGCCGCTTGCAACTCTGTCACTTTGTCACTTTGTCACTTTGCACTTTGCACTTTGCACTTTGCACTTTGTACTTTGCACTTTGCCACTCTACCGCAGATTCGCCTCCGGCATCGCGGCGATCATCGCGGCGCACTCGCGAAGGCGATCGGTCGGCGTGGTCTTCTCGGGCAGCGCATCGACGACCTTCCACACCGCCTCGCCGGATCGCTCGCTCAGCAGCTCGCCGGTCAGGGCGATCGCGATCGCATCGATCGCGCGCTGCTCCAGCGCGCGACGATCGTCCGGCGACAGGCCTTTGGTGTTCAGCGCATCGCGCAGGCTCGACGGCACCAGCGCCGTCAGCCCCGCCGCTTGCTCGCGAGCGAACTTGAAGCGCTGGATCATCGCGTTGCTATCGGCCCACGCGGTGTCTTCGGGTGCGTAGCCATCGGGCGTGGGGCAATCGAACACGCCGGCGCGGCAGCGTCTGAGGAAGCCGTTGGCGCCGCCCAGGCCCGGCAGCGAGCCGCCAGGGCGATGCCCCTGGGCGCGGATCAGGCGCGCGGAGTAATCCAGCGGGTGCGTCAGCCGGCGCTGGGCGTCGCTGCGCATCGAGACTCGCTCGGCCAGCTCACCGAGGCACTCGGCAAGGTCTCCACCAGAGCTTTGAAATACGCGAGCGACCTGATCAACCAGCTCCGCGGGTGCCGGGGCCTCGACATAGCTCTCCACGAGCTGCTCGCTGATGAATCGCGCCGTCTTGGGATGACGCGCGAGCATCTGGATCGCCGAGAGCGCGCGATCGAAGCGTTCGAGCACCGTTGCGCCTTGGAACCGCACGCCAAAGACCGTCTGCGGGCGGTCGTCGTTCAATCGCGGATCAAACCGGAACTCCGACTCGCGCACGTCGCGGTCGTTGCGTCCCTCGCTCTCGGCCTGGCGGGCGGCGATCCAGCCGGTGAGCAGGCGTGCCATGGCGGTGACGTCGGCCTGGGTGTAGCCCGCGTTCACACCCAGCGAGTGCAACTCCATGATCTCGCGCGCGTAGTTCTCGTTCAGACGGCCCCGGTAGCTCTGCGTCTGGTCCAAATAGAGCATCATCGCGGGGCTCGTCGCCGATCCGAGCAGGAGCTGGTCGAACGGGGCGTTGCCCTGAGACGCGACGCGGGCGTATTCCTGCCACGCGCGATCGGCCTCGATCTTGCGGAGCCACGTGGTGAAGTGATTCTGAGTCCAGGCGTTGAAGCGTGCCCCCGGGGCGTTCTGCGTGATCGCGTGCTGCGCGATCACACGCTGGGCGTTCTCGCCCTCGTTGCGGTGGATCTTGAACTGCGAGACACCCGCGGCGACGCTGAGCCGCTCGGTGCGCGTGGCGTCTTCGATGCTGCGGCGCACGAACTCGCGCGGTTCCAGCGTGAGCGCCCGCGTCATCGTTGCGCTGTCCGGGCCGTGGCCGAATCGCGTCGCGACGCGGACGGCGCGCTGGTAGCGCGTGGGTGTTTCGGGCGACTCGGCGAGCACCGTGATCGTCGCCGCGCTGGTGTCGAACGTCTTGCCCGAGGTGTCCGTCACGCGCAGGGCGATCTGGCGCTGGCCGGGGGCGATGTCTCGGAGCGGAAGCGTCATGTACACCGGGCCGACCCCGCGCGACCACTGCACCGATGCGCCGCCAGAAGTGACAGACGCGGAGGCGGACGGCGGCTGGCCATCAACCAGCACCTCCACCCGATCCACGGTGACATCGCCCCGCACGCGAGCGACGATCGCCTCAACGCCATACGCCGCCTGACCGGGCTCGCTGGGATAGACCAACTCGGCGCTCCCCGATGACGCTTCCGTCTGGACCACGGGCTCGAAGATCACCGACTCAAAGTTCACGCCCGGCTCGCCGGAGGACTGCTCGTAGCCCTTGTGATCAGAGCGCACGACGAGCCGCTTCGGCCCCGGCGAGAGCTCGATCTGTCCGGCGTCGAGCACTGCGATCCCGGCGCGAAGCTGGACGGTGCCGATCTGCTGGACGCTTGCATCCGGTGTGGTGCCGTCGTCGCTGCGAATCGCCAGGGCGACCCTGGGCAGTCCCTTTGCGGTTGCGCCGCGTGCCTCCAGGAGCACGCGATACCGCCCGGTCATCGCGGCGGGCAGCCGCAACGTGTAGTCCACGCCTGAGAACAGCCCGGCGCGGCGTTGCTCGCGCGACTCGGCATTGAGACGGATGACATCGACGAAGGTCTTGTCCCACGAGGGCTCGTGCATCGTGAACCGCCAGAACGCACGCGACATCGCGGCCGCGGGCTTCTCGCTGTCGGGCGCGGCCGAGCCGGCGTGACCGATCAGCGTCTGGCTCAGGGTGCGCGCGATGAGGCCGTTGTGGGCCTGCGCGATGATCTGCACGTTGTTCTCGCCGGGGTTCAGCGACGAGGGGCGAAGCCAGAACCGGGGGCGCGCGGCCCGCTGACGCGCAACCTCGACGCCGTTGACGAGCAATCGCGAGAGCGGCGCGGGCACGCGATCGGACGCTTCCCACGAGCACTGGGCCTCCAGCTCGATCACGCCCGCGGGCTCGCGCCCGTCAAACTGCGTCAGCCACGCGACGCGGAACATGCGGAAGCCGGTGCCGAGCTGGTCATCCTCTTGGAGCAGCAGCGGGTCGCTGCGGTCCAGCGGCTGCATGAACGCGTCCTTTGATGCGGTGCCTTCGTTGCCCATCATCGTCATCGCGTCGCCGCTTTCCGGCTTCGCATCGGGCTTCGCGTCCGGCGTGCCCTTGCCCGCCGCTTCGGACATCATCGCGCCCTCGCCCTGCATCGCCGGCGCCTCGTTCTTGCCCATCATCTCGCCGCCAGCGCCGGCACTGATTGAAGTTCCGGCAGAACCCGCCCCGCCCACGCGCCGCAGTTCCAGCCGCTCGATGCGAACGTTGCGATCGCCCAGGTTCCCCGCCGCGATGTCGTTCTCGAATCGTGGCGACACCATCCGATCACCGGCGTCGAGCTTCACGGGCACGCCCAGGGGCACGCGCTGCCAGCCGGAGGCGATCAACTGTCCGGCGGTCATCGGCTGCGCAGCGCCATCAACGACGACCGAGACGCTCGGGAACGCGCCGACGCCGAAGTCGCCCGCCGCGACGATGAACATCTGGTAGAAGCCGGGGCTCTGGATCTTGAGATTCCAGCTCACGGGCGGATCGGCGGAGTTGTTGATGACCACGCGCCCGCCCTTGCCCTCGAACGCGCGGGCGTCGAGGCCGGTGACGATCTTGCCCCTCTTGAATCGCTCAGGGCGTTCGTTCTCGCGAAGCTCCGCCGCGACGACGCTCTGCACGCTCTCGCCCGCGGCTCCTAGCACTCGCACGCGAGTCTGCCCGCCGATGATCTCTCGCCCCTCAGTCGTGCGCCCCTGCGCGACCAGCGACCAGACGCCCGGCGCGAGCTTGTCGGTATCCAAGACAAACGCCGCGGTGCGCGTCGGGCCCATCTCAAGGTCCGTGATGGTCACCGGCGAGAACGACAAGGCCTCGCCCGACATTTCGCTCGCGATCGATTCCGGCCGCAGTGTCAGCGTGATCCCCTGCAGCGGCCCCTGCGGATCGTCCAGCCACGTCACCCCCACGCCCACCTTCCCCCACACGCCCGCGCCATCCATCGGCACCACCACGCGCGGCGTCTGCAACCTCGCCCACACACCACTGGCCTGTCCTGCCGGTGCGCCCACGCCCGCCCCGCGATCCTCAACCACGCGGATCGTCTGCGTCGCCCCGCCGACCGAAAGCACCGCCTCACCGGGCCGCACCGCACGAACACGCACGAACGCGAGATCAAACCCGACAAGGAACTCCGGCTCGCGAATCACGCGCAAGACGCTCTCATCGCTCGATCGCGCCCGCACGACCACCGCCGTCGTCGCGTTCTGGCCCATTCGCACCGGCAACATGTGCGTGCGCGTCGCATCGACCACGGTTGCTGGCACATCAAACCGCAACGCGAGTTCCCGCCCATCGACGGCGGCCGGCTCCGCGGGCGCGTCGGGCTCCGCCGCGATCGGAGCGCTGGCTGGCTTGGCGGGCTCAGCGTTCGGTTTCGGCGCGGCCTTCTGCGGCACGCTCGCCGCGGGCTTCTCGATCGGCTTTGGCGCGGGCGCCTTCGGCGTGGCCTCGGGCTTGGTCGCCGGATTCACCGGTGCCGGTCGCGCCGCAGCCGCGGGCGTTGCCGCCGGTGGTGCCGCGGGCTTTGGTTCATCGGCGATGGCCGCCAACGAAGACGCGATCGCCAGCGCAATCGACGCGATGACGCAGCGAGCGATCGCACCGCGCCGCACCGATCCGTGGGCCTGATCAACCCCGCCGCACGCGACGCTCCACGCAGATCCTTCCGCCATGGCTTGTCCTCCACTGCGAAACCGAAGCCCCGCCCCACCCCCCCAACCCGTCACCGTGCGCAGACCCACCGCGCAGTGGACCTCCGCACAGTGTACATCGCGGCTTGATTCTCGCTGCACGATCGCCGGGTTTCATCCAGCAAAGCCAGATCGGAAGAGC
>JALHNK010000023.1 GCA_022843565.1 Phycisphaerales bacterium
GAGACCGGTGTCGGGCCTTCCATCGCGTCCGGCAGCCACACATAGAAGAAGATCTGGGCCGACTTGCCGAAGGCACCGGCGGTCAGCAGGATCGGGATGACCCACTGGGCCCAGTGGCAGCCAAGGGCCAGGCCGCTGGAGGTCTTGCCGTCGTGAATGGCCTGGAAGATCTCGCGATACTCGATGCTGCCGAAGACCGCGAAGGTCGTCAGGATGCCCATGAGAAGGCCGAGGTCGCCGATGCGGTTGACAATGAAGGCCTTCTTGGCGGCCTCGACCGCGACGGGCTTCTTGTAGAAGTAGCCGATCAGCAGGTACGAGCAGAGGCCGACGCCCTCCCAACCCAGGAACAGCAGCAGCAGGTTGTCGCCCATGACCAGGCAGGCCATGCTGAAGACGAAGAGGCTGAACGCGGCGAAGAAGCGACAATACCCAGGGCCGACATCGTGGCTCATGTACTCACTGGCGTAGAGCGCGATCAACGCCCCGAGGCCGGTGACAAAGAGCATCCAGAAGCACGTGAGCTGATCGATGTACAGCGAGAAGTTCGCGGCGAAATGCTGCCCCGGCCCGGTGCCCCACCGGAAGTTGATCCACTCATAGCCGAAGGAGATGTAGTTGCCCGGTGATGCGCTGACCTGTTGCCAGACCCAGACGGTGACGGCGAACGCCGCGGCGATCGAGGCGACGGTGATGTAGGCCGGGAGCTTGCTCTTGACGCGGAAAATCGCACAAAGCGTGATGAGCACGACGCTGAGCAGTGGCAGCAGCGGGATGAGCAGGGCCAACTGGCTGAAAGGCTGGGTCGCGCCGAGCTGCGTCGCGGGCGCTACGCCCGCGGCGGCCGGAGCACCAGCGCTGAGCACGCCGGCGCACAGGCCGTTCAACCACTCGAGCTGTGACAGGGTGTCAATCACGGAAACCTTTCAGAGGCGGGGGATCGAGGGATCGGGGGATCGGGGGACCAAGGGATCGGGGGGAAGGCATTGGGCATCGGGCATTTGACTCGCGACTCGGAACTCGCGACGCGCGACTTCCCTAACCCTTCATCTCCGTCCAGCGGGTGGCGTCGAGCGTTTCTTTGCGGCGGAACAGCAGGATGACCAAGCCCAGCGCCAGCGCCGCTTCGGCCGCGGCGACGGTGAGCACGAAAATCACGAACGTCTCGCCCGAGTGATTCAGGTGGAAGCGGCCGAACGCGATCAGGGCGATCCCTGCCGCTTGGAACATCAGCTCCGTACAGAGGAACATGATGATCAGGTTCCGGCGCGTCATGAAGCCGATCAGGCCGATCACGAACATCGCCCCGGACACTGCCAGATAGTGGTAGAGCGTCACGCCGGACATCAACTCCGGCGATGGCCCCTGGGCCAGCACGGGCATGAGCATGTGGTTCATCGGGTGGTCCCCCCCGCTGCGACGGAATCCGTCTCGCCGCTGGCCTCGTTCGGGGCAACGAACGGTGCCTGCTCGCCCAGGTGAGGGCCGAGATCGCTGAACTCGCGGAGCTTCGCGGCAACTTCGGCACGGGCCGCGTCGTCCATGTCCACTTTCTTGCGGCCCAGGACCGTCGCCCCGATCATCGCCATCAACAGGATCACGCCGGCGATCTCGATCGCGCCGGGGTGCCCGTCGATCAGATCAAACGCCACGCCCTCGGTGTTCGTCAGGTAGAGATCCTCGGGCCATTGAGCGCGCGTGAGGATGCGAAGCTCGCCCTTGTCGTTGGTCAGCACAAGCCAGCCGGCGCCGGCTTCGCTGGTGCCGGTGGTCGAGCTGATCGCGTAGGCGGGCTCGCCCAGGTGATTGCGGGGCATGATCGAGGGCCACTGATCGGCCTTGATCACGTTCGCGGCCGCGAGCGTGTCGCGGACTTTGTCCGAGGACATCGCGAGCTTCTCGCCCGCGAGCAGCACCGGCTTGCCGTCGGCCTGTTTGGCCTCGCGAAGGACCTTCTCAACCTTCTTGGGCATGACCGCCAGCGGCTTCTCGCGGGTCATGTTCGCGGCGTTCGGCGTCAACCCCGCCGAGCCAACCGCCAAGGCCGTCGTCAGCCCGCCGAGCAACACAAAGCCCGCCAGCGTCGCGATGATCGGCTCGCGCGAGACGCGGTCGTACTCGTTCAGCGCACCGACCGCATCGCCGGTGGGGCCTTCGGTGGCGAGCATGATCACGAAGAGATACGTAATCAGGATCGCGCCGGCGTAGACAATGACCAGCGCAAACGCCAGGAACTCCGCGGACAGCAGCAGATAGAGCCCGCACGAGGCGAGGATGGTGAGCACAAAGTAGAGCGCGGCGTAGACCGGGCGGGCGTGCGTGATGACTCGCATCGCGGCGCCGAGGGCGATGAACGAAAAGACGTAAAAGTGGATATTTGGGATTTCGTTCGGGTATTTCAGCCCGAGACCGATGAAGAGCGCGCCCAGAGCGATCGCACCCACCAAGGCGCCGAGGACGAACGGGCTGACGCGTTTGCGCGGAAGCGCCAGGGCCACCCCGAGCCCGCCAAGCGCACACGCTCCGTACAAAAGGATCGGACTGACGAGCAGATCCACCAGTGCGCTCCCGAGTGCCCCAACCCCCCGACGAACGATCCCACACGCTCACCAACCAAAGACACGGCACACGGGCCGCGTCGCGCCGTTGGTGAGGTCGGGAGGATAGAGCATGTGGTCGGATGGTTCAACCGGCGCGGGCGGTGGGGAAGTCATCTCTCTGTCCCCGGGCATCGCGGCGCACGACCCGCACGAACACCACGGCCCGGGCCTCCCGCTCTGGAATGCCCTGGGTCACGGATGCGATCGAACTCGGATGACGAGGCGCGGGCGATCACGGGGCTGGCGGTGTTGCCGCTGGCGGCGAGGTCGGCAGATTCAGCAATCTCACCAGCGTGGCGTAGGCGTTGTCTTGCGAGTCGGTGAAGACTCGCACCGGCTCGGTTTCTGATTGGAGCCAGCGTTCGACGCTGCCGCGGGTCAGGCGTTTGTCGTACCAGCCGGCGGCTTGGAGGCGTGCGAGCTCGTTGAAATCGATGAGGACGTGGGTGACGGTTCGTCCGATTTGGGCCTTGGCGTCGCGTTGGAGGGCGGCGGTCCACATCGCGGGGTCGTCCGGGCGGGCCTGGATGGCGTCGCACATGCTGCGCGCGTCCCAGGTGGTGTGATACGCCGTGGGCCAGTGCCAGTAGAGCGGGGTGGCCAGGCCCAACAGCATGACGCCGTCGCCGGGTTGGAGTGTGAGGTTGACAAACTGAGCGGGGCCGAGGCTGTCGTTGACCATCGCGGCCTCGCGCGGGTCTTGGGCCTCGGCGAGTTGCTGGCGCGCGACCTCACCGGTGAAGACGCCGACGCCGCTGACGAGGGCCGCATTCGGGCTGAAGCCCGGACGCGCCCCGCCATAGAGATAGGTTCGGACGCACAGAACGCCGCTGACGATCGCGACGACGCCGAAGATCATCGCGGTCGAGGCGTAGGCCAGGCGCGCCGGCGGATGCGACGTGTTCTTGCGCGCATCCAGGCACACCCCGACGCACACGCCGATGATCGCGGCCAAAACTCCGACCAGCGGCACCAGAAACCGCGATTGTGCGTGCGAAAAGCCCGCCCACCACACCAGAGCAATCGCGATCCCGAGCAGCGCGACGCCGATCGCGCGACGCTGGGACGCGTTTGCGCGCGCAACCGCGATGGCCGAGGCGAACAGCGTGGCGGGCCACAGGAAGGCGAACTGCGAGTGCCAGACGCCGCGGGCCTCGGCGCCGAGTGACGAGGCGTCGGAGGCGGGGCTGATCAGGAGACGCAGACCCTCGGCGAACCCCGGGCTGGCGTGGCCAGAGGCGAACTGTTTGAACTGCTCGGCGCTCCAATGCGAGAGTCCAAAGACCCCGGCCCCGGCCGGGAAGACGGGGTTTCCTGAAGCGAGCCAGTTTCGAATCAGCGGCGGGCCGAACGTGATCAGGCCACCGAGCGTGCCGGCGACCGCGACGCGCAGCATCTCTCGCTTGCCGACAGAGAACAGCAGCGCCATCGCAGCGATGGGCACGCACAGGAACATCGCCGTCGGCTTGCACGCGCAGGCGCAGCCCATCAGCAGCCCGACGATCAGCGCTCGGGTGCACGGGGCATCTGGCGATCCGGAACGCGACGGCAGGGCCGCGACCAACGCCCCCGCAAAGAGCGCCAGGACCGCGGCTTCGTTGTACATCATCGAGCCGGTCACGACGACCCAGGGCGTACACAGCACGATGGACGCCGCGATGTCACCGGCGAAGCGGGCGCGGCAAGCCTGCGCCGCGCGGACCTCATCATCCGGCAGGGCGTCGCCATCAACAGCGATGGCTGCATCAGGCGAAAGAACCTGACGGACGAGGCTGGCCGTAAGGCACGCCGCGATGAGGGCGCAGCCGGCGTGGATCATCTGGCAGACCGCAAGGCCCCAGCCATCGCCAGCGAGCAGGCCGAGCGTGGTGCTGGTGGCGGGGGTGAGCGGGGCGATGGACCCGCCGCCGAGGGCGGCGTGGACAAAGAGGAACGCCCCCTCCATGTATGAGGGCAGGAAGGAGTAGACGTTGTGTTCAAGGGGCCAGAGATGGCCGGGGCCGTGGGGCGCTGGGCGGGCCCATTCCAGCGGGAGCTGGGCGTGGTAACTGAGTGTGTCGTATCCGCCGGCCTCGCTGAGCCAGAGCCAGCCGGGTGGGCTGAGGGAGGCCAGGAAAAGCACGCAGGCACCGATCGCGCCGGGCAGGAGCCCCAGGGAGATCGCGGGCACCGCCTCTCGCTCGCGGACGTGATCCATAAACGCCAGGAGCGCTGAGGCGAGGCCGAGGATGATGACGCCGATCGCGATGTACTGGCCCTTTGGGCCGCTGAGCAGGCCCAGGACGCCCAGTGCGTGCGAAAGAAAGTGCATGATGCCCAGGCCCAGGGCCCATTGCAGCGCACCGGTGGCGGGGCGATGCCGGAGGAGGAAATGGTTCAGCGGGCGGACGAAGCCCCAGCCCGCCAGCAGGAAGACTCCGGCCGCCAGCGGCACGCTCAGCCCGCGCTCCAGCACGACCAGCGTGCTGATGATCGCGCCGTTCTCAGAGAGCCCGGCGCGCGAGAGCGCCAGCGCCCCCGCAAAGACGATGACCAGGAACGCGATCCCCCAGGCGTGTCTCGCGGCGCGATGAGAGGCCGGGCTGAGAACGTTCACGGGGTGAATCCTTCATTGCAGGTGGTCAACGCACAGGGAAGCGCACGCCTTGGCCCGGTAGCATACCGCCATGACCAGCGAGCCCGAGATCCGGATCAGCGAGCCGATCTGCGCCGTGTTCCGACGGCAGCTCCGGCGCGAAGGGCTGAAGTACACCCCCGAGCGGGCCAGAATCCTTGATGTTGTCCTGGGCTTGCACGGCCCCTTCGAGACCGAACGCCTCATCGCCGCCCTGAAAGAACACGCCGGCACGGGCGAGGCCCGCGTGAGCAAGGCGACGGTCTACCGCACGATCAAGCTCCTGCAAGACGCCGGGATCATCCAGCAGGTGCTCTTCAACGCCGACGTCGCCCACTATCAACTGGCCTATGGCGAGCAGCCCGTGGGTGTGCTGGTCAACACCGATACTCACGAGATCACGCAGTTTGACGCGCCGGAGCTGATCGAGATCGCACGCCGGCAGTGCGCCCAGCGCGGCCTGGTGCTGCACGGGCAACGGCTCGTCGTCTACGCCGCGAAAGCCTGAACCCCGGAGCGTGGTTGCCGGTACGATCCAACTCGGTGCCACCCCCCACTTCCAACCCGGGCTCGAACGACCCCCCAGCCACCGACACCACCAGTCCGCCATCGCCGGGCAGCACCGGCGGCGCGCGCCTGCCGCTGGGCGATGCCCAGCTCTATCTGCACCCGCGCACGCTCTCGCGCCTCGGGACGCTTGAGCTCCGGGCCAAGATGATCGTCGAGGGCGTGATGAGCGGCGCACACCGCTCGCCCTACCACGGCTACAGCGTCGAGTTCGCCCAGCACCGGCCCTACGTCGCCGGCGACGACATCCGCCATCTGGATTGGAAGGTCTTCGGACGCACCGACAAGCTCCAGCTCAAGCAGTATCAGCAGGAAACCAACCTCGACCTGGTCATCCTCGTCGATTCTTCTGGCTCGATGCGCTACGGCTCGCGATCATTTGAAGACGCCAGCGGCGCCGGACGCAAAGCCAGCCCCGACGGACGCTCGCACTGGAGCAAGTACGACCACGCCACCGCTGTCGCCGCCGCCATGAGCTACATCTGCCTGCAACAGGGCGATCGCGTCGGGCTCGTGAGCTTCGCCGATGAAGTCCGCACCTGGATGAAGCCCAGCAGCGCCCAGGGCACCTGGCGACAGATCGTTGGCGTGCTCTCGGGCACGCCGGTCGATCAGCCGACGGACCTGGTCCGCGTGATCGAGCAGGTGCTGGCGAAGCTGACGAACCGTTGCCTGCTGGTGCTGATCAGCGATCTGTTTGAAGACCCGCAGAAGATCCGCGGGGCGCTGAGCCGCGTGAAGTTCCGCGGCCATGACATGATCATGGTCGAGGTGCTGGATCGGGCCGAGCGCGAGTTTGATCTCGACGGCGAGGCGCCGTTCGAGGGGCTCGAGGGCGAGCCGACGATCCGCGTGGACCCGCGCGCGATCCGCGAGGCGTATCTGGAAGCGCTGAACTCGCACCTGGCGCAGATCGAAAAATCCGCGCGCCGCTTCGGCTTCGACTACATGGTGGTTTCCACACACGACTGGCTCGGCCCGCCGCTGAGCGCGTTCCTCGCCGCGCGCGACGCGAAGATCGGGCGGATGAAGAGGGGATAGGGGAGAAACATGAACGTGAACATGAACGTGAAAAGGAAGGAGGCAGGCGCTGTGGTGCGGGGTGTGAGTGTTGATGAGCCTGGAACACAGCCGACCCCACCGAACCGATCTGCCGCCGCCTTGATTTGCTGCTTCGAGATTTGCTGCTTCGAGATTTGCTGCTTCGAGATTTGCTGCTTTGAGATTTGAGATTTGAGATTTGAGATTCGACTCAGCCCCGCCGTTCACCCAACCACCACCCCTCACGCCCCGTCCCGCAGATTCCTTTTCACGTTCATGTTCATGTTCGCGTTTGCCTTCCCCTCCCCTTGCCCTTCCTCCACCCATCCATCCTGATCGCCGGCATGCTCGCCATCGGCGTGCCGATTCTCATTCATCTGCTGATGCGCCGGCGTCGCCAGCCGGTGATGTGGGGCGCGATGCGGTTTGTCATGCAGGCGTATCGCAAAACCCAGCGACGTTTGCTGTTGCAACGCTGGCTGCTGCTGGCGGCGCGCTGCCTGCTGCTGGCGGCCCTGGCGATCGTGCTCGCACGCCCGCTTGTCGGCTCTGGGGGCGCTCGAACGGGCGACGGCCGCACGCTGCACATCGTCATCGACAACTCGATCGCCTCGGGTGTTCGTCGCGACGGACGCTCTGCGCTTGAAGAGCACCGCAGCGTCGCCCTGCGACTGCTCGCCACGCTCGGCCCGAGCGATCGCGTTTCGCTCTTCGCCGCGGGCGGGCCCGCGGCGGCGCTCGTCTGGCCGCCGAGCTCAAACCTCTCGAGCGTTCGCGAGCTGATCGAGAACCTGAAGCCCAACGACGCCGGCGCGGACCTTCGCACGCCGCTGACCACGATCAGCGGCGCCTTTAACCCGACAACGCCGGGCGGCGCAGCATCGACGCACACGCTCTGCGTGCTCTCGGACTTTGCAACGGGCGCGCTCGATCTTCGCGCCGGCGCGCCGAAGCTGCCGCCGGGTGTGCGCGTGCTGGCGACGACGCCGCCAGCGCAGGCGACCGGGAACGTCGGCATCGCGAGCGTCAACTCGTCGCGGAACGTGCTGCTCGCTGGCGATGCCGCGGGCGCGTCGACGATCACCGTGTCGCTGGTGCGATCGGGGTCGATCGTGAGCGACGCGGGCACCAGCGATGTGAAGCTCTCGCTGGAATCCAGTAGCGAAACACCGGGCACGCCCGGCACCGGCTCGCTCGGCACCGGGCGCGTGCGATGGGCCCCCGGCCAGCGGTCCGCGGCGGTCTCGATCGCGGTCGACGACCTGGCTCGCCTCGCCGGAACAAACACCTCGCCGATCGTTCGCGCGAGCATCGGTGGCGATGCGCTTCTGGCCGATGATGCGTTCCGGCTGCCGCTGAGCGCCAAGGCGGCACTTCGCGTGGGCCTGGTCGGTGAGCCGCCGGTCGTCGCGCGCGTGGGCGCGGGTGGCAGTGCTGGTGGCGGCGCGGTCGATGCGTTCAGCCCCGTGCAGTGGATCAGCGCCGCGCTGCGACCGAACGATGGCGCGGGGATCGAGCTGGAAGAGCTGGACGCGCTGTCGCTGGACACGCCGCGCCTCGCGAGGCTTGATGCGTTGATCGTGACGACGCCGGACCGGCTGGACACTTCGGCGTGGACGCGCGTCGGCGCGTTCGTTCGCTCTGGCGGGCTGCTGATCTTCACGCCCACTGCGGGGCTTGACGCGCACGCCTGGGTCGATGCGATGCGCCGCGCGATGCCGCTGGGCTGGACGCTCGAAACCAGCGTCACCGATCTGACCACGAGCGCGACGCCCTCTCGTCTGCTGCCGGTCGGCCCGAGCGATGACGCATCGGACCCTGCGGATCTCCTCTCGGGCGTGCGCCGAGAGATGGAGGATCTCACACGCAGCGTCAGCGTCACGCGATTACTGAAGGCGAGCGTTGATCGCGGATCGACCGACACGCGCGCCGCAGACGGCGGCCCGCGTGGCGTCTGGACGCTCCTGCGACTCTCCACCGGCGAGCCGCTCATTCTCAGCGGCGGGCTGGCAACCGCGACCGCACCAGCGCAGACCAGCGCCGCCGCGACTCGCGTACCGGCGTCGGCCCCGTCCGCCCCAGCCGGCCCCGCTGGCTCACCGGGCCCCGGCGTCGCGAGTGCTGAGGCCACCTCGCAGCCGAGCACCGGGCAGGTGATTTACATCGCCACCGCCTTCAGCGCCCGCTGGACGGATCTGCCCTCCAAGCCGCTGATGGTGCCGCTGATGCAGGAGCTTGTGCGGCAGGGCGTGTCGCAATCTCGCCCGGCGCAGTGGTGTGCCGCCGGCGCGACGCCGAGCCTGCCGACGGGCGCCGCCGAGCTGCGTGCGGTCGCCGGCGCATCCAGTTCGGGCGAGGACACGCGGCGCGTGCCCGCACTTGATCCGCGCGGGCGCCTCGTCGAGCCGCTGCGCGACTCGGAGCTCTATGACATCATCTCCGCACAGGGACGATCGCTCGGCAAGCTCGCGGTGAATCCCGACGCAGCAGGGGCACGACTTGATTCGCCCGACTCCGGCGCACTCAGCGCATGGCTCTCTAGCGCGATGAACGAGCCCGGAGCCCAGGCGGTGCTGATCGATCGAACCAGCGCCGGGACGCTCGATCCCGAGCGGGCGATGTCACAAGTGACCCGCGCCGCGGACCGCAGCGCCAGCGGCACATCATGGCTGTGGATCGTGCTGGCGCTGGCGGGCCTTGAGCTCGTGCTTGCGCGATGGGCCTCGGTCTCTCGCGCGAGCGTCGTGCCGGGGCGTGGAGAAGCGAGCGTCAGCGGCGGCGGGGGTGGCGGCGGCGGCGGGGGTGGCGAGACCGGAAAGAGCAGCCGCGACAACGACAACAGCGACGGGGCCGATAGCGGCGGCGGTGATGGGGGTGGCGGTGATGGGGGTGGCGGTGACTGATGTGATCAACTGGCTCTTGAGACTCGACACACTGCGCCCGGGGCAGGAGGGTGTCGCGTTCACGCTGACGGTCACTCCCGAGCCGTGGCAGTGGGCGCTCATCGGCGCCGCGTGCATCGGCCTTGCCGGCTGGTCATACTCGCACCTGGAGGGATCCGGACGCTGGCGGGCGGCGCTGGCGATGACTCGCGCGTTGCTGCTGTTGCTGGTGGTGTTCCTCCTGTGCGGGCCGCGCCTGGTGCGGCCGACCGAGACGGTCGAGAAGGACTGGGTGCTGGTGCTGGTGGATCGCTCGGGGTCGATGAAGATCGCCGATGCGGAGCCCGCCGGCCCCGCAGGTACGGGCGTGAACGTCGCCGCTTCCGGTGCGAGCGCGACTCGGGAGGAGCAGCTTGCGGACTCGCTGGCGCGCAGCCGCGTGTTTTGGGAGAAGCTGGGGGCCGAGCGTGTGGTGGTGTGGCTGGGGTTTGATGCGGGGGCGTTTGAGCTCAAGCCGGGCGCAAGTGCCGATGGCGGCGCAGCGACCGTCGCAACACCGACGCCCGCCAAAGCGTTGCCGGTGACGCTCGACGTGCCCGCAGGGCGACGCTCGGCTATCGGCGGGGCGATCGAGGCGGCGCTGGCACGCAGCGCGGCTCGCCCGCTGGCGGGAATCGTCATCCTCAGCGATGGGCGCGCCACCGACCAGATCTCACGCGCGACGCTCCGAAGGCTCAAGGCCGATCGCGTGCCGATCTTCAGCGTGCCGCTGGGCTCATCCTTAGCGCGGACCGACTTCGCGGTCCGGGGCATCGAGGCGCCGACGTCCGCGTTCGCCGCGGACATCGTCCCAGTTCGCGCCCGCGTCGAGCGGTTCGGCTCGCTGAACGCCGGCGCGAGCGCGAAGCTGCGGCTGGTCGATGAAGACACCGGCAAGACGCTGGATGAGCGCAGCGTGCGCTTCGAGCCCGGCGAGACCGCGCCGGCGGGCACCGGATCCAGCGGCGAGCTCACGCTCACCGCTCGCCCGGGCGCAAACACGCCAGCGGGCGCGCCGGACACGACTCGCGCCAGCGAGCGGCGCTGGAGCGTGCGGCTGGTCACCGAGACGCCGGATCTGCTGCCGGAGAACAACCGAGCGGATCTGTCGATCGCGACATTCGACCGCCCGCTGCGCGTGCTGTACCTGGACGGCTACCCGCGCTGGGAGTATCGATACCTCAAGAACGTGCTCTCGCGAGAAAAGTCTGTTTCGTTCGCCAGCACGCTGCTGGCGGTTGGGCGTCGGTACCTGCAAGAGGGTAACGAAACGCTGGACGCGATTCCTTCTACGCCGAGCGAGTGGGCACGCTTTGACGTGATCATGCTGGGCGACCTGCGCCCGGACGTCTTCACGACGCAGCAGCTCAGCTTGCTGCGCGATCGCGTGAGCATCGGCGGCGCGGGCTTGATGTGGATCGCCGGCGAGGGCGCGGTGCCCACCGCCTGGCGCTCGACGGTGCTGGCGGATCTGCTGCCGATGTCCTTCGCCTCCGGCGACGCGTCGATCCGCTCGTGGGATCAAGAGGTCTACCTGCGCCCAACGCCGAACAGCGAGGGGCTCGGCGTGCTGCGGCTGCTCGACGAACGGGCCGCGACGGCGGGCGACGCGTCACCCCGCGCCGCGTCGAGCACTCCCGGCGGCCCGGCGATCTCGCAGCCACTGGATGGCGCCCCGTTCTGGCCCGGCGAGCTCAGCGACGGACGCAACACCTGGTCACGCCTGCGCTGGGTGCAGCGCATCGACCCCGCGAGCCTGAAGCCCGCGGTCGAGACGCTCGCAGTAGTCGAGCCCTCGGGCACCGGCGCGAGCCCCGCGCCCGCCGATGGCGATCGCGCAACGTCGCGGCGCGACGCCAGCGCGACACCGGCGGTGATGACCATGCGCTTCGGCGCCGGGCGCATCGTCTACGTCGCCACCGATGAGATCTGGCGCTATCGCTACGGGCGAGGCGAGGCGTACCCCGAGCGCTTCTACCTTCAGTTGCTGCGCTATCTTGGGCGAGACTCGGTCGGGCGCGCCGGGCGCGCCGCGACGCTGGCGATCTCGCCACGCCGCGCCAGTGTCGCGCAGCCGGTGCGTGTGAGTGTGCAACTGGTTGATCAATCGCTCATCGAGGCATCGCCGGCATCGATCACCGTCCGCATCGATCCCAAACCCGTTGCGCCGTCCCCCGGCGCGACGCCGGCCGAGCCCCGCGCCGTCGGCGAGAGCGTCACGCTCACGCTCCGGCCCGAGGGGACGGGCGCGAACGCGCCGAGCGAAGCCGGGCGGCGCTCATACGTTGCAACATGGGTGCCCTCGCAGCCGGGCGTCTATCGCGCGAGTCTGGTGGACCCGCTGTTTACCGGGTTGCCCGAGGTCATCACCGCCGACGCGGAGGTGACCTTCCCCGATGACGAACTGCGCCAGCCCGAGACCGACCACCCGCTGCTGGCGCAGCTCGCCACCGAGACCGGCGGCAGTGTCGTGCCGCCGGCGGATCTGGCGTCGCTCGGCAACCTGCTGCCGCGCCGGGAGATCCGCACCTCATCACTCGGCCAAGAACACCCGCTCTGGGACACGCCCGCGGCGTTGCTGGCGATCATCCTGCTGCTGACCATCGAATGGGTCGCCCGACGACTGCTGCGATTGGCCTAGGCCGACACACGCCCTGACCGTGAGTCAGCAAACAAATCACGAACACACGAGGCCGCTTTGCGACCGCCATCGGGAAAGCCGCGATCTGGTCCAACTGACACGCGAACCGGCCACCAAACTCGACGATACCGTGTATCACCAAGTCGCCGCCTCTGGCCAACCAAATCACCACGTTCGACCGCTTTTCCCGAACGTTCCTCCGCCCGCAACGCATCAACTCTGTGCCCGCGGAGTTCGTACAAGAGTCGCCGATTCGCGCCAGATCCCGTGCCCGATTCGTTGCCCCGCGTTCGCGATCACCCACGCACCCACGGACGCCCGCCATCTCCAAGCTCGCCCCGCACGCCACTGACGCATGACCACCGAGCCAAACACCCCGTCGCCCGATGCCCCGCAGGCCACGACATCAGCAGTGCACGCCCACGCCGGCGAGCCGGTGCAGTTCCATATGGTGATGCAACGGCTCCGCTCGCTCGCCCGCGTCGCTCGCGCGTTGCTCATCGTGCAGCGCCTGGGCTGGATTCTCGCCGGCATCGTCGCGGCCCTCGTGCTGGCCGGGGTGATCGACTACACGCTCCGCTCACCAGGATGGATGCGGGCCGCAGTGCTGCTGGTCGGCATCGGCGTATTGGGCACGACGCTGGTCCGCAGGCTCTGGCCCGCCATCAAGTTTCGACCCACCGAGAGCCAGATCGCGGCCCGCATCGAGCGCACGCCCGCAGGGCAGAGCTCGGGGCTGCAAGACCTGTTGACCAGCGCCGTGGAGCTGTCGCGTGATCGCCAGAACGACGGGCCGCTGAGCCGCGCACTGGCGAGCCCGGTGATCGAGGACGCCGCCCGCCGGCTGATGGCGGCGGACACGCGATCTGTGCTCCGCCCGGGCCCGGCGCTGCTGAGCGCCGGGATCGCGGGCGCTGGCATCCTGGCGATCGTGCTGACGGGCGTGCTGAGCCCGATGTGGGCCGCGATCTCGCTGCGCCGCACGCTGACGCCCTGGGCGGACGTGCAGTGGCCAAAGCGCACAGTGCTGGCCGATGTCACGGGCGCAACGGTTCACCCGCTGGGCACCGCCCTGCCCGTCCGGGCGGCGCTGGTGCGATCGCCCCGCGCCGCGGATGAAACGAACGTGACGGTTCACTACCGCATCCTCACGCCGGAGGCATCCGGCGGCACCGTGAACACCGGCGAACTCACGAGCCAGAGCCGCACCGTGGACGCGATCGCCCCGCAAGCCGACGGCACGCCCGGCCCGGCGACGGGCGTGCTCATGGAGCGGCTGATCGACCCGTATCGGATGATCCAGAGCAGCGCGGCGATCAGCGGCGCGACCCCGCCGCCCGGCGCCGATATGACCGCTGCTCGGTCGGGCTCGAAGCCCGCGCTCACACTCCCGGATCAGAACGTCCTGGAATACTGGTTCACCTCCGGCGATGACCAGACCCCCGTCGCCCGCGTACGGCTCATCGATCCGCCGGCGATCATCGCCGCCAGCGCGAGCATCAAGCCCCCGGCGTATCTCACGGGCCCGAGCGCTTCGACCTCGCCCCGCGTGGTCGATCTGGGCACCGGCACCGACGGGCGCGCGGTCCTGAGCGATGTCATCGCCGGATCGGAGCTCACGCTCACGCTCACGTTCAACAAAGACCTGCCGACGCCCCGCCAGAGCGAGCTCGAACGCTCGCTGGGTGCGGAGTTTGCCGGCGCGATCCGAGAGGCCTCAGACAAGGCGACGACAAGACTCGATCGATCCGCATGGACGTTCACGCTGCCCGTTCGCGCGTCGTTCACACTTCGGCCCAGCCTGCGCGACGGCTTCGGCGTCGCCTCGACCGATGACATGGCCTTCCGCGTCGAAGCCCTCACCGATCAGCCCCCGCAGGCGTCGATCACCCTCCCCGCCCGCGACGAAGACGTGCTGCCCGACGCGCTGGTCGATGTCGCCGGCGAAGCCCGCGACGACTTCGGCCTCGGGGCTCTCACGCTCGAATCACAGATCGCCAAACGCCCCGGCGACTCCGCCGGCGCACCGCCCGAACCCACCGGCCCCGCCACCGAGATCACTCGCACCACGCCCACGCAGGCATCGACCTCCGCTACGCCGCCCGGCGCTGATCAACCGACATCCACCACCAAGACCACACAGCCCGTCACGCCGCCGCTCACCGCAACCGCTCGCGTCGCGCTCAAGGACCTGAACGTCGCGCCCGGCGATGAAGTTTGGCTCAGCGCGCTGGCGACCGACACGTTCTCGCTCGACGGCCAGACGCACGCCCCGGTGCGCTCGACCATCCGCCGCCTGCGCGTCATCTCGCGAGAGCAGCTCGTCGAGCAGCTCTTCTCACAACTGGACACCGTCCGCCGTCAGGCCGAGCGGGCCGAGGACGAGCAGCGCAAGCTCGCCCAGCAGCAGCCGCGCACCACCACCTCCGACCAGACCGCGTCGCAGCAGTCGGCAATCTCCGAACAGATCCAGCAGATGCGCCAGTCGCTCCGCGATGTCGCCGCGAAGGCCGAAACCGCCAAGCGCGGCCAGAACCCCGCCGATCGCGAACTCGACGAAGTCCTCCGCGCCGCCGAACGCGCCGCCGAACAGGCCGCCAGCGCCTCGCGAGACGCCCAGCGGTCAATCGCCGACGCCAAAGCGGCCGAACAAGCCAACGACCAGAACGCACAGCAAGCCGCCGATCAGAGCGCCCAGAAGTCACAGGCCGAGTCCGCGTCCCGCCTCGGTCAGCTCGCGCAATCGCTGGACCGCGGCCGCGACGCCTTCGCCCAGCGCCGCCGCACGCAGCAACTGCTCAGCGATCAGCAGGAGCTGCGCCGCCAGACCGGCGAGCTGAGCCGCCAGACCGCCGGCAAATCCGCCGAGCAGCTCACGCCCGAGCAGCGGGCGCAGTCCGCTCGCCTCGCGCAAGAGCAAGAGTCACTCGCGAGCCGCGCCGAGGAACTCCTCCGCTCGCTGAAGGACAAGGCCGAGGAGCTCGCAACGAGCGACCCCGCCGCCAGCGAATCTCTGAAACAGGCGGCCCAGACCGGCGAGCAGCGGGCCCTGGTTCAGCAGCAGCAGCAGGCGGCCCGCCAGATCCAACAGGCCCAGCAGCAGCAAGCCCAGCAACAGCAGCAGCGCGCCGAGCAGGCGCTGAACCAGATGCTCCAGCAGCTCAACGAGTCGCAGCGCCAGCGCGACGCGGTCCTTCGCCGCCAGCTCGACAGCCTCGTTCAGACGCTCGAGGCGCTCGTCACGCGACAGGAAGGCGAGCTCGCAGCCCTCGAGCAGCGTGCCGGAGCCAGCGCCGGCTTCGACGGCCTCGACGCGCCGCTGATCCAGCTCCGCACCGCGACGCTGGCCGCCAGCGAAGAGGCCCGAGCGCTCGACGAGCAATCACGCGCCGCGCCGGATCAGGACGCGCCGAAGCTGACGGACCTGATCTTGCAAGCCGCGGCGCGTCAGGCCAGCGCCATCGGGGCCCTCCGCGCCACGCCGGTGGACGTGCCCACCGCCCGCACCGGCGAGACCGACGCGCTGGGCCTGCTGCGCGACGCGCTCGAAGCGGCGAAGGCGGCGCAGGAACAGTCCAAGCAGGAGGAGGAGCGCCAAGCCCGCGCCGAACTCCGCAAGGCGTATCAGGAATCGCTGGAGGCACAAAGAGCCCTGATCACCCGCGCGACCGAGACGCTCAGCGCCGCCGCCGACCGACGCCAACGCGCCGGCGCTCGCGCCATCGCCGATGAGCAGGACGCGCTGGCCACGACGCTCTCAGACCTGAAGCGTGCGAACCAGGAACTGACCGAGTCCCCCGTCTTCAGCCTCGCGCACGAGATCATCGACGCCTCATCCGCCCGCGCCAGCGCCGCCCTTCGCGAGACCACCCTGGCTCGCGTCATCCTCGTCAGCCAGCAGAGCGTCGAAGAGACCCTGGTCGCGCTCGTCGCGGCCCTCGACGACGCATCGAAGCCCGACGAGTTCCGCGAGCAGGAACAAGGCGAGCAGCAAGGCGGCGACCAGCAGGGCCCGCCGCAGAAGCCGCCGCTGCTGCCACCACTGACACAGCTCAAGGCCCTGCGCGAGCTCCAGGCCGGCGCGCTGCGCTTCACCAAGCAGGCCAGCGCCGCGGGGCTGGACGCAAACGTCGCCCGCGAACTGACCGATCAGGCGACGCGCGTGCAGAAGCGCCTCAGCGAAGAAGCACAGAGCGTGATCGACAGCCTCAAGCAGAACGGCGGTGGACAATGAACCGATCTCGTCAAACACCCGTCCGAATCGCACGCCTCCTGGCCCTGTGGTCCGGCGCGCTGATCACCCCGGCGCTCCTGGCGGCTCAGCCCGCGCAGCCACCAGCACCGACACCCAGCGCCGCCCCGGCCGCGACGCCGGCTCCTGCGCCCACGCCGCAAACGCCCCCAACGGGCACGCAGCCGCCAAAGGCCGAGCCATCGCTCGATGAACTCCTCGGGCTCGACCCCGCCAAGGCACCGGCGCCCGCCGCAACGCCGGACGACGGCGCGCGTCGGGCGCTCGATCAGCGCCTGCAAGCGACGAAGCCCGAGGACGCGCTGAACGAGGCGGTGAGGCTCATGGGCGAGGCGGCAACGAGACTGGACACCACTCGCGACGTCTCGCTGGATACCCAGCGCGTCCAACAGGAAGTGCTCGACAAGCTCGATCAGGTCATCGCCGCCGCCCGCAAGCAGAAGCAAAAGCAACAGAAGAGCAAGCAGCAGCAAGACAAGGACGAGCAGCAGCAACAACAACAGCAGCAACAGCAGCAACAGCAGCAGCAAGCCCAGCAACAGGCCCAGCAGCAACAGCAGGCCCGCGAGCAGCGCCAGGGCCAGGGCGAGGGTGAACGCAAAGACCTGCCCGGCGCACAAGACGCCCGCCTGAACCCCGCGCTGGACGCGGCTCGCGCCGGATGGGGCACACTGCCCGCTCGCGTGCGCGAGGCACTCTTGCAAGGGTCGGGTGAAAAGTTCTCCTCGGTCTACCAGCAGATGACCGAGGACTACTACCGTCGTTTGGCCCAAGAGAAGAAGTAGCAGCCACCAGCCCTCATCATGACCCCAGCCATCCTGCCCATCTCGATCGCAACGCTCGCGATGCTCGCAGCCGCATCACAACCGACGCCCGACGCGCCGGCGCCACCCGCCACTGCGCCAGCAACCGCACCGGCCACGCCTCCTCCAGCCTCAACGCCCGCGCCAGCACCGACCGCACCCAACGCCGCGCCCGCCATCCCCCGCGCAACCATCGACGAAGCGCCGGCTCGACCCGACGGCATGGCCCCCTCGGCACAAAACTCAGCGCTCGAACGCGAAATCACCCCGCAGCTCGAGCGCGCCGTCGATCGCGGGCTCGCGGCGCTGGCGGCGATGCAGAACCCCGACGGTTCGTTCGGCGCTTCGCCGGGGTCCAACGCCGCCAACCCCGGCCGCAACGTCGCGATCACCAGCCTCGCCTGCCTTGCATTCCTCGCCGACGGGCACGCGCCCGGTCGCGGCAAGTACGCCAGCGTCGTCGAGCGCGGCCTGGAGAACGTCCTGGCCGCCTCCAACGAGACCGGGCTCATCGCCGGCGACTCCAGCGGCTCGCCCATGTACGGGCACGGCTTCGCCACGCTCTTCCTGGGCGAGATCTACGGCATGACCTCCGCCGGCGGCGACACCCCGCAGGCACGCCGCGTCCACGCCGCCCTCGTGCGTGCCTGCCGGCTCATCGAGCGCACGCAGAACGACGAAGGGGGCTGGCGCTACAACCCGGTGCCGGTCGATGCGGATGTGTCGGTGACGATCTCCCAAATCATGGCTCTCCGATCGGCGCGGAACGCCGGCATCGAGATCCCGAAGATCACCATCGATCGCGCCGTCGAGTACGTTCGCAAGTGCCAGAACCCCGACGGCGGCTTCATGTACCAGTTGCCCAGCGGCATGTCGCTCTGGCCCCGATCCGCCGCGGGCGTCGCGTCGCTCTACTACGCCGGCGTGTATCAGGATCAGGCCATCGACAACGGCCTGAAGTACCTGCTCGACACCGCCCTGCCCAACAACCCCGCTCGCATGGAGCCCCACTACTGGTACGGGCAGTACTACCTGGCGCAGTCGATGTACCTCGCCGGCGGCACGCACTGGGCGACCTGGTGGCCACTGGCCCGCGCCGAGCTGCTCGATCGCCAGCTCGCCGCCGGCACCTGGCTCGACTCATCCTTCGGCCCGGCGTACGGCACCTCGATGGCCCTGATCGTCCTGCAAATGCCCAAGCGGTATCTGCCGATCTTCCAGAAGTGAGCACAGCAATTCAATCATCGAAGCACTATCACACTCGCTCATCCGCACGGCGCGCGCCGGCATCGCGGTCGCTGGCCACGCTCGGCATCAGCGCCGCGCTGCTGATGAACGCGGCGCCGCTGCTCGCGGCGCAACCGACCGAACCCACGAAGCCCGACACCGCTCCACCCGCGCCCGCACGCGCGAGCACGACCCTCGAACGCTCGGCCCTGGTGCTCCTGGATGACCAGCTGCGCAGCATCGCGATGCACCGGCTCACGAGCGTGACCGAAACAACCGTCAGCTACGTCGACATTCAGGGCCAGGCCCGCTCGCTCCCGCGGGCCGAGGTGCTGGGCCTGGTTCCCGCCGACTGGGCCGACTCGCTCGATCAGCCCGTCAGCCGCACACGCAGGTCAGGGCAGGCGTCGATCCGCCTGACCGACGGCGTCACCCTCGTCGGCAGCGCCGAGCTCTCGCCCGATGCCGGCACCTCGGCCTCCGATACGCTCATCTGGAATCACCGCGTCCTGGCGCTGTTCCGCTTCAAGCTCGATCAGATCGCGTCGATCGACCTGGCCCAACGCAGCGGCGAGCCCCGCTCGCTCACCACCCAGGCCGACGCCCTGCTCGACGGACCTCCACCCGGCAGCGACATCATCCTGCTCCGCAACGCCGAGCAACTCCGAGGCTTCGTCAACGGCTTCCAACCCGGCGTTGACAACGGTCGCGGCACCCCCGCGATCAGCATCGAGATCGACAAGGCCGCCACCGTCATCCCACTCTCTCGCGTGCGCGCCGTCGTCATCAGCAACCCGCGCACGCGTTCGGACGCGATCACCGTCTCACTCGTCGATGGCTCGGTCATCAGCACCCGGAGCCTCTCGTTCTCCGACGACCGAACCTTCGCGGTCTCGCTCGCCCGCGCCGGTCAGTCGCCAGAGAGCGTCCGCCTCACGAACGACTCGCTCCAGAGCGCGCTGCTGAGCCCGCGACGCGTCACGCCACTGGCCATGATCACGCCTCTGCCAGAGCCCCCGCCCCCGGGCGGTTCCGCGCCGCTGCCGAGCCCCGTCACCGTCATCGCCGAGCCCGAGCCGATGGACGCACGCAGCGTCCACCTCCGCGGCCCGGCGCAGGCTCGCTGGCCCATCCCGCAGAACGCCGCGCGATTCGGCGCGACCCTGGTCATCCCCGATGACGCCCGCCCGCTGGGCGACTTCCGCTGCATCGTCGATGCGCTGGACGCCGGCGACCGCGTTATCCCCGGCCTGTCGCAGACCCTGCCGCTCTCCTGGCGCGCCGCGTCGCCGTCGGTCCTTCTTGATCTACCGCCCGAGGCCCGCACCCTGCGCGTCACGATCGAGCCCGGCCCTTCGGGACCGGTGCAGGCCAGCCTCCTGCTCCGACGCGCGGTCTTCGTGATCAAGCCCTGACGCCTCAGGCCGCTTTGGATCGCGCGTCCACCCGGTCGCAAAGCCGCTTCAGCCGATCGAACGCCGGGGCCGCGGCTGCCAGATCCGCGTCTGTCTCGACGACCACCATCACCTGGCGCGCCGCCCGCTCCAATCGTTCAAAGCCGTTGCTCGCCGCCTCATCGGTCAGCTTCAGCAGCGCGTCGGCCAGCCTCGGCGTATCGCCCGCGGCCCGCGCCGCCTCCAACTCCTTGGCACACTGCGGCACACGCTTGACGAAGTCGCCCACAAACGCCGCGCTCTCCGGCGCGTCGTCGATCGAGCTGTAGATCTTCGGCGGGTGCTCGCCGGCGCGAGACTCCGCCAGCGCGTCCACCATCGCCCGCAGCATCGTCTGCGGCGTTGCCGGCTTGCACACCACGTCCTGCACGTTCAGGCACGCCAGCTTGCTCAATCGCGAAGCACTCATCTCGCCGGTGATGATCAGGATCGGGCCAGCGTACCCGGCGCTCCGCGCGCCGGAGACCACATCCTCGCCCGAGCCACTTTCAAGATTCAGATCGCTCAGGATCAGGTCAAACGTTGTACCGTCGGCGACCGACTTCATCGCGTCCGGCGCAGTCGCCACCGCGACGACCTCCGCGTGGGCCTTGGCCAGCAGGTGTGCGTACAGCCGGCGTTCGGCTTCGTTGTCCTCAACCAGCAGCACCCGGGCCTGAAGACGCGTCTCGGGAGCCGTCGTCCTCGGCGCCTGTGCGCCAGAGGGCGAATGCGCGTCCGCGTCGGGAGCCCCGGCGCCGCGCGTGCCCGCGTCCGTACACACCGCCACGAAGACCGACGTATCGATCTCCTCGTCGAGCTTCAGGACCACCTCGTGGATCGAGTGCTGGACATGGCGGCACGCGCTGACCTCGCCACGCATCGGCACCGGCGCGCCAGACAACTCCCGAAGCACCAGCGAACACGCCGTGCGATTGTGCAAGAAGCACGTTGTCAAGAGGCTCAGGGTCGACGAGCTGAGGTGGCGCGTCGCGGCCGGGAACCGCGCGATCCCGCCGCCCGGGTGCAGCGCCATGAGCGACAGACCCTTGCTCCGGTAGCGCACCGACGATTTGGCGCCGTCGATTCGGGAACGCGATTTGTCCTCGCGCGCGTCAAGCTGATCCGTCAATGCTTCGAGGCGACTCGACGCAAGCTTCTCGCGACTCTGGTCGATCATCGGCATCGGACATTCCCCTCGGAACCGAAAGCACGTCGGTGCGGTCACACAAATCACACCCTATTCAGGGGATATCGGTATCCGGTGAGTCCAGCTTTCGATCGACAGGTGATTTCACACGACTCAAGTCGCCGCACGCTGTCCAAGCGGACGCACAACGACTATCGGACCTTGATCGACGCCAGCCCGATCACCACCAGCAGCAGCGTGATGATCCAGAATCGCACGACCACCTGCTGCTCTCTCCAATCGGACAGATGCAGGTGATGATGAAACGGCGCGACCTTAAAAATGCGTTTGCCGCCGCTGAGCTTGAAGTAACCGACCTGGATCACCACCGAGCCGATCTCGATCAGGAACACGCCGCACATGAACAGGACGACGATCTCCTGTCGCGTCACCATCGCGATGTAGCCGATCACGCCGCCCAGCGCGAGCGCACCGGTATCCCCCATGAAAACACTGGCCGGCGCGCAGTTGAACCACAAAAACCCCATGCACGCGCCGACCATCGCCCCGGCCATCACCGCAAGCTCGCCGCTCCCAGCGACGTGCGGCACCAAAAGCCAGTTCGCCCAGCTCTGCGTGCCGGCGATCAGCGCCAGCAGCATCAGCCCGATCGACACCGCCGTTGACGTGCCCGCCGCCAGACCGTCCATCCCGTCGGCGATGTTCACCGCGTTGCTCATGCCCGCGATCATCATCACGCCCAGCGGCACAAACACCCAGATCGGCAAGTAGATCAGCCCCGAGTTCACCACCCACGTCAGCGGGTTGGCCGAGTCGTTGACGTTCGCGACATACGTCTTCTGCAGCGGCAGGTTCAGCACATGAGAGAGGCTCTGGCCCGTCGCGTCGCCGTCTGGCAACATGCCGTAGCGATACGCGAAGAACGCCACCAGCAGCGCGCCGCCGAGCTGGCAGGCCAGCTTCTCCCAGGCGTACAGACCCTGTCGGCTGCCGCCGGGGCGCGTCGCCGCCGTGAGCTTGAGCCAGTCATCGACCCCGCCGATGGCCGCCATCCACAGCAGCGTCACCAACCCCAGAATCACATAGTTGTTCAGGAAGTTGCTCAGCAGCAGCGTGCTGAACACGATCGATCCGACGATCAGAATGCCGCCCATCGTCGGCACATGGCGCTTGCTGCCGGCCACCGCCTCCAGCGCGACGACATCGGTCTTGCCCGCGTCGCCGATCTTCTTGGCCGTCAGCCAGCGGATCACCGGCTTGCCAAGCACGAGCACGAAGACGAACGACAGCACCGCCGCCGCCGCGGCTCGAAACGTCAACTGCTCAAGGAGCTGCAGCGCCGAGTCCAGCGGCGTGTTCACCAGGAGATCGCGGAGCACTTCGGTGTAGAGCACATACATGTTCGAACTTCACTCCGTCCTTCAGATCTTCCGCCGCCCGGCAACGCCCTCAACACCCGCGCGCGCCGCCTCGGCCACGATCACTTCCGTCGCCGGCCCGCCACCCCGCCCGATCAGCGCCTCGCCCAACCGCTCCAGCCTCGCGCGACGCGAGCCCTTGAGCAACACCGCGTCGCCCGGCTCGATCATCGCCACCACACGCTCGATCGCGCCCTGATCAAGCTCCGGCACGCTCACCACTTGGGCCCCTGCCAGCGCCTCGCGATACGCCGCGCCAGCGATCGCGGCGCTCGGGCCCACCGCGATCATCACACCAAGCCCGCCGCCCTGCGCAATCGCCCGGCCGACATCGCGATGCCCTTGCTCACTGGCCTCCCCAAGCTCGAACATATCGCCCATGACAAAGACACGCCGCCGCCCCGGGCACGTCGCCTCGAACGTGCGGATCGACGCGATCATCGAATCCGGATTGGCGTTGTACGCGTCGTTGATCAGCGTGATCGTGCCGGAGCCAAACGCGACCTCGCGCCGTTCCCACCGCATCTGCGCCGGGCGCACCGCCAGCAAGCCCGCCGCGATCGCCTCGTCGTCCATCCCCAGCCGCCGCGCGACGCCGATCGCGCACATCGCGTTGCAAGCGTTGTGCTCGCCCTCCATCGGCAGCTCAAAGCGCGTCCTGCCATTCACCTCAAACCTCAGCCCCGGCGTCGCGACGCCCTCGGGCGTTGTCACCATCGCGTGCTCGCAACCGGTCAGTCGAAGGTCCGCCCGCTGATCGCGCCCGAAGCGCAGCACGCCGCACCCGCCGTACCGAGCCCCATCGCCCACGATCGCATCCAGCTCCGGGCTATCGCCGGTGATCACGCCGAGCCCGCCCGGGCGGACATGCGCCAAGATCGCGCTCTCCTCCCGAGCGACGCCCGCCAGATCGCGCAGCTTCTCAAGGTGCTCTCGCCCGATGCTGGTGATCACGCCGATCTCTGGCTCGACCACCGCCCCCAGCGTCGCGATCTCGCCCGGCGCGTTCGTGCCCACCTCGCAGATCAGAAACTGGTCCGTCGCCTTCGCCGCCAAAATCGTCAGCGGCACGCCAATGTCGTTGTTATGGCTCTTCTTGCTGGCGCTGCCGCGGAACCGCTGCGACAGCACGCTCTCGATGATCCGCACCGTCGAGGTCTTGCCGTTGGACCCGCACACCGCGATCACCTTGCACTGGCCCAGCGTCCGCCGATACGCGCTGGCCAGTCGCAGCAGCGCCCTGCGCGTGTCCTGCACGCGGATCACAACGCACCCGCGCCCGCGCGGGCCCGCGTCCGATCCCGGCAGCGCGACATCCTCGCGATCAACGATCAGCACCGCGGCGCCCGCCTCGCACGCCTGGCCCAGAAAATCATGCCCGTCGAAGTTCTCGCCGCGGATCGCGACGAAGACCTGTCCATCGACAACGCTCCGCGAATCGATGCTCACGCCCTCGATCCGCACGCCGGGGCTCGCACCCGTCGCCCACGCCGGGCGCGCCACGACGACGCCGCCGCTGGCGATCTTCAGTTGGTCGACCGTCCAAAGACTCACGTCGCGCTCCATGGTTTCGCTCAGCCTCCGCCGCTCCCACCCGCTCCACCGCCGCCGCCAGAGTCGCCCGCGTCATGATCCTCGCCGCTGGCCTGGTGCCGGCGCGTCCGCGCCGTCCGAGCGCCCGCCTTCAGCCCCACGCCCCGCGCCCGCGCCACCACCCGCGGCGATTCGCACGACGGGATATCCCCACGCGCCAGCAATGCCTCGCTCGCCACCTCGCGATCATCAAAGTGGATCTTCGTCGTCCCGCCGTGGCCATCGGGCAGAATCTGGTAGTCCTCGTGCCCCTTGCCAGCGATGATGATCAGGTCGCCCGGCTGGGCCTCGCGCACCGCCAGCTCGATCGCGCGACGCCGGTCGATCTCGATGGTCGCCTTATGGCGCTGCGAGGCCGGCACACCCTGCACCACCTGCTCGATGATCGCGCGCGGGTCCTCCGTGCGAGGGTTGTCGCTGGTGATGACAAGCCGATCGGCGAGCTCCGCCGCGACGCAGCCCATCTTCGGGCGTTTGGTCCGGTCGCGATCGCCACCGCAGCCGAAGACAACCCACAACCGCCCCGCTCCCCCCGCACCCCCCACCCGCTCCACGCCACGCTCCTGCGCGCCCGCATTCACAACATCCCGCCCCACCGCCAGCACGCGCCGCAACGCATCATCGGTGTGCGCGTAATCCACATACACCGCCAGCGGATCGCCCCAGCCCGTCACCAGCTCGAGCCGCCCCGGCGGCGCCTTGCACGTCTCCATCGCGGCGCGAATGTCCTCCCCCGCGACACCCAGCTCGCGCAGCACCGCGCAGGCCTGCATCGCGTTCATCAGGTTGTGCGCACCGATCAGCGGCAGCCGCACCGACCATTCCACCTCATCTCCACCAGCCGCATCCGCCGGCGCGATGATCCGGCAATCCATCCCCGCCAGCGTCGTCCCCAGCACCGACCCGCGCCACTGTGCCCTGCCCGGCGCAGCGCCACGCGCCGCACCGCCGCTCTCGATCGAGCATCGCACGAGACGAGCCGAGGTGTCCCGCACCATCCGCGTGTGCCACGCGTCATCGGCGTTCACGATCGCCACGCCGCCGGACGACGGCCCACCGCCGCTCGGCGCCGCGCCGCCGGCCGGCAGCATGTCAAAGAGCATCGCCTTGCTCTCGGCGTACTTCTCCATCGTGCCGTGGTAATCCAGATGGTCGTGCGTCAGGTTCGTGAACACGCCCACGCGGAACCGCACGCCCCCCACCCGCCGCTGGTGCAACGCATGACTGCTCGTCTCCATCACGCACGCGCGGCAGCCGCTCTCCAGCATCCTCGAAATCGTCCGGCTCACCTCCAGCGCCGGCGGCGTCGTCAGCGTCGCCGGCGCGATCTCCGTCCCATCATCGATGCACACCGTCCCCATCATCCCGCAGCGCACACCCAGCCCATTCAGCGCCTGATGCACCAGCCACGTAATCGTCGTCTTGCCGTTGGTGCCCGTGACGCCGATCGTCGCCAGCTTGCTCGACGCGTCGCCATAAAACCGCTCGGCCACGCGCGCCGCCGCCAGCGGCAGATCCTCCGCCAGCAACAGCTCCGCGTGCTCCTGCGTGTGCCCCGGCCCAGAGGGCAGCGGCAGCCGCAACGCCGGATCGTCCGAGAGAATCGCCACCGCCCCAGCCGCGACCGCGGCGGGAACAAACGCCCGCCCATCACTCTTCTCGCCCCGCCTGGCCACAAACAGCGAGCCGGGCATCACCGTTCGGCTGTCCTCGGTGATATCACAGATCCGCACACTGGCCGACTTGCCGCGGACGACCGCGGAGAGCCGCCGAATGCCGATGCCGGCGATGAGTTGGTCCAGGTCCATCCGGACACTCCAGAGGTGCGACGACATAGCCATGGAATCGGCCGCCGGGCGACGCACCCGACAGAGCAGGGTATCGAGCCATCATCAGCGAAAAACGTAGTTTTTCGGCGTGCGCCTAACCTTGCACAGAGGTGGTCCCGTGGATCCTGACGACGAAATCTGTCTCTGCTTCCACGTGTCGCTCCGCAAGGTGCGCACCTTTCTATCGCGAGAGAACCCCCCGGTGGCCAGCCTCATCAGCGAGTGCCTCGGCGCGGGCACCGGCTGCCGCTGGTGCGTGCCGTTTCTCCAACACCTGCACGCGTGCCACGCAAACGGCAAGCCGGTCGACCTCCGCATCTCCCCCGAGGCCTACGCCAGCAGCCGCCTGACCTACCACGTCACGCACGATCGCGACGAATCGATCCTGCGACAGATCGACGGTTCACCTGGACCGCAGGGTGCGCCGGATGCTTCCGACGAAGACCGCACACGGCGGCACGGAGAGCACGGAGAACACGGAGCGAACCAAGAACACTGAACATGCTTTGACGAAACGTCCGCGTCTATTCAGCCCGAAGGGCTGCACGCCAGTCGCCGGGGCGTGGAGCGAGTCTTCGAGCGACACCCCCGGAAAGACGTTGAGAACTCTTGCACCCTGACAGGGTGCTCGTTTCTCTCCCCTCTCCGCGTCCCTCCGTGTCCTCCGTGTCCTCCGTGTACAAGTCCCCTTCCCCAAATGAAAAACCGCGCCTCAGCGGCGCGGTCTGTTTGGTGGTTCAATGACGCGAAGCGAGATTGCTCAGGCCTCGATCTTCCGCAGGCTCAGGCCGTACTCGGTCAGTTTGGCCTTCACTTCGATCAGGCTGGTGGCGCCGAAGTTCTTGACGCCCAGCAGCTCCGCCTCGGTGTGCGTCACCAGGTCGCCCAGCGAGTGGATGTTCAAGAGCTGCAGCGCCTTGCGGGCACGCACCGAGAGGTTCATCTCGTTGACGCTCTTGTTCAGCACCGCCTCGTTGCCGCTGCCCTTGAGCGATTCGATCATCTGCTTCCGCGCGGCCCGGTGCGCATCGTCGCGACCCTGACCCAATCGCAGGCCCTTGCTGGCGAGCATCGTCTTGATCTCCACCAGCGAGCTATCGCCAAAGTTCTTGTAGCTCAGGAGCTCCGCCTCGGTGGTGCGAACAAGGTCGCCCAGCGTGCGGATGTTCATCTTCTTCAGGCACGTGCGGGCACGCACCGAGAGTTCGAAGTCCGTCACCGGCGTATCGAGCAGCGCCGAGCGCTTGAGCTTCTCGCGATCGTGATCGTCATCCATCACCATCGTCTTGCTGGCGATGACATCCTTCATGAACAGGCGGGCCCGCAGGTGGTTGGCGTCGGTCTCCAGCACCTGGCGCAGGCAACGCTCGGCGCGGACGAAATCGCCACGGTCCTCGTACAGCACCGCGAGGTTCATCAGGGCGTTGATCGGTGCCGGGGGGCGCTCGATCGCGCGCTCGTAAATCTCGATCGCCTCATCCTCAAGACCCGCGAGGTCCACGAGGTATCCGAGCCGGAACATGATCTTCTGGTCGGTCGGGTCCGCCGCGACAGCCTTGCGATAGATCGCGATCGCCTCAATGCGATCGCCGGCCGACTCCATCTTCTCAGCCTCAACAGCCAACTTCGCGGCCTGGGCCGCGTCGCGCTGCACTTCCTTCGCCCCGATCACCATGTCCAGAGGATTGATGCTCATGCCTGCTCCTATTAACCCAATGTTCTGACTTTGTTCGCGTCAACCCGCCCGTGCGCACGCGAACCGCCCCGCGGCATTTCCAGCCTCGGTGGGGATGCTAGGCGCGATCGGCACAAAACACCAGTTGCCGCAAACGCGCCAGCGGCCCCTACCACTATATTGGTGGCAGCGTCTCGGTCCCTCATCAGAAGACAGGACACACCATGATCACCACGCGCCGCGCGGCGGGCCTCAATCTCGTACTCCTCGCCGCGCTCGCGGGCTGCACTTCGCGATCGACCGCGCCGGCACAAGAGCCCGGCTCACGATCTGGCTCCACGCCGGCCGACTCGCTGGCGACGATGGTCCCGATGGAACAGCCGCCCGCCGCACTGAACGATCCGCTCCCCGCCGACCCCGCGGCGGACAACTTTCTCGAAAGCGGAAGGGCCTTCTCCGGTCCCGACATCGCATCGGAGGCGAACCTCACCACGCTGGCTCGCCGCATCGCGCTTGAATACAAGCAACTCAACCGGTTGACGTCGGACCCGATGGAAGCGCCGTTCAGTTGCATTGGGCCGAGGTTTCCCACTGGCGCCGTCGTGTCGGCGAGCAACGACGAGTCGACGCACGGCAAGAAGTACTACTTCATGCACGCAAACGCCCTCAGTTCGTATTGGATCTATTTCGAAAGAGGGAACGTGGTATTCCCCGACGGTCGACCAGAGTTCCCGGTCGGGTCGATCATCGTCAAGCAGACTTTCAGCCAGCACCGAGCGTGGTATCCCGAGGACTTCAATGGGCTGTTCATGATGTTTAAGGTCGATGAGAAATCGGCCCGCACCGACGACGGTTGGATTTACGCGACGGTCGCCCCGGACCTCAAAACCGTCACCAGCGTTGGCGTCGTCGAGTCGTGCGCCGCCTGCCATCGCGAATCGACCAACGAACGGATCATCGGTCGACGTCACGCGAATTGACTGGCCCCATCGGGCCGTGCTCACTCCCGATCCGCCCGCCAACCCTGCGCGATCGGCATCCGCCGCCCCGTGCCAAACGCCACCGACGTCACCTTCAACCCAGGCGCGGCTTGCTTCCGCTTGAACTCGCTCAGATCAATCAGCCTGATCACACGCCGCACGCCCGCCTCATCAATCAACTTCGCAGCGAGCGCGCCGGCTGATAGCATCGCGCTGACGATCTCCGCCGCGCTCTGGCGGCGCTCGACGTAGCGCTCGACGATCTCGTCAAGCACCTCATACGCCGGCAACGAGTCCTGATCCGTCTGATTCGGGCGCAGCTCCGCGCTCGGCGGCTTGGTGATGCTGCTCACCGGGATCGGCGGCCCACCGAGGCCCGCAATCCCCAGCTCTTGCCAGTGCTCGTTCATCCAGCGCGAGAGCTCATACACCAGCGTCTTGTACACATCGCTGATCACCGCGAGGCCGCCGTTCATATCGCCGTACAGCGTGCAATAGCCCACGGCGACTTCGCTCTTGTTCCCCGTCGTCAGCAGCAACCGCCCCTGCTTGTTGCTGACACCCATGAGCACGCTGCCGCGGATGCGCGATTGCAGGTTCTCCTCAGTCACATCCGCCGCCGCACCGGCGAATACCGGCCCCAGCGCATCGAGCATCGCGCCGAAGACGGGCTCGATCTCGACGGTCTCGTAGCCGATGCCGAGCGATTGCGCGAGCGCCCGCGCATCATCGCGCGAGCCTTGCGATGAGTACCGCGAGGGCATGCTGAGGCCCAGGATGTTCTGCGGCCCCAGCGCCGCCGTCGCCAGCACCGCCACCACCGCGCTATCGATCCCGCCCGACAGACCCAGCACGCAACGCTTGAACCCCGTCTTACGGCAGTAATCCCGCACACCCAGCACCAGCGCCCTGAACAGCAACTCGCACCGCTCAGCACTCAGCAGCGGATCAACAACACTCGCCACGCTCACGCGCGACGCACCGCCTCCGCTCGCCGGCAGATCAACGATCACCAGATCCTCAACGAACCCCGGCCCCGCCGCGACCAGAGCCCCGCGCGGATCAAACGCCGCGCCGTGCCCATCAAACACCAGCTCGTCATTGGCCCCGACCTGATTCACCGCGCACACATACACCCCATGCGCCATCGCGTGCCGCCGCAGGAGCTCGCGATGCCGCACGCCGGTGCCCAATCGAAACGGGCTGGCGCTGGGGTTCACAATCACCGTCGCGCCCGCCGAGCCATCCGGCGGGCGCACCAGCTCACTGAGCGGATCGGCCATCGCGAGGTATCGAGCCGCGAACCCGACATCCTCCCCTCGCCACAGGTCCTCGCAGATCGACAGGCCCACACGCGTCACGCCCGAGCCATCGCGTGCATTCACCTCGATCACGCGACCTTGCTCCCCCGGCTCAAAGTACCGGTCCTCATCGAAGACGTCGTACGTCGGCAACAACCGCTTGTCGTAGTACGTGATGACCTTGCCATCACGCGCCACCAGCAGCGAGTTGTGCAGCCGATGCGCATCGATGTTCTTCGGGTCCACCGGCAGCGGCGTGCCAAACACCACCGTGAGCGCTGGCCCCGCCGCCTTCGCGATGCGCTCACACTCCCGCACCACGCGTTGCATGAACCCACCCTGCACCAGCAGATCCCGCGGCGGGTACCCCGTCAACGCCAGCTCCGGGAACACCACAACATCACACCGCTGCGCCTCGGCCCGCTCCACCCAAGCGATCATCGCGTCCGCATTCCCACGAAGATCGCCGACCGTCGGGTTGAACTGCACAAGGCCGAGCTTCATGCGTCATGGTAGTGACCTGTCGCACACCCACGCCTGCATCACTCATGCCTCGATGCCTCGTGCCTCGATGCCTTCTTCGTTCACGACACCTCGTGAATCACCGCCCGTGTGAGCGCCCAACCCGTGACTTCACAAAGCCTCAGCCACGGCGTCCAAATCCAACTCACTCAGCGACCGAATCACTCCGGCCTCGGAGAAGCCGCACCACCCGGATTGGCCGGACCACGAAGAAACACGCGATCCAACCGCAGCCACGCCGCGCCGAGCAACCCGAGGATCAGGTTCGCCGCCGCCTCCGCCGCTGTCACCGCAACGACTACCGGCGCAAAGCCCGTGCCCAGGATCGCGATCAATCCCCCCTCCCGCGGCCCCGCCACACCCGCCGGGCTCGTCGCCTGGATGAAGAAATACGCCGCGCCCGCGATCACGCACTGCGCGATCGTCACGTCAACACCGATGATCCCCGCCACCACATAAAACCGCGCCGCCTGGGCCGCCATGTCCAGCGCGCGAAAGACAATCGCCAGCGCCACGCTCCGCCGATCCGCCAGCAGCGCCAGCCCGCTGTGCAGCTTGCCAAAGAACGCCGAGCCGACCAATCGCGACACGAGCCCCACGCGCGTCCACTTGGCCATCGCGACAAACCGCGCCATTCCCGCCTCGCCCGCGAACATCCCCGCCAGCGACGGCAGCGCCACCACCACCGCCAGCATCCCCCCCACCGTCACGATCACCCACGCGAGGTTCACATCCTTGAACGCGACCGTCGCCAGCACGCCCGGCATCAGCGAGAGCACGATGATCCCCGCCACCGCGCCCAGCCACGCCGTGATCGTCAGCCAGCCCATGTCGTTGGCTCGCC
>JALHNK010000024.1:0-12612 GCA_022843565.1 Phycisphaerales bacterium
TGATAGAGTTTGAGTCGTCCATGCTCGGATACATGAAGACTCTGGAGTCACGGAATGAAATCACTGAAGACGCTCGCTCGCCCTCGATCTATGACCGCTCTTGCCGCGATTGCCGTTGCAAGCCTGCTTGTCGCCGGCGGTGCTGCCAAGGGCCAATCCGTGATCTCCGAGCCGTTTGATTCGGGCACCGCTGGCTGGTCGTTCTACAACGACGGGTCGAGCCTCGGCTGGTTCGCCAGCGGCGGAAACCCGGGTGGCCGGCTCGCGGCGGTCGACGATGCTGGCGGCACGTACTGGGGATTCGTCGCAGGACCGGCGTTCCTCGGCGATCGTTCGTGTTTGTATGGCGGCGTCCTTCGGTGCGATCTGATCACCAACTTCGCCAGCACCGCTGGGTCGTCTGAGTCGGATGTCACCATCATCGGCGGTGGTCTGACGCTGGTCTACGACTTGGCGGTCCCGGTCGCCAACGTGTGGAGCCTCAGGGCGGTCCCGCTGACCGAGGTCGGCTGGAGAAAGACATCGCTGTCAGGGAGCCCGCCGACCGCACAAGAGTTCATGGCGGCGCTGGCGAACATCACGGCCATCAGGTTCCGCGCGGAGTTCAGCACCAATGCGGACCGAGCATCGATCGACAATGTGTACATGGGCGCGTTCGATCTCACGCAGCCGGAGTCGGTTGCGGTCTGCGTGGGGACCAACGCGGTGTTCACGGTCGTGGCATCCGGCGGCCTGGGCGGCGGGCCGTTCAGCTACGCGTGGCGGCGCGGCGGGGTACCCATCAGCTCCGCAAGCAACGCCAGCGCCGCGACCTCTTCGCTCACCATCACCAACGTTCAGTTGTCTGATGCGCCCGGCGGCGTCTTTGATTGCGTCGTCACAAACTTGGGTGCGCCCAGTTCGAGCTGCCCGTCGATCACCACCGCCCCGGTGGTCCTCACGGTGCTTGGGCTCCGCTGCTCGCCCGCCGACGTCGCCTTCGATTCTTCTGCCCCGCTGCCGCCGCTGGGCCCGTGTGTGCTGAACGAGGTCAACAACGGCGTGACCGAGGGCGATTACAACCACTTTTTCGCCACGTTCTTCGACGCGGGCGCAACGTGCGACATCGCCGACGACTCGGGCCAGCCGCTGCCGCCGTTCGGCAACGGGGGCATCCCGCCGTTTGTCAACAACGGTGTGACCGAGGGGGATTACAACCTGTTCTTCTCGGTGTTCTTCGACGGATGCCAGTTCTGAGAGCAGAGTGCTGAGCGATGAGTGCTGAGAGGGAAGGCACTGGGCACTCGCGACTCTTGGTTTGAAGCTCCACAAGCCCCGGCTCCCGCGAGCCGGGGTTTTCATTTCTCATCGGCGTGCGTTCGACGGCGAGGGCGGGTACGTCGGCGCGTCAAGCCGCGCGGCTTCATCGCCGGTCCCGGCACTTTCGCGATGCCCGCGCTCGGGTGCGCGGGGCTCCAACAATCCGCGATGGATCAGGCGCCTCAACAACCGGGTGATGAACTTGCGAGCGGCTCGATCGAGCTGGCGCCCGGCGTTTTGGTGCAGCCGGGGGCCGTGACGTTTGCGTACTCGCGATCGGGCGGGCCCGGCGGGCAGAACGTCAACAAGGTCTCGACGCGCTGCGAACTGCGGATTGATCTTGCGAGCATCCCGATTCACCCCGGCGCGAGAGAACGCCTGGCCCAGAGCGCCGGCTCGCGGCTGCTGGACAACGGGCAGATCCAGATCGTCTCGCAGAGCGAACGCTCGCAATCGGGCAATCGCGAGGAGTGCTTCGCGCGGCTGCGCGAGCTGATCGTCAAAGCGATGGTCGTGCCCAAGATCCGCAAGAAGACCAAGCCCGGGCGCGGCGCCAAAGAACGCCGACTGCAATCCAAACGCGTCCGATCCGAGACAAAGCGGCGGCGCGGCGGCAGCGGCGATGATTGAGTGCTGAGTGCTGAGTGCTGAGTGCTGAGTGCTGAGTGCTGAGTGCTGAGTGCTGACGGCTGGCCGCTCACTCCTCCTCGCTCTTCCGTGCCGTCTTCTTTCGCTTGCCCTTGGCGGGCTTGTCGCTCACAGGGATCAGGCCCTGGGTTTGGATGACCAGGCCCAGCACCGCCACGCTGACCCAGACGACCGTCCAGCCCAGCGGCGAGAGGTTGAGCATCGATTGGCCGGGAAGGTCCGTCGCGACCATGAGCCACGCGGCGCTGGGAAGCGCGACCGCTGAGCCTGTGAATGACGTCACAGTCGCCGCGGCCCACGCGGGCATGAGGATGCCCAAGAGGATGCCCAGGCCGGCGCCGACGACGCCGGCGCACATGATCCAGAGCCGCTCCCCCGCGGGGGTCTGCTGCCAGCGCTCGCTCGCCGCGGCGCGGATTGCGAGCGTGAGGTCGTGAGCCCGCGCGGCGGTGGTGGAGAGTTCGGGCGCTTCATTGCCATCGGCGGCCAGCGGATCGCGCGGCGTCTGTGGCTGAGCGCGCGTGTCGGGCGAGGTGGTCTTGGTCGCTGAGGGGCGCGCCGGCGTCGCGGTGCTCGGGGCTTTGATGGTCGGAGCTTTCGCCGCGGGTTTCGCGGGGGGCTGCGCGTCGGGGCGTGCGGGCGGTCGTTTGCGAGCCGGCGGCGGCGGGTTGGGCACGTCGGGATCGATCAGCGGCGGCTCATCGGGCATGTCCGGCGGCAGGACCACCGGCTGCTCATCGCCGCCGCCGAGGCCGCTGCCGGGAGGGGAAATCGGGTCGGCGGGTTCCTGGAGCGCGAGGCTCGTCGCGGCGTGCAGGCGAGGGGGATTGGAGGCCAGATGGAAGCCGGTCGCGGTGAGGAGCGCGAAGGCGGCGGCGACCATTCCGCCGAACGCGGCGGCGGTCGTGACGCGATAGAGAGCAAAACCGAGCAAAAGACCTAGGGCCAGGCCGACAGCCATGCCCACGTAGGGTGAAACACCACTCCCCCCCGCGAACACGGGCCAGAGCACAAAGCCCAGGATCGCACCGCTGACGGCGCTGAGGAAGATGGTGGTCGGGCGGAGAACTTGCCGCCCAACAAGCCAGAGAACCACGCCGCCGATCAGAGCCAGCAGCATGAGAGCGTGCAAAGTCCAGGGGGAGGCCTGGAGCGCGTTTGCGACGCTGGGAAGGGCCGCGGCGGGTGCAAGAAGGGCGTGCAAGGCGGAGATCCTCGGGGCGGACGGGGGTGCGAACCGGGCGCGGAAGTGCGCGAGATTGTGCCAAAGACATCGGACCGTGACGGAAAGATGGAACAAAAGACATCTAGATGCGAAGTAAAGTGGCTCAACGCTCGTTGAGCCAAGGCTTCGTCTCTCGTGCGAGGGTTGGGCGAGTCGCCGTTTGGCGGCTTGTTCGGTGGTGCCTTGCGCGGAGGAATGCGTCGCATCGCGACGACGAAAAATGATCCAACCCATTGGTGCTTCTCCACTTGCGAGCGATTCACATGCGCGGTACGCTTGAGCCTTGCGGCCTGTCGTCAGGCCCGCGCTATCCGTCGCACGTCGGAGGGGTGGTTGGTCAGAGTTGTGGTTTGGCAGCCTTGAGGTCTTGAAGAGTTCGGTTCGCGTGTGATGAGTTGGGAGTGCCTCGCGGCGATCTGCCGCGATGCGAAGATCAATCGACGGTGATTCAGCGTCCGGCATTTCTCGCCTCGGACGCAGGAGTACAGACATGAGCACGATGCAGCGCTGGATGGACAAGCTCCTTGGTACCTCGCCCAGCAACGCTCGGATGATCGAGCGGTCGGGCAAGCGTGCCAAGCACGGGTCTGCGTCCAAGCGCAGTGCAGCCGAGCTCGCGGCGGGCGTCGGCCTTGCCACCAGCATCGAGCAGCTCGAGCAGCGTCAGTTGCTCTTCACGCTGCAGGTGACCGCGAACGACCCCACCTTCCAGCCCGACGCGGCGAATCCGGGCTTCGGCACGGTCACGACGACCTTCGGGTACTTCATCCCGTTCCTGAGCGCGGAAGTTCCGGGCTTTGCGCAAGAGACGGGGATTGTCGAGGGCTTTGACGATCGGGCGGTGGGCGCGGCCCTTCCGGCGAACGTTGGAGCGGAGTCGAACTTTGGCCTGTTCTCGACCTCGGGTGCGGGCGTGACCGCGTTCTTCAGGGCGAATACCGCCCCTGCGACCGGCAATCGCCTTGATGTCACGATCCCGACGAACGGCTTTATCGAGCTCGTCTTCCGCACGACTGCTGCGGCAAATGCCACGCCGCGGACGTTTGTCGGTTTCGAGTGGACGGGCACAACGAGCGCAGGGTTGAACGTCGAAGCCCGCGGCTTTGCGGGCGCGGGGCAGCCGTCGACTCCTCTCGTTGCCGGTGCGAATCTCGCGATCTCCAGCCGTCCGGCTGATCCGAACAACGCGGCGGCCGGCCAGATCCGCAGCGTGCGCTACGACCAGGGCTTCCAGGTTCTGCGGATCACGAACACCGGCGCTCAGATCACTCTCGCGATGGACAACGTCACCGGCATCATCCCGCCGGCTCGGTTCGCGCCGTACCTTGACGCGCGACTCTTCGGTGCCCAGATCCAGTTGTACGGACGCGCCGAGATCACGCCAGGCGTGAGCAACGACGGCACCGCGATCGACGTGCTGGACCTCTACGGCCGTCAGATGCAGGCCACGATCGACATGGGCATCCCCGACGGCGACACGCGCTTGCTCGCGGACGCCAACGGCGATGGCGTGCCGGACTTCAACGACGGCATCGGTCGCATCAACATCCTGCGAGGCGACGCCCGCGCTGCGTTCAACATCATCGGCGGCACCCTCCAGGTGCCGCAGGCCGGCCAGCCCAACGAGAACGTCGGCGGCATCGGTCAGTTCTTCACGTTCCTGCGCGCTCGCGACAGCCTGGCGGCGGATTTCCGCGCCGGCGGCTTTGCGCTTGAGGGCAGCTTCGTCGGTGGAGCCTGGCAGTTCCGTGGGTTTGAGGACACCGAGGCGACCGTCATCATCGGCTCGCCCTGGATCCGCGACAACCGCAACACCGCGGTCTACTTCGGTGGGGCGACCGGCGGGGACAACACGATCGGTCGGGCCATTCGTGCCGACGACCCGACCGTGACGGTTGCGGTGCGGGTCTTCGGTGCCGTGAACCGGCCTGCGGCGGACCCCGCGGGCGATTGGGCACGCTATCCGTACGCGAACGCGAACAATCACTTCGGTCTGACGGGCACTCTGCTGGAGAACCAGCTCGTGGCGGTGCCGCTGCCGGCGTTCCCGTTGCCGGTGCCGAACCCCGCGGCACCTCAGCCGGCACCGGTCAGCAACCCGATCACCGAGCAGGGCGTGGGCTTTGACGCCGCGACGCTGCCTGCGGCTCGCGCTTGGGGCCAGTTCAACATTGATGGTCTGGTCTTCGGCGCCGTGCGATTCAACGGCTCGCTGTCGCGCATCGTGATCAGCAACCCCGGCGCGAACATCATCGTCGAGGGCGACCTGGGCCAGCTCATCGTCAACGGCAACCTCGGCGGCACGCGATTGATCACCAGCACGGCACCGAGCGACGGCTTCCGCGTCTTCCCGTCGCAGGTGACGGTTGGCCGCAGCCTTGGTCAGGTGCTCGTCTCCGGGCGCATCGTCGGCACGCCGATCACTGTGCTCGGCGCAACGAACGACCCGACGCGGGCCACGACCGACTTCCTGCGCTACACCGAGACCGAGAGAATCATCTTCATCGACCCCGGTAACGCCGATGCGCCGGGCGCACTGGCCAACGCGGCGCGCGCCGTGCAGGGCGGCGGCCCCGTCTTCTTCGGCGGCAACGCCAGCGACGGCGGCATCTATCGCAACGACCTGATTCCCGGCGCGGAGTTTGTCGGCACCGGCCTGCGCGGCGCGATCATCAGCGGCACCCTCGGCTTCGGAAACGCCCAGTTCCACGCCGAGGACAGCACCGACGTCTTCGCGTTCGCGGCGAACGTCGGCTCGACCGTCAACGTCAGCGTGCAGTGGACGCCCGGCCAGCCGGCGCAGTCCACGCAGACGCTGTACGCCCGCGTGGTGGATATCAACGGCCGCTTGATGGCGACGCACCAGTTCGCGTTCCTTGCGCCGGACTTCTCGCTGCCGTCGAGCAACTTTGACGTGCAGTTCAACTTCGTGGCCCCGAGCACCGAGGTGTACTACCTCGTGATGTCCACGAACCCCGATGGACAGGACAACAACTCGGTGAACTACACCGCCACGATCCAGGGCCAGGCCCCGGTGACCGTCGGCATGATCTCGTCCGGCGGCGGCAACAACGCCGCAGCTCCGATCCTGGTGCAGTCCGGTTCGGTCGGCCTGATCCGCATGGGCAACGGCTTCATCGATCCGGAGGGCGCTGTGACAGCCCTCGGCGGCGCTCTGGCCACCGTCGAGAGCGCGCAGGACTATGTCGCCACCGGGAATGCTTCCATCTCGATCAACGGCAGCCTGTACTCGTTCATCGCCGGCGGCGATGTCCGCGGCGGGACGATCAGCATCGGTGGCAACATCGGCACCTTCCACACCGGACGGTTCTTCAGCACAGATAGCGAGGGCACCAGCGGCATCGGCTCGGCCTTCGGCAACATCCACGGCACCACGCTCACGGTCGCGGGCACGATCGGGCTCTTGGATATCTCCGGCTCTCTGGGATTCCAAAACACCACCACCGGCGAGGTCGGTAGCACACGCCCCGGTGCCTTCACGCTCAACACCGGCACGACGTTTGGCGCGTCGCCGCGACCCGGCCACATCGGCGAGTTCCGCGTCGGTCGTCTGATCAACGGCCTGGCCTTTACCATGACCACGAGCCCGAACTCGATCATCGATCGGTTTGTGATCGGCGCTCGCGCGGCGGACCCGGACAGCGGGCGCATCGTGCTGGGCCTGCCGACGTTCAACCTCGGCTCCGGCTCAGACATCCGATTCCTGGACTTCCAGGGCATCGCGCTGGGCGGCGTCGGCGCGACGCTCGACGAGCAGTTCCAGCTCAACGTCGGACACAACCAGACGGCACAGATCCAGGACGACTCCGGTGCGCAGTACTCGATCAACATCAGCGGCGGCACGGGCGCGCCGCGTCTGACCAGCACCGCGACGGTCTTCTTCATTCCGCTCGGCGTGGGCAGCGTGGTCGGTCGGGTTGCCGCGGTGCTTAACGGTGGTGCGGCGCTGACGGTCACGAACAACTCCGGCCTCGGGCGTGTCGCGCTCGACAACGTGATCCTGACCAGCACGGCGCCGGGCCTGAGCAGCGTGAACTTCAACGGCCTCGGTGAGATCGACGTGCGGCAGTTGACCTCAGCGGTCGCGCTCAGCACGATCCGCAACTCGACGCCCAACGGCGACCTGGTCTCGGTGGACGCCACGAGTGTCAACACCGTGCTCGTTGATTCGGGCAGCCTCGGCTTCACCGAGAGCAACTCCAACGGCGATCGCCGCTTCGGCGAGTTCCTGGATATCGCGCCCGGCCTCCAGCAGGGTGTCGGTGCTCCGCTGGGCGTCAACACGGCGGGCGGCCTGCTCAACGGCAACTTCCAGCAGGGTGGCCAGGGAGGGACGACGTTCATTCCGATTCAGTACGCCGACAACGGCGGGTTCTTCGAGGACACAGGCTCGCCCTTTGATGGCTATCTCCAGGGCCTTGTCGTTCGCAACGGCAACCTCCAGAGTGTCTCGGCCGGCAATCGCCTCGGCGACGTCATCCTCCAGTCCGGCGGCATCATCACCAGCGTCACCGCAAACCCGCTCCGTCGCACCGGCGACGGCGTCTTCCGCGGCATCGAAGGCACGATTTACGCCGGCTCCATCGGCACTGTTGACATCGGCGATGGCATCGCCGCGCCCGGCGACACCCCGTTCGCTCAGGCCGGCATCTTCGCTGAGAACGACATCGGCACCGTCACCGGCGGCTTCCGCGTCGCCAACCCGCAGGTCCGCGGCGTGATCATCGCCGGTAACAGCGTGCCGACCGCCGTTCCCGGTGGCCCGGCGCTCAACGGAATCAACAACATCAACATCAACGGCGGGCGCGTCGATGGCGCGTACATCGGCGTTGCGAACCTCGACGCCTTCTGGCGCTCGGCACGCACCTCGCCTGTCGGCAACGTCACCCCGGGTGACCCGCCCGCGCCGCGCGGCACGGTTCACAACATCACGATCAGCAACACGGACCTCACGCGCTCGCGTCTGTTCGCCGGCTCGTTCAACAACATCACGATCAGCAACGGCAACTGGAACGCGACCTCGCTCCAGGCCGCGGGCGGCGTGGGTGGTGTTGACCCGCAGACGGGGCTGTCCCCCGGCAGCGTCGGCTCGATCATCGCCAGCGCCTTTGTGAACTCGACGCTCGACGGCGAGGCGGGCGAGTGGCGTCCGAACTCGATCGTCACCACCGGCGACCTGCGCACGCTCTACGCCACCGGCGTCAACAACGACATCGCCGACCTGAACATCCAGGTCGGGCGAAACCTCACGTCCTTCATCATCGCTCGCAGCCTGCTGCGGTCGACGATCGCCGTCAGCGGCAGCGTCAACGTCCTGTCGTTCTCGCAGGACGTCCGCTCGTCGCAGATCAGCACCGGTGCGCTGGTCGCGCTGTCGGTCGTTCGCAACATCCAGGCCTCCAGCATCAACGCCAACGGATCGATCTCGCAGATCTACTCCGGCGGCGACATGTCCAACGTCAGCATCAGCTCGACGGGCAACGGCGGCGGCATCGTGTACCTCCTGGCCCGCTCGTTCTCGGGCACCGTCACCTCCAGCGGCAACATCGGCACGATCTTCGTCACCGGTGGCGACTTCACCGGCACCATCAACACCAGCACCGGCGGCACAAACACCGCCAACGTCACGTACCTCTACGCCTCGCGTGACCTCAACGTCTCACTGAACGTCGCCGGCGATGTCGGCACGCTTTACGCCGGCCGGAACGTCGGCCGTCGCATCATCGATGGCCAGACCGGCACCGCCTCAACGCCCGACGTCATCGACGTTCGCGGCAACCTCGGCAGCGTCACCGCCGGTGGCCAGCTCTACGCGGACCTGCTCGTCGGCCAGTCCATCACCGGGCTGGTCTACGCCGGCTTCGCGGCCCCCGTCTTCGCGATCCCCGGCAACGCCGGATCCGATCAAGCCTCCGACGCCCGCATCACCGCCTTCGGCCGCATCGGCGGCATCTACTGGTTCGGCGATTTCGCCGGCCAGGTCACCAGCCACTCAGGCGGCATCGGCTACGTCTACATCCTCAACGGTTCGCTCCGCTCGCTGGGCAACGACGTCAACGGCGACCCGATCAACTCTGTCGATGTTCGCGATGGCGACCTCGGCGTGCTCTACATCATCTCCGGCCACCTGCTGGGCAACGTCTCGGTTCGCGACGGCACCCTTGGCGTCGTGTACGTCATCGGCGACGCGGTCTTCGGCAACATCGGTGTTGATCCGAACCTCTCGCTCACCTCGACCACCGGCGTCATCGCCTCGCAGTTCCGCTCGCAGTTGCCCCCCGGCAGCGCCAACCCCGCCACCGTCAACGGCGACGGCATCCGCAACGGCCCGACCATCCGCGCCGGGCGCGACATCACCTACATCTACGCCTCCGGCGGCATCTACGAAACCGCCATCAGCGCAGGACGCTCGATCGGCACCGTCTACACCGTTCGCGGTACCGACAGCAACGCCACCCCCAACACGCCCACCGGCACCACCACGCCCAGCTTCATCGTTGCCGGCGACACCATTCAGAGCGTCATCATCACGCGATTGGCCAACGGCCTCTTCGTCGGTGCCGGCATCACAAACCTCGGTGCCGATCGCACCGTCGGCGGCGTCGGGGCCAATGCCGATACCGTCCGCCAGGGCAGCGTCGCCAGCGCCTTCTTCTACGCCAATACCAACAACGTCGTCATCACAGCCGGTATGAATGCCGGTGCCGACGGCCTGTATGCCCAAGGCGCCGACGACCTGGCCGCGTCGGGCATCAGCACGGTCGGCTTCGTCTCTGTCACCGGGACCCCAACGAACACGCGCGTGTTCACCGATACCTCCGTCGGCTTCGTCACCGCCGGTGTCGTGACCGGCGGCGGTGCCTTCACCGGCTCCACCTACAACCCCGCAGCGACCAGCGACCCGCGCGTGCTCACCGCCGTCCCCGGCGCGCACACGGCGCTGGTGGCCAACATCGCCACCGCGTTCACCACCGCCCTCGGCGAGACCGGCACGCTCACCTTCTCCGGCGCCGGTCAGGCGTTCTTTGATGACGCCACCGACTCGCTCGTGCTGGTCGGCTCCACGCTCGGCAGCAGCCTCACCGTCAGCACCACCGGCGCATCGACCACCATCAGCGGCCTGCGCATCCGCTCCACGAACGACGCCTCCCTTGGCTCGCTCCGCATCAACGCCGCGAACTTCGCCGGCAACTCCGGCATCTTCGTGGACGGCAGCATCCAGTCCTTCAGCGCCAACAACATCGATCTCACGTCCAACGCCACTTTCGGCACCGGCATCATCGGTGCTGGCGCAGGCTTCGGCACCTTCAGCAGCGGCGCGTTCACCCGCGGCATCCTCCAGACCGGCGGCTCCGATGGCACCGTCGCCGGCCTGCGGGCCGATGGTGACATCTCCTCCGTCTCGGTCCTCGGCAGCTTCGGCACCGGCGCTGGTGTCAACAACCGTCGCATCCAGGCTCGCGGCCTCAGCTCGCTGACCGTCTCGGGCACGACCGGCGGCGTCGTTTCGATCGAGCGCGACATCAGCAGCGTCTCCGTCGGTGGTCAGCTCAACGGCGCGGGCATCCGCGCTGGCGGGCGGATCGGCTCGGTGTCCGCCGCGGGCTCCAACAGCAGCCGCATCTCCGCTGGCGGAGGTATCCAGAGCGTCAACTTCTCCGCGACCGCGACCGACACGCAGATCCTCGGCGGTGCCGACTTGGGCACCGATGGTGCGTTCGGCGGCGCTGGCAGCGCGGCCGACCGCGTCTTCTCAGGCTCCGTCGGCTCGGTCAACGTCACCGGCGACTTCATCCGCTCCGATGTCGCCGCGGGCATCCTCCGCGGGGCCGATGGCTTCTACGGCACCTCGGACGACCTCGCTTCCGATGGTCGCGCCAACATCACCTCTGTCACCATCAGCGGCAATCAGGTCGGCTCGGTCTCGAACTCGCAGACCTACCGCGTCGCCGCGACCGGCACCCCCGGCACCCTCCGCATCGCCAACACAATCGTCACCCAATCGGGCAACTTCCGCCAGACGCAGGCCAACACCGCTCCCACGGCCATCCGCGTCAACGATCTCCGCGTCACCACCGCGGGCGGTATCTACCAGGCCATCATCACCTTCAACCAGCCCATCTCCAGCGCCGCTTCGCTGCTCCAAGCCCTCACGATCCAGCAGGTTCGCGGCGTCCTCGGTGCCGAGACGCTCCTGGCCCCGCTCGTCGGCGGCGCCCAGGGCACCCCGGGCGTGGACTACACGGTCTCATACGACAACGCGACGCTCACCGCCGTTGTCACCTTCGCCACCGCCATCACGTCTCGCAACCTGGCGGCCAACGTTCCCGGCCCCGACACCCTCAACGCCCTCAGCGGCCCTGGTTCGTACCGCTTCACCATCGCCGCCAGCGGTCTCAACCGCCTCCGCGGCGCGACCAACGACGCGTCGCTCGACGGCAACGCCAACGGCGTCCCGGGCGACAACTTCGTTCGCACCGAGGTCGTCGGCGATGCCGGCGATCGTCTCACCCCCTTTACCAGCCTGCTCGGCGGCGGCGGGCTCGTCTCCTTCTACAACCCGGTCAACCTCGACCTGCAGCTCGCAAACGCGGGCAGCCTGAATGTCCAGTCCAACCGCACCGTCACCATCCGCGGGGCGATCGGCGATCACCCGGACTTCAACGCCAACGGCTTCAACGTCGGCTCCGACGCCGACCTCTACAGCGTCACGCTCGTCGCCGGCCAGACGATCCGCCTGGGCGCGACGCAGGGTGCCGCGGCGGGCGCACAAGTCATCCCGGTCTTCGGCACTCAGCGGGCAATCCTGAACGGTGCGATGACGCAGCGCCCCGATGGCTCGTTCTTCGTCAATATCTCGGGCACGTACGTCATCATGGTCGCCACCACCGCGACCGCCGCCGCCCTGGTCCCCCCGGTGCAGCCGCCGCCTCCGCTCATCGGCGTCGGCACGGTTGCGAACAACGGCGCCGCTGGTGGCCAGATCGGCGACTACTCGTTCACGTTCACCATCGAGAACGACGGCAACAACGGCTTCAGCGATCAGACGGTGCCGGCGCTCAGCGGCCCCGTCGGCGGCAATGCCGGCGTCCCGCTCCCGGGCGCCTTCAACCCCGCACGCGACAACGCCGTGATCGTCGCCGGTCAGATCCCCGGCACGCAGTACGTGTTCCGCTACGTTCGCGGCGCCGATGCGACGCTCGACAACGCCGACGATGCGATCATCGGCCAGCTCCAGCAGACCGCCACCGGCGAGTTCCTCGGCGTCTATTCAACCCGCCAGGCCGGCACCGATCAGGTGCTCGGCACCGGCGACGACGAGTTCACGCTCCGCTCGGCCTCCGGCTCGGGTGCAGACGTCGTCAACGCGCCGCTGCCCACCGCGTTCCTCGGTACGGCCGCGACGTTCAACCAGCCCG
>JALHNK010000024.1:12622-31180 GCA_022843565.1 Phycisphaerales bacterium
CGGCAACCTGCCGTTCATCAACGTCGGCAACTACTCCTTCCGCCTCGACGCCGGTGCCAACGGCATCTTCAACGGCAATACCGCCAGCGACGATGTCGTCATCGGCACCGATGCCCGCGGCAACATCATCGAGCGTCGCGCCGGCGCTGACGGCATCTTCTCCAACGCCGCCAACAGCGACGATGTCACGACCATCCGCTCATCGATCGGCGAGCGCGATGTCGCAGGCATCCCCAGCGTGCAGCGCTCAGATCAGGACGTCTACAACCTCAACAACGGCAACCCGATCCAGCCCGGCACGCGCTACCGCCTCACCCTTCGCGCTAACGACGAGGGCGGCAACTTCGGTCGCCTGCTCCCGACGCTCAGCGAGTTCGCAGGCCTCACCGCCTTCCGTGTCAGCGATCTGCGCGGCTCGGTCCACTTCGGCCTCTTTGACAGCACCGCCGCGAACACCCTCAGCAACGCCAACCTGCTGGCGGCGCCGAACCGTGTTCAGTTCTTCGGCGGCGCGACGCCCAGCACCGATCTTGCCAACAACGGCACGACCCGCTACGGCTACGACTCGCGCGGCGACTTCTTCATCGAGTTCACCGTCGCGCCGCGGATCGACTCGGCAGCGCCGAACGTTGCCAACCCGGCCGACTGGGCACGCCTCTCGATCTATGTCGAGGGCGCTGTTCGCTCGAACTACTCCGTCGATGTCCAGCAACTCGCCAGCGTCACGCCGACGCCGGTCAACACCTCCGCCGTCACGCAGAACATCCTCATCGATACGCGTGGCGGTTCGATCAACTGGCTCGAATCCGGCAACCGTGTCACGAACCTGCTGGCCTACGACCCGACCGACAACGGCTTCACCGGCGTCTACAACGGCTTTAACGCGCTGGACTACCTCCTCACCAGCAACCCGGCGGTCAACGCCAACTCGCTCGTCATCCAGCTTCAGAACGCCTTCAACTCGATCGTCGGCTTCAACCCCGGCGGCCAGCCTCTGGTCCGCATCAGCGCCAACGCCGCGGACTTCGAGGGTCAGGCGTTCTCGACGGTCTTCCTCACCAGCAGCGCACAGGGTGCCGCGTCCTTCAACAACGGCCAGTTCGGCGCGGTCCAGCGCTCCGACGCCTTCAACGCCAACAACCGCGACCAGTCGGTCATCTTCATGCCCTCGCTCAACACGCTGGGCAACGACTCGTCGCTCGGCGGCCTCGATCGCTTCATCCGCCAGCTCACCACGACCGCCGGCCGCCAGATCGGCCAGCTCATGGGCCTGCGGACCGAGGGCGCTCTGGGTGGTGCGGATGTCAACCCATTCAGCATCATGCCCGGCGGAAACCCCGCGGACATCGGCGCTGGCAACACCTACGCCTTCAACACCAACCCGCGCCGCCTGGCCACCGCCGACGCGACGACGCAGTTCTTCCTGGGCAACCAGAACTCCGGCCGCCTGCTGCAGCGCATCTTCGCCGCTCAGTAATCCCCGCTCGCCGACGCACCCGCGTCGGGCCGCGAGAGGCTCGGAGATCTCAGCGAACACTCAAGCCCCGGCCATGTTGGCCGGGGCTTTTCGTTGGGCGCACGAGAGCGAGCGAGACACGAGTGCGTCGGGGTGAGGGTGGAACGAGGTTTGGCTGCGTGCGAGTCCGCGTGGGCGTGCGCTTCGGGCGATGCGTGCGATCGTCGATCGCTCAGACGCCAGCGATCTTGCTCGCCACCGCCGTCGCCTTGCCGGAGATCTGGCGCATGGCGTCGGCGATGCAGCCCAGGTCGCGTGCCAGCTCGATGCGAACGTCCTGGATCACCCCTTGCAGCGGCTCGGGAATTGGCGAGCCCGGCGCACGATCGATGACAAACGGTGCCCACGGCTTGAGCTCGGCGCGCAGTGATGAGAGCTGCACCAGCACCTCGCTGGCCTCTTCGCCTGCGTGAACGGTGGCCTGTCGCGTGGCCTCGGCCTCGCTGAGCATTGCGCTGATGGAGTCACGGATGCCGGTGGTGACGGCCGCGAGGCGGCGGGCGGGCTCGTCAGCGGCGGTGCGGAGCTCATCACGCTGACGCAGGATGAGCGCCTGGGCCGAGTCGCACGCCTCCAGCGCGCGGTTGAGCTCGGTGATGAGATCGCCGCCACGCTGGCTGAGGGTGTCGATGCGGGCGGCGGCTTGGTTGAGTTCATCGCCGAGGATCGTCTGGGCGTGGGCGGTCTGCTCGCGGAGCGACTGCATGTCGCGTGCGGTCTGTCGCGCCGCGTCGCTGACATCGCGGGCCTCGCGCAGCAAGCGGTGGACCGTCGCGAGCGACGGCGTCGGTGTTTCATCGATGGCCTCGACATCACCGTCAGCGGCCGTACTCTCAGCTTCGATGCCGCGCGAGACGGCAGCCTCCACGAGCGATTGATCGGAGCCGTCCGGGATGCCCAAGAGACGCTCGGCGCGAGCCGCGGCGTTGTCGAGCCGTAGCGTGACCTCGTTGGCGTGTGTCCAGCTTTGGATCAGCCGGTTGTCGATGTTCGCGGCCAGCTCGGCGAAACGGGCCTCGCCGCGAGCGATGACGTTCTCGATCTGCTGCACGACATCGCTGGCACGCTGCTGGGCGTCGCGATCCATCGTCTCGAGTCGGGCGTTGATCTCGGCCCACTTCTGGGCCATGAGCTCCTCGGCGCGCCTCAGGCGCTCCTCCATCCGTGCGTCGCCCTGATCGACGAGCGCACTTGTCTGTGCCATGCGGGCGGTCGCTGCGATCACGATCGCGTCGGCGCGAGCGTCCAGCTCGCGGCGCAGGTCTTCGGCACGCCGCTCGTTCTCGCTGGTGATGGTCGAGAAGAGCGTGTTGAGGTTCGTGCGGGCCTGATCGAGCTGGCGGTTGAGGGCTTCGGCACGCCGCTCGTTCTCTTGCGTCAGTTTGGCGAGCTCGTCGCGCAGGTGATCGCGGGCCTCGTCAAGGCGGTTGCCCTGCTCATCGCGAAGTCGATCGACGCGAGCGTGCAGGTCTGCCGCGGCTTGCGCGACGAGCTGCTGCGACTGCTGGCTGAGCGTGGTGAGGGTCGCCGCGGCGTCCTTCGCAGCGGTCAGCAGTTGCTCGGCTCGCAGCGATTGATCGCCCAGAGCGCTCAGGGCCTTGCCCGCGGCGTCGATTCGGGGCTGAGCCTTGACCGCGACATCGCGAAGCTGGTTCTGGGTTTGCTGCGCGCCGGCGCTGACGGTGCGGAGCGCTTCGGACTCGCTGTGGGCCTGCTCGATGAGCGTGCGAAGCGACGCCGCCATCTCGTTGAACGCGTCGCGATCGATGACGCGGGGCGAGAGGAAGATCTCCGCCGCGGGGCTCGCGGTTGCGGGCGCACTTGCGAGGGTAAGCGGCGAGTCGTCGTTGGTCAGTCTGCGCCCGCTCTGGGGTGGCATGGCATCGCTCCGGGGGAGGGGGGCGCGATGGAGCCGTGGTGCGCCCGGGGCACGGGCCGGGGCGATTGCGCGGCTCCGCCGCGTGTCTGTGTATCGATCCGAGGGGGTCTCTGGCTGCAAAGGGAATCGCCCCGACCCGCGACGGTGCGTCAATCGCTCGCTCAGGCGGGTCGTGCGATGAGCGCGGGGCTCGGGCGTGTGATGATCTCCAGGGCACCGGACGCGGGCGGCGCCATCTGCGCTGGTGGTGTGATCGTGAATCGCCCGGACTCGATGATCGCCCCCGGATCGATGGTCAGGTACGCGGCTTCGCAGTCACCGGCCCACTGAGCGCGGGCGTGAAGCTGGAGCCGGAAGCTGGTGGCCGTGCGGGTCTGTACGCGCCCGCCGTCTTCGACGATGATCGCCGCCCCGACTCGCAGCTCACCGGCATTCAGGATCGCCCGCCGACGGACGCGGAGGACGCCGCAGGTCTCGAGGCGGTGGCGATGATCAACGGTGTCGATGGTGATGTCCTCGACGCGGACGCGCTTGTAGCAGCACGGGCACGTCAGCACCATCGCCGACTCGGGCACGCGGAACCACGAGGCGCAGCAGACGCAGAGGACCGTACGAGTGTCGGCGGGGGGCATGTCTCAGCCGACGCAAACGGCGGGCCAAGGGGGAGTGCTGAGCGATGAGTGCTGAGTGTGGGGCAGGCGTCCCGCCTGCCTCCCGCAGACCGGCGAGCGCGCGAGCGCCTTCACCAACCGCCGACCGCGGCCCGCTGAAGGCTGACCGCTCCCGAATTAGCTCACTTCCGCCGCGGCGCGAGACTTGTTGAAGCCGGCGAGCTTGGCTTCGAGGCCAGCGAGTGCGGAATCGACGTGCTCGGTGGTGGTGACGTTCGAGCGGTTGCTCGATGTGCCGTTGCTGTAGGTGCCGTTGGTCAGCGTCGGTGCGCGGCCCGGCAGCGAGGGCGCTGCCTGGTGATTCGCGAGTTGCTGCGCCGTGGCGACCGCGTCGGCCCCGACGGCGCAATGACCGGTGAACGCGGCGCCTTCGGTCACGGTGAGCTTCGCGGCGGTCATATCGCCCTTGATGAGCGCGGTGGGCTTGAGCTCGAGCTTCTCACTCGCGATGACGTTGCCCTCAACGGTGCCCTCGACGACGATGCTGGTGCCCTGGATGTTGGCCTTGCACACGGCACCCAGACCGATCTGGAGCGGGGCGTGGGCGACGATGTTGCCCTCGACCTTGCCGAGGATGTACGAGGCGGACTGGGCGATGATCTCGCCGCGGACGAGCGTGTCGGCCCCGATGACGGTGAGCTGCTCTTGACGATCGGCCATGTGCGCGACTCCTGGAGGTTGGCTGGCGGTGTGCGTGCGGGGGAAGCGGGGGGGACGCTGGTGGGCTGCGGGCTTGCCCGCGGCCGGCCCGGCGTGAAGAGTTGCATCGGTCGATCCTTGCGCGGCGGCCCACATTTCTTTGCGCGATCCCGACGCGGGTGTCGGCATGGCGCTCCGGCGGTCGGCAAGTGCGAAACCCGCCGCCCCGCAGTCCCTATACAGTGGTCGCTGCGTCTGTTGACGCGGAGGCGGTTCTCCTGCGCTCGGACGGTGGCGGGCGCCGTCGGATCGGCTATTGGTGGTTGCGGATCGAACCGCTCGGGCACCGGCTCCGGGCGAGATGGAGTACCGGACTGTGTGGAAGTGGCTGGCGATTGTGTTCGCGGTGTCGGTGGTTGTCTGCGGCGTGGGCGGCTATTTCGCGTCCAAGGACGCGCGAGTGAAAGACTGGTTCAAGGCGTCGGTCCTCCAGCAGAAGCCGGTGGAGGTCCGCGTCGAAGCCGCGGCCATGGGCGACGTCACGCGCGTGGTGAACGCGCCGGGGTCGATCGAGCCCAAGACCAAGGTGCAGATCTCGGCCCAGGTGATCGCGCGGATCACGGATCTGCCGTTTCGTGAGGGCGAATACGTTCGCAAGGATCAGGTGGTCGTGAGGCTCGATTCGCGCGACCTCGCGGCGTCGCTCGAGAGCGCACAAGCTCAGCTCCGCGGCGAGCAGGCCCGCCTGCGCGGCAACGAGGCGTCCTACGAGCAGGCCGAGCGCGACATGAAGCGGCGCGAGGCTCTGCTGAAGACCGACGACGAGACCAAGGCCAACGTCGAAGAGGCGCAGGAGCGGATGCTGCGCGCACGGGCGGCGGTCGAGTCCAGCCGTCACGGCGTGGAGCAGGTGAAGGCGAACATCCTGCGCGCGACCAAAGACCTTGAGAACACGACGATCGTCGCGCCGTTTGATGGGACGATTACGAAGCTGAACGCGGAAGTGGGGGAGCTGGTGGTGGTGGGCACGCTGAACAACGCCAGCAGCGTGATCATGGAGATCGCGGACCTGAACACGATGCTGATGAAGGCGCGTGTGGATGAATCGAACATCGCGCCGGTGAAGGCGGGCCAGACGTGCCGCGTGTTTGCGAACGCGTACTCGGGGCGGTCGTTCACGGGAAAGGTCGAGCGCGTGGGCCTGAAGCGTCAGGTGGACCGCGACGGCACCGGGTACTTCGAGGTCGAGGTGCTGGTGGACAAGCCGAAGGAGTTGATCTTTGCCAGCGGCCTCACGGCGAACGCGGACATCGAGGTGCAACGGTTCACCGGGGTGACGAAGGTGCCGAGCCAGGCAATTGTCGATCGCAAGGTGGACGACCTGCCGAGCGATCTGATCAACGGCCCGCTGGTGGACCGAACGAAGGCGATCACGCAGGTGGTCTACCTGTTCGATCCGGGCACGCCGAGCGCCAAAGCGCGGGCGGTGGTGGTGAAGACCGGCCCGAGTGATCTCACACACACGATTATCGAGGCAGGGCTGGACGTTGGCGCTCGCGTGATCGTCGGGCCGTTCCGCGCGCTGACGACGCTGAAGACCGGAGCGGAAGTTTCCGAGGAGGGCGGCAAGACGGACAACGGCTCAAAGCCAGTCTCGATGCTGCCCGAGGACGACGACGACGAGCTTGATTCTGGTGCGACGGCGAGCACCGAGGCCGAGGCGCTGGCGTGACGATCTCCATTCGACAGGTCGAGAAGACGTACATCGTGGGTGAGGAGCGCGTACGCGCGCTCCGCGGCGTCGATCTTGAGATCAAGAAGAACGAGTTCGTCGCCATCATGGGCCCCAGCGGCAGCGGCAAGTCCACGCTCATGAACATCATCGGGTGCTTGGACCAGCCGACCACCGGCTCGTACGTGCTGAACTCGCGCCGCGTGGACTCGCTGGATGCCAGTGCCCTGGCCAAGGTGCGGAACCAGGAGATCGGCTTCGTGTTCCAGAGCTTCGAGCTGTTGTCTCGCGCAACGGCGCTCAAGAACGTCGCGCTGCCTTTGATGTACGCGCCGGGGAAGTGGTTCGGCGCCAGCAAACGTGCCGCCGAGGCGCTCAGACGCGTCGGGTTGGCGGACCGGATGGACCACCGGCCGAACCAGCTCTCCGGCGGGCAGAAACAGCGCGTGGCGATCGCGCGGGCGCTGGTGAACTCGCCCAGCATCCTGCTGGCCGATGAGCCGACCGGCGCGCTGGACAGCAAGACCAGCGAGGAGATCATCGGGCTGTTCAAAGAGCTCCATGCGCAGGGCCAGACGATCGTGGTTGTGACGCACGAGGAAGATGTCGCGGCGAATGCCGAACGCATCGTGCGGCTGCGCGATGGCAAGATCTACAGCGACTTCCCACGCCGGCTGGACCCGATCCACGGCGAGTATCTGCGGGCCATGATGCGCCAGGCGATGGAGCTGAACGAGCCCGTCGCCAGCGACCCGCAAACGCAGCAGGAGGGCGGCGCGTGAGGCTCCTGATCACTATCCCGCAGGTGCTGGTCCAGACGCTTTTCCTGGCACTCGGGCAGCTCTGGGCCAATCGCGTGCGAGCGCTGCTCACGACGCTTGGCATCGTCATCGGCGTGGCCAGCACGATCGCGATCGTCGGCGGCACGCAGGGGCTCAAGGCCTTTGTCCTCAAGGAGTTTGAGTCGTTCGGCGCGTCGCGGTTTGTGATCTTCCCGCGCAACCCGCGCGAGACGCCGAACCGCTACTCGCCCCAGCAGATCCAGCTCAAGCTGCGCGAGGCGAGATTGCTGGAGCGCACCTGCCCGTCGATCGCGCGGCTGACGCCGGTCAAGAGCTTCGTGGCGCAGGTGCAGTTCGGCGATCGCGTGGAGCAAAACGTCCGTATCACGGGCATGGATGAGGACTGGCATCTGATCGAGGGTCGCACGATCATCGCGGGCCGGCCGTTCTCGCGGATTGATGAGGAAGAGCAGCGAGCGGTATGCATCGTCAACGACAAGGCCGTCGAGGAGCTCCTGCTGGACAAGGAGCCCTCGTCGCAGTCGATCCTCGTCGGCGGCCGGAAGTTCATGGTCGTCGGCGTGGTGGAGACCAAGACCCTGCCGACGATCTTCGGCGGCGGCGAGCCGCTTTCGGAGGTCTACATCCCTTTTTCGGCGGCCAACGCGATGAAGCCCGAGCCGATCTTCGGGTTGTTCATCCAGGGCACCATGGTCTCGCCCGACGCGTTTGATGATCTGGAGGCCGAGGTGCGATCGGCGTTGCGAAGGTCGCGTGAGCTGAAGCCCGACGACCCGGACACGTTCTTGGTGCGGGCGACCGAGCAGGCCATCAGCAGCATCAACCGTGTCAGCGTCGGCCTCACGATCGCGGCGACCTGCATCGTCACGATCTCGCTCATCGTCGGCGGCGTGGGGATCATGAACATCATGCTCGCCAGCGTCAGCGAGCGCACACGCGAGATCGGCCTGCGAAAGGCGGTCGGCGCGCCGCCGATCGTGATCCTGACGCAGTTCCTGGTCGAGGCGGTGGTGCTGTGTCTCTCGGGGGCGTTGATCGGTTTGCTGGTCGGCTACGGGTTGATTGCCGGGCTGCGGGCGATCCCAGATGGACCGATGGCCGGTGCCAGCGTGCCGGGCTGGGCGGTGGCGCTCTCGGTGGGCTTCAGCGCGTTCACGGGAATCGCGTTCGGCATGTTCCCGGCGATCAAGGCGGCGCGGCTGGACCCGATTGAGGCGTTGAGGCACGAGTGAGTATGAACGTGAACATGAACATGAACGTGAAGAGGAACGTGCGGGTGGGTGGCGCGCCGGTGCGAGGTTGCGTTTATGCGCTCGTGGTTGGCGCTGGGGTCGCGGGGGTGATTGGCGGGTGCTCGTCGATCGGGCCGCTGGGGGAGATCGACGCGGACTTTGGCCGTCATGCCAGCGAGGAGCGTCTGCGTCGAATTGATCGATTGGCGATCGATCGATTCAAGGCGATCACGCCGGAGCCGGTGGTGGATGGCGCGGCTTCTAGCGCAGGGCCCGGCGCCGCTCCGGCGCTCGGCCCGGGCGAGCTCACTGCGGCCAAGGCGCAGGAGACGATCCAACGCCTTCGCGACTCGGCAAAGTCCCGAGATTCGGTGCCCTTGACGCTGGAGCAGGCGCGAGCGGAGGTGCTGCGGAACAACCTGAACCTCAAGGTCGCGCTGATCGATCCGACAATCGCCCGAGAGACGCTCAACGCCGAGCGGGCGAAGTTTGAGGCGGTGTTCACGCCCTTTGCCTCGTTCGCGTCCAACGACCCGGCACGCTTGGCAGGGGCCACCGGCACGCCGGATGCTCGCAGCGATCTGGCCCAGATCGGCACGGGCGTGAGCATCCCGCTGCGCACCGGCGGGCGCGTGAATGTCGATCTTGCTCAGGCGATCAGCGATACCAACAGCCCGCTGGACACTGCGGGAGAAACTCAGTCGCCGTCGGTCGGCGTGTCGGTCAGCCAGCCGCTGCTCCGCGGCGGCGGGCGACGCGTCAACACCGCGTCGATCGTCATCGCCGGCTACAACCAGCAGATCGTCGAGTCGCGCACCAAGCTGGAGGTCATCTCGCAACTGGCGCAGGTCGAGCGGGCGTATTGGCGATTGGGTGCCGCGCGGCGCGAGCTGACGGTGCGACAGCAGCAGTACGAGCTGGCGACCGAGCTCTTGGCCAAGGCCGAGCGCAGGCGGGCGCAGGGCGTCTTGACCGGCGTCGAGATCACCCGTGCGCAATCGGGCGTGGCGTCGCGGCTTGATGACATCATCACCAGCGAGACGGCGCTGCTGATCACCCAGCGCGACGTCAAGCGGCTGATCAACACGCCGGGCCTGTCAATGAGCGATGACGCTTTGCTGTTGCCGACCACCGACCCGAGCCTGGTTGAGTATCGCCTTGACGATCGCACCCCCGAGCTTGTTGCCCTCGCGTCCTCACAGCGGATGGAGCTGCTCGAATCCGAGCTCCAGGCCCTGGCCGACGGCGTGAACATTGATGTCGCCAGGAACGCGGTCCTGCCGGGGCTGGACCTGACGGGGTCGTACTCATCGGCGGGCATCGGCACGTCAACCGGCGGGGCGTACTCCACGCTCGGTGAGAATCGCTTCTCGTCGTACTCCGTCGGCATCCGTGGTGACGTGCCGATCGGCAACGAGAGCGCCGAGAGCCGCTACCGACGCGCGATCCTCACCCGCGTCCAGCGCCTGGCGACGATCGACGCGCGACGCCAGTCGATCGAGCAGGACGTGCTGGACGCGATCGATCGCGTGCGCTCGGCGTGGCAGCGGATCATGGCGACGCGCCAGAGCTCGATCCTGGCGGGGCGGACGGTTGAGGCCGAGCAGCGGCTGTTTGATAACGGGCTGCGCACCGCGACGGACGTGCTGGACGCCGCGACGCGACTGGCCGATGCGCAGTCGGCCGAGATCAGAGCGCTGACGGATCACGAAGTCGCGCTGGTGGATCTGGCGGTGGCCACTGGCACCACGCTCGGCGGCGCGGGCGTGCTCTGGCGCGAAGAGTTGCCAACCGGCACGACGCCGGAGGCGACAGCGGCCCAAGGCCAGGGCGGAAGCCCGACGGTCGCGCCCGTCCAGCCGCCGGAGATGACGCCCTCGGGTGCGCCGAGATGAGCGGCGCACAGCGCTCGCGCCGTGCGCAGGCTCCGTACGCTTCGGCATGAGTTCACCGATCGGCGTTGGCGACACGCTCCCGGATTTCGTGGTGACCGATCATCGCGGGCAGACGCTGCGCTCCGCGGACCTGCGCGGCAAGTGGCTCGTGCTCTTCTTCTATCCCAAGGACAACACGCCGGCGTGTACCGCCCAGGCCTGCTCGATGCGCGATCAATACGAGGATTTCCTGCGGCTGAACGCAACCGTGATCGGCGTCAGTGCTGACAGCGACCAGTCGCACGAGAGCTTCGCGTCGCGCCACCGGCTGCCGTTCCCGATCGTCTCTGACAAAGGCGGCCAGCTGCGGAAGCTCCTGGGCGTCCCGAAGAAGTGGTTCGTGCTGCCGGGGCGTGTGACCTATGTCGTCGATCCGACCGGCGTCGTTCGCGGCATGTTCACCGCGTGGATCAACGTGCAGCAGCACATCAAGAACGCCATGCAGACGATCGCCGACGCTCAGCCCGACGCTCAGCCCAAGTGATCGATCGTGGCCTGACATCGAGCGACGGCGGAGTGTGATAACTCGCGCGGCCGGGGGCTTGCACGTTTGGACGCTGTGTGGTATCTTCTGTGACTCTCGGTCGAGACCTGGGCTATTGGCGCGGGATCTGCCGCGTCGTGCATCAGAACGCGATTTCGGTCGTAAGGCTTCGCGGGATTGGTCGTGGGCAAGTGACGATGGATGGAACTTGCTCGCCTATCCTCTCAACCGCTCTGGCGGGACGCGTCGCTCTGACGCATCGAACCCGCCTCCCGCTCCGTCCCTCGCCCGCCTCACCACCGACCCACTCAGGATTTCTCTGCCCGTGCATATCTACAAGCCCGGAGACATGGTTGAAGGCTTCCGCGTCATGTCCGAACTGGGCAAGGGCGCGGCGTCGGTCATCTACCTTGTCCAAGACCCCAAATCCAAGCAGATCTGGGCGCTCAAGCACGTCGCCAAGGTCACCGAGAAGGACGAGCGGTTCCTCGAGCAGACCGAGAGCGAGTACAACATCGCCCGCCAGCTCGATCACCCCGGCCTGCGGCGCGTAGACCGGATGATCAAGAAGAAGTCCGGCCTGCTCAGCGTCAGCGAGCTATTCCTGGTGATGGAACTCGTCGACGGCATCAGCGTTGACCGCTCGCCGCCCAAGACGTTCGAGCAGGCGGCCGAGATCTTCGAATCCACCGCACGCGCGATGGCCTACATGCACGCCAAGGGCTTTGTCCACGCGGACATGAAGCCCAACAACATCATCGTCGACGGCGCGGGCAACACCAAGGTCATTGACCTGGGCCAGTCCTGTACCGTCGGCACCGTGAAGAAGCGCATCCAGGGCACGCCGGATTACATCGCCCCCGAGCAGGTCCACCGCCGCCCGATCACCGAGAAGACCGACGTGTACAACCTCGGCGCCACGATGTACTGGGCGCTGACGCGCAAGCACGTCCCCACGGCACTGGGCAAGGAAGACTCCCTGCTGGGCACCGTGGACGACAAGCTCATGATCAAGCCCAAGCGGCCCATCGAGCTCAACGCCCGCGTCCCCGAGCACTTCGACAAGCTCATCATGGAGTGTGTCGAGATCGAACCCGCCATGCGCCCCAGCGGCATGAACGAAGTCGCCGACCGCCTCTCGGTCCTGCGCGGCAAGCTGCTTCAGGAAGCCACGCTTCGCAAGAGCGGCTCCTTTCGACGCGTGAGTCAGTAGCCGATCCTGCCCCGTCACGCTGCGATCAAGGGCTCAACAGTGGTCGTTACGCCGCTTGGGTACACCCTGATCGACTTTGATGCGACGGCCAAGCAATGGTCCGACGATCGGCTGACAGCGTACTCGGTGCTGTTGGAGGCCGTTGTTGTGGCCGGGTACGGCCATTGGGTCTTCATGTACCCGCCTGAGGATGAACAGCAGCCGGATGAACGATTCGACGCGAAAGTTCAGTTGGCGGAGTGGAGGGGCCGGGCGTCGTGCAATTACCTAATGAGCAGTTGGTTCGCCGAGCGCGAGGAAACTGTTCTGGAGCTCTTAGATCGGTCTCCAGACGCCTCGCTGGGTGCTTTGTATTTCGAGGGGGCGAGTCGAGAGCAGCACGCGAGCGTCCTGAATCACTTGTGGCTGCCCGCCACAGTTCAGCGACCCCAGGGGCATGAGTGGAGGTCGCTCGGGTTCGATGCGGTTGACAGCCATGGGAACAGCATCATGCTGAACACGGGGCCTGGCCCCGACACTCCAAAGGAACGTGCTCGCGTGAAGATCATCCGGTCAATCGCGAATCAGTTTGGCCTGATGACTCACGCGACCGATGCGGACGCGTTGCAAGATCACGTTGATGAACCTCTCTTTGTCGTCGAAGTGATGGTGCGTGGACTCGGAAATCCGAAGAGATTGTTTCGGCGAAAGACGTAAAGTCCTACTGATAAGTTGATCTGTTAGGTGCTGAACATGCGCCGATGAAATGCCGCCTTCCAGCCCGGAGGGCTGACCGCTCGTAGCCGGGGGTGGAGCGAGTCCGCGAGCGACACCCCCGGAGCACCATGAGAACTGTCTTGCACCCTGAGGGGGTGCAACACCCGCCGCCCGGAACTGTGCAGGAATCGCACAAGCGGCCACTCTGAATGGCCGCTTGTGCGACGTGCGTCTCATCCCAACTCGCCACCGACAACCGCCGCGACCGGCACTGGCTGATCGCTGGCGGCTGAAGGCTCTCGCTTACTTATCTTCCGGTGCAATCCCGAGCCCGCTGCGGTTCGGGCTCGCCGGGCGCTTGGGCTGCGTGATCGGTGACGCCGCGATGTCCTTCAGCATCAGGTCGATCGCGGCGTCGAGCTGCGGGTCGCCGCCGGTGACCATCTTGGAGGGGTCATCGATCACGACGATGTCCGGGTCGGTGCCGTGGCCTTCGATGCCCCAGGTGCCGTCCTTCTCATAGAAGCCGAAGGAGGGCACGCTGATCGAGCCGCCATCGATGAGCTGCGGGTTGGCGGTGATGCCGACCAGGCCGCCCCAGGTGCGGGTGCCGATGAGCTTGCCGAGCTTGTTGTGCTTGAAGAGCCAGGGGAACATATCGCCGCCTGAGCCGGCCAGACCGTTGATGAGCATGACCTTGTGGCCCTGGTGGCCATCGGGCGGCCAGACCCAGTCCTTGCCATCGCGACGCGCCCAGTAGTTCGTGACGGGTCGGTTGAGCATCTCGATGAAGCGCGTGGGGATCTGGCCGCCGCCGTTCCATCGCTCGTCGATGATCAGCGCGTCGCGGTCGCGCTGGCCGGCAAACTGGCGGAACAGATCGTTCTGGCCGTCAACGCCGGTGTTGGGAACGTAGATGTAGCCGACCTTGCCGCCAGATTTCTCGTCGACGTACTTGCGGTTCTTCTCGATCCACGCGCGATAGCGCAGGCCGGTGTCAACGCCGGTGGGCCGGACGGTGACTTCGCGAGCGTGCGAGTCGATCACCGGGGAAGTGCTGACGGTGAGGACCGTTGTGCGCTCGCCGGTGCCGATGAACGACGCGAAGATGTCCTTGCTGGTGTCGATCGGCGTGCCGTTGACCGCCAGGATGTAGTCGCCGACGTTGATGCGGTTCTTCTTGAGGCCGGGGCGCGAGAGCGGGCCGCGGGCGTCGGCGTCGTGATCGCCGCCCTGGTGGATGGCGGTGACTTTGTACGCGCTGTTGTCGCCGACCTTGTCCAGCACGAAGTCCGCGCCGAGCAGGCCGACGCTGATCTGGGGTCCGGGGCCCTCAACATCGCCGGGGCCTTGCAGGTACGCGTGCCCGACGTTGAGCTCGCTGATCATCTCGGAGATGATGAAGTTGACATCCTCGCGGCTGTTGGCGTCTTCGAGCATGCCGAGGTAGTGGGTCTTCACGTTGGCCCAGTTGACGCCGTGCATCGTGGGCTCATAGAAGAAGTCGCGTTGCAGTCGCCAGGCGTCCGTGACGATCTGCTTCCACTGCTCGCGCGGGCGGATGAGCGTGCGCATGGAGGATGTGAAGGGGATCTGGGCCTTGCCGCCGCCGACCGCGGCGTCGTGAATGGCGAGGCTGCCGCCGCGTCGAACGAGGATCTTCTTGCCGTCGGCGCTGAGGGTGAAGCCACCGGCACCGGCGAGCACGGTCTTCTCTTCGCGGGTCTCTTCGTTGATATCGAAGATGCGGATGGAGGGGCCTTCGCCGCCGGTGCGACCGCTGGAGCGGACGTAGAGCAGCTTGTTGTCGCTACTCACGCTCAGGTTGCCGAAGTTGCCGGACCCGACAGGCAGGAGAATGGCGCGCTGCTCGAAGCCGTCGAAGTCGATCTTGATCTCTTTCTTGTCGTCGTCCTTCTTCGCGTCGTCCTTCTTCGCTTCGTCCTTCTTCGCTTCGTCTTTCTTCGCCTCTTCCTTCTTTGGCTCGTCCTTCTTGGGCTCGTCCTTGGCCGGCTCATCGGCGACCATCTCGACGCTGGTGCGATCGCCCTTGATGGCGCCGTTGATCTCGCCGGAGGTCCAGGTTCCCGAGAGGCCCGTGCCCTCGATCGTGGCGGCGATGGTGACGCCGTTCGGCCCGACGCTGCCGCTGAGCGTGAGCTTGCCGGTGGCCTTGTCGATGGTGCCGTTGAACTCGGCAGCGCCCAACGCGCTCATCGCCTTGGCGGTGACACTGGAGTCGGCCTTGACGCGGACGGTGAGTTGGAAGGGCAGGCCCTCGGGTGGGAGCGTGCCGCCGCTGGCGGTGAGAGACCAGACGGATTGCTCGACGGTGAGCGCCGCGGGCTCCTTCTTGGGGTCGTCCTTCTTCGGCTCGTCCTTGTTCTCCGCGGGCTTCGGGGCCGCGTCTTTCTTCGGATCGCCTTTGTCGTCCTTCTTGTCTGCGGGCTTCTTCTTCTCAGCCTTCAGCTCTTCCTCGTCGAGCTTGACGTCAAACGGGTTCTTCATCTCGGCGCGAAGCGGGGCCGCCAAGAGCTGATGCGTGGTGACATAGGCGAACGTCGTGTCGTTGTCGGCATAGGTCGGCGAGCCGAAGTTGCGGGCCGAGCGGTAATAGAGATACTCGCCCTTGCGATCAAACGCCGGGCTGCCGCTGGAGAACATCGGGCTGGTCAGGCGCGTCGTCTTGCCGCCCTTGATGTTGTAGACCCACACCGCTTCGTTCTGGTTGCCCTCATCAGCGCGGTCATACGCCAGCCACGCCGAGTCGTGCGACCACGAGAGCGCAGATCGATTGGCCCACGGGTCGGTGTCGATCGTCTTGAGCTCCGCCGTCACGGCCCCGGTCGTCTCGTCAACCTTCAGCGTGGCGATCATGATCGCGCCGGCCTTGTCCGTGAACGCGATGTGCTTGGAATCCGGTGACCACGTCGGCGAGTACCGGAAGCCCGGGCCCATCTCGGTGAGCTTGAAGGCCTTGACTGCCGGCGGCGTCGGCGTTGTCTCGTCCTTCTTCACGCCGTCCGACGCCTCGCCCTCGGGCTTGTCCTTCGCGCCCTCGTCCTTCGGCGCGTCGTCCTTCTTTGCGTCGTCCTTCTTTGCGTCGTCAGACTTCTTCTCGTCCTTCTTCTCGCTCTTGTCGGCGTCCTTCTTCTCGTCGTCCTTCTTCTCCGGCTCCGGGGGGGTGGGGGCCTTGGCGTCCGAGGCGCGGACCCACAGCTCGTACTCGCCGCTGGCGTCGGAGAAATAGGCGATCCACTTGCCATCGGGCGACCACGAGGGATCGCGATCAAAGACGTTGTCGGTGCTGGTCAGATTGCGGATGATGCCCTCTTTGGCGGGCGCGGTCCAAATATCGCCCCGAGCTTCGACGGCGACGCGCTTGCCGGTGGGCGAGATCGCCGCGTCGGAGATCGAGCCGCTGACATCCTCAACCTGCGCGCGGATCGTAGGGCGTGCGCCGGGGATCGTGATCTTGATCTCGCTGGTCTGGGCGGTATCAAGGTTCAGCAGCATGAGCCGCGAACCAAGCTGGAAGACGATCTCGCCCTTGCTGCCCGGTGCGCCCGGCCCGATCGACGGCCAGCGCACGTCGTCCTCGCTGAAGCTCGTCACCTGCGCCCGCGTGCCGCTGGTCGTGTCGTACGACCAGATGTTCAGGCGGTGATCCTTGCCGTTGTCCGAGAGGTAGTAGATCGTGTTCTTCGCAGCGTTCGAGCCCCACATCGGGATGGTGTCGGTGCCTTCCCAATCGGTGATCTGCTTGGCGGAGTTGTCCTTGAGGTTCATGACCCAGATGTCGGTGGCCATGCCGCCGCGATAGCGCTTCCAGGTGCGGGTGTCGGTGGAGTGCGGGGTGAACGCGACCATCGAGCCGTCGGCGTTGAGGCTGCCATAGCCCGAGTAGGGCATGGGGAACTTGGTGGGCATGCCGCCGGTGACCGGCACGCTGTAGAGCTGGGTCTGGCGCGTGAGGCCCGCGCCGACGATGCCCGACGCCATGAACACGATCCGCCCGTCGGTGGTCCACTGGCTGATGGACTCGTTGGCGGGGTGGTGGCTGATGCGGGTGGGGATGCCGCCGCTGACCGGAAGCGTGTAGATATCGCGCCCGCCGTCGTAGTTGCCGACGAAGGCGACCGACTGGCCGTCGGGGCTGAAGCGCGGGAAGCCGACGCTGCCGGGGGGGCTCGCCAGGGGCGAGGCGACGCCGCCGGCCTTGGGGGCGATCCACAGCTTGTTGGCGTACGTGAACGTCACCTGTGATTGGCTGATCGCCGGGTTCCGCAGCATCGCCGCCATCGGCTGCACCTGAGCCAGAGCACCCGGCACGCTGACGGCGGTCAGCGCCATCGCCGCGCCCGCCACCATCACCAAACGCGATGCCAACGACCCGCGATGCCTCGGGGCGACGGGGTTGGGATTGCGGCGCAACGACATCACAGACCGGACGAGCGGCAATGAGTTGATCACGAACTGGCTCCAGGGTTTGAGGCGAAACAGCGGCGGCGGTCGGAGCGGGGAACAGGGCTACGCCTGAGGCGATCCGGGCTCTCGCGAATGTCCCGCGGACGAGTGTCGCGGGCCCAGAGGATACCACGCTGACCGAGCGGCGTGAAGCGCCCGGGCGACCGCTCAGACGCGAGCGGTTCCATCGCCGGATGCGCCAGAATCGGTCTTCCGGCCAAACTCGCGTATCATGGCCCTATGCCGATTGTCCCGCTGCCGCAGTTTGAGGCCGATCTCGAGGCCGATCGCAAGATCTACGCCGCGCTCAAGCCGCCGACCAGCATGGTCGTCCGCTTCGGCATCATGCGCCTCATCGGCGAATATCCCTACGACGGCGACGCCAAGCCCGGCTGCGGCTCCAAACTCGTGGTCCGCACGCATCGCGGCACCGAAGTCGCCGAGATGCTCACCAGCACCTGCCCCAACGCCGGCTGCCACCACGCCGTGACGCGCAAGCAGATGCTCCAGTACATCGATTCCTCCGGCGGCAAGGACTTCCCGTTCTTCACCGAGGGCCGCGTGCTGCGCGTCGCCACGGTCGAAGACCTGAACGAGCACGCAGCGAACGAATCACGCAGCGCCGAGATGCACAAGGCCGCGAAGGAGATCGTCAAGCGCGTCGGCCTCGATGACCGCATGAAGATGTCCGATGTCGAGCTCATGCTCGGCCAGGAACGCGCGCTGTTCTACTTCTACGGCGAGGAACGCGTCGACTTCCGGCCGGTGATCATGGAGCTGGCCGCGCTGTATCGCACACGCATCGAGATGCGCCAGATCGGCGCACGCGACGAGGCCCGCCTCACCGCCGACTACGAGAAATGCGGCCAGCACTGCTGCTGCCGTCAGTTCTTGAAAGTGCTCAAGCCCGTGAGCATGAAGCAGGCCAAGATCCAGAAGGCGACGCTGGACCCGCTGAAGATCAGCGGTCGCTGCGGCCGGCTCATGTGCTGCCTGCGGTACGAAGAGAACACCTACGACGAGCTGAAGAAGAACCTGCCGCGCAAGAAGACCGCAGTGATGACCCCCGACGGCCCGGGCATCGTGATCGACACGCAGATCCTGACGCAGCTCGCGCTGGTGCGACTGGACGCGACGAACGAAGACGCGGCGTATCCGATCGAGAGTCTCAAGAAGCTCGACCCCAACGCACAGGCGCGACCGGGCGACGACGATGATGACGATGCGCCGGGCAACGGCAACGGCGGCGGGGGGGCGGGGCCGCAGGGTGGGCCGGGCGGTGGCAGGCCGGC
>JALHNK010000025.1:0-4165 GCA_022843565.1 Phycisphaerales bacterium
CGTGTGCTCTTCCGATCTGAGAAGGGCCGCCCGATGGCCCAGCGCCTCGCCGACGAGTTCTACGCCGCCGCCAAGAAGGAAGGCAAGGCCATGGCCACCCGCGATCAGACCCATCGCATGGCCGAGGCCAACAAGGCCTTCGCGCACTTCGCGTAATCTTCGCGGCCACACCGATCAACATCACGTATGTTTCAGGCGGGCCCGAGTGATTCGGGCCCGTCTGCTTTTCATCGCTCGTCGGCTCCGGCGCCTCGCTGTTCCGCTCGCACGCCATCGGTGAGCAGCACCGACCCGACGCCGCGTTCGCGTCGCAGACCACGAGTCCTGCCAGGTTCGATCTTTCCTCGCGATACCTCGCGAGCCCACGCCGAACTGGCCGATGGCCCTCTGTGTCCGCCGCCTCTCGTTCACCGCCCGCCTTCCCCGCCTCGCCACACGTTCTGCCTCCGCCGATCACCGCCCGCTCACGACCTCCGCTCACCGTATGACCGCATCGCTCCCAACCCGCGCCGACATCATGCCCCGTTGGTGCAAGAGCGTCATCCGTTGGGGCGTGCTGTGGTTCTTGCTCACGCTCGCCAGCGTGTCGATCCACGCGTTCACCTGGATGGCCGCGGCACCATCAAGCGCCGCCGAGCCTGAGTACGCGACCTGGAAGATCCTCGGCAACGTCCTGGCGATGCCGACCGCGCCCGGCTGGTTCGCGATGGTCCGAATCATGGGCGGACTCGACGGCTCGTCGCTCCGCTTCGCGATCGGCGCGAGCATGATCGGCTGGATGCCCTGGCTGGTCGCCGCGTGGGTGATCCTGAGGATGCGAGCGCGACTGCTGCGCGTGAGCCCGATCACTTGCGACGCGACGTCACCCCCGCGTGCGACCTCCGAGCCCGCGCTCGCAGTCGCTGATGCCGGGTCGCCCGATCTATCGCCCTCGCCGGAAACCGCAAGCCGCTTCTCGCGCCGTCGGCTGCTGGTCGATGGTGCCGGGAGCGCCGTCGTGGTCGTCGGCGCTGGTGGCTACGCGCACGCGACGATCCAGGAGCCGTGGTCGATCCGCGTCCGCGAGTTCACCGTGCCGATCCAGGATCTGCCCGAGAGCCTCGACGGTCTGGTCCTCTCCGTCGTCGCCGACCTGCACTACGGCCCCCGCGTGCCCGCTTCGCACGTCGAAGCCGCGATCGCCGCGGCGCTCGCGATCAACGCCGACATCGACGTCTTCCTGGGCGACTACATCCACAACGGCCCGACGTTCATGCCGCGCGTGATCCAGCTCATGCAGCCGCTGATCGCGCGCGGTCGCAGCATCGGCATCATGGGCAATCACGAGAGCTACTTCGGAGGCTTCGAGACCAACGCAGCCCTCCTGAGCCGCTCGGGCATGGTCATGCTCAGCAACGAGCGAGCGATCATCCGACGCGAAGCGATCGGAAAGTCGGTCTCCATCAACCGCAGCGCCGCGACGGATACGCCCGACGCGTATCGCAACGCTCTGGTGATCGCCGGCGTCGAAGACCTCTGGACGCAGTCGCCCGACGCGAAGGTCGCCCTCGAAGGCGTGCCCGCCAGTGTCCCGCGCGTCGTCCTTTCGCATCATCCCGATTACGCGGAGTCCGGCGTCTTCTCCGCCCGATCCGCCAAGTTCCCACAGCAACGCGCCGACCTCATCCTCAGCGGCCACACCCACGGCGGCCAGGTCTGCCTCCCCGTCATCGGTGCCCCCATCGTCCCGTCCAACCACGGCCAGAAATACCGCTCCGGCCTCTGCAACGGCCCCGCCTGCCCCGTCATCGTGAGCAACGGCATCGGCGTCTCGCTCCTGCCCGTCCGCATCGGCGTCCCGCCCGAGGTGCTGAAGGTCACGCTCACGCGAGCGAACGTCTGAGGTTGTGTGCGAAGGCGAAGAGCTTGTACACGGAGGACGCAGAGTACGCGGAGACGGAAGAGAAACGCAGAGAGATGCCGGGGAGGGCCGACAAACTCAGCGGCGTGCAGCGGGATGCACGCTGAACGATGAACAATGCTCGATGCAACTGCGATCGGCGAGTGACCCCCTGCCCAGACGCGAGCGACAACATCAAGACGCCAAGGCGTGATGCGCATCGCATGGGCCTGCCTTTGCCCATGCATTCAGCTCCGTGTTCCTCAGTGCCCTCCGTGCCCTCCGTGTACCGGCCTTTCCCGTTCACACCGCGAGACCGAATACACTGCCCCATGGACAGCGATTCGCCAGCCTTGGACCGCTACCACCGGCAGATGCTCCTGCCGGAGATCGGTCTTGCTGGACAGCGACACCTCGCCGCGTCGCACGCGATGATCATCGGCCTCGGCGCCCTCGGCTGCCCCGCGGCGGATCTGCTCTGTCGCGCCGGGGTCGGTCGCCTCACGCTCATCGATCGCGACACTGTGGAGTCCACGAACCTCCAGCGGCAGACGCTGTTTGACGCCGCGGACGCCGCGGCGGGCTCGCCAAAGGCCGAGGCCGCCGCGCGCCGGCTTGCTCGCATCAACCCGACGACGATCATCCACGCGATCGCTGAGGACTTCGTCGCCGAGGACGCCGAGCGCGTGCTCTCGCCCCACCCGCGCCCGGGCGTCGTGCTGGATTGCACAGACAACTTCGAGGCGCGATACCTGATCAACGACGTCTGCGTGAAACTCGGCGTGCCGCTGATCTACGCTGGTGCGATCGGCACGACCGCGATGTCGATCTCGATCATGCCCGGCACCAGCGCGTGCCTGCGCTGTGTCTTTCCTGATCCGCCGACGGGCGATATCGGCACCTGCGACACCGTCGGCATCTTCGCGCCCGTGAGCGCCATGATCGCCAGTTGGCAGGCCGGCGAAGCGATCAAGGTGCTCGCGGGTCAACAGGGTCTGCTCTCGCGTTCGCTGCTGAGCATCGATGCGATGGACGCACGCACGCGGCAGATCGACCTCTCGAAGTCCAAACGCGACGACTGCCCGTGTTGCGGCATGCGACGGTTCGAGTTTCTGGAACTTCAACCCGAAGACGAAGGCTCCACGGCGGGACGCGCTGACGGTGTGGCGGATCTCGGGGCGCTGGGGGGAGTGACCAGGGGCAACGGCGGCGCGTCTCGTCGCCCGTCCCGGGCACGGGTGCTGTGCGGGCGCAACGCGGTGCAAATCGCCGGTTCGGGGGATTTGCAACTGGATGTCCTTCTTGCGCGACTGGCTGCCGTCGGGCGGTTTGAGCGTTCGGGGCGCGCGGTGACGGGGGAGCTGAATGTCGAACTTCGCCGGGCCGAAAAAAACTTGGACGAAGCGCGTTCCGTCGGGGGTGAATCGCGCATCCAACTGACCGTCTTCGCCGACGGCCGCGCGATCATCGGCGGCACCACCGACGTCGGCATTGCAAGATCTCTGTACGCGCGATACATCGGCGGCTGACTTTCACCCCTTCCCACCAACCACTCACAACGCACGCTTCGATCGCATCATCCGCTCATCCACTCGACACGGCAAGCACACGCCGGCGTCGACAGTCACCCTCACCAGGAGTTTCGCATGGGTTCCATTGGCAAGATCCTCGTCGCCCCCGCGGTCCTCACGCAGAACTACGCCGAGGCGATGCTCAAGGGCGTCACCGCCAACCGCTTCGCCCGTCAGGGTGTGATCGGTGGCAAGACGGTCCACGCCAATCACCCCGCGTGGGTCTACGGACATCTGGCGTTCTACCAACACAAGATCATCAGCCTCGTGAACAAGCCCGCCGGCATCACCCAGCCGCCGGCGAGCTACGAAGCCCTCTTCAAGAACGGCTCCGAATGCCGCGACGACCCCGACGGCACGATCTACCCGTCGATGGACGAGCTCACGACGTTCTACCGGAACAGCTTCGCGCCAACCTTTGACGCCATCGCCAGCGCCGACGACGCGCTGCTCCTTGAGCCCAACCCGATGGAAGGCCGCATGAAGGAACTCTTCCCGCTGCGCGCTCAGGCCATCGCGTTCCTCCTCTCGGGCCATCCCATGTCTCATCTGGGCCAGATCTCCACTTGGCGCCGCATCGAAGGCCTGCCCAGCGCGTTCTGAGCGATCACGCACAGACACGGACGGCGAACCCACTCGAACGCCCCGCCCGAACCGAGCTCACGCCGCCGCGGGTCGGTTGCGCCGCGCCGCGAACTTGATCGGCTCGCGGCAC
>JALHNK010000025.1:4175-9012 GCA_022843565.1 Phycisphaerales bacterium
CGGCGCCGCCACCGTTGGCACCATCGATGCCGCGCTCGTTGCGGTTGCGGTTGCCATTTCCGTGGGCGTCGCAGTCGCAGTCGCTGTCACCAGCGGCATGGCCGTCGTCGCTGGCGCGATCGCCTCGATGCCCGCGATCGCCAGCACGCCGGCGCAATCGCGATCAGCGCCAAGACGAAGATCGTGGATCGCGCGATGGAGCAGGTCCACGCGTGCGAACGCTTGAAGTTCCGCCGTGAGTCGCGTGCGCCCGCCGAGCTGCCACGCGAGCATGCATGAGATCAGTGGCGACGAAACCAGCCCGCGCTGACGGGGGTGATGAGCTGCGTGGGTGGACTGCAATTCAAAGATCGTCGCGCCGAGGCGGCGGGCCGATTCCTGCCGCGCTGCGCGAAGGCTCGCCGAAAGCTCGACGCCAGTGGACTCCGCCTGGCGTGCCAGATCATCCAGCGCACACGTCGCGATCGCCCGAGCGACAAGCGAGCCGCCCGCGTCGAGTCCCGACGACGAATCTCGCTCCGGCGCCGCGTCGATCTCCGCCGCCGCGCGCAGGCCCGTGGCCAGCCGCTCCGCAAGCGCCACCGCTCCGGCCTGCGGCGTGTACGTCAGCTCAACCAGCCGCTGCAACGCCAAGCCGATTGACGAAAACTCCAACGCACGCCGCTCATGCAGCACCGCCCGCGCCGCCAGCGGCAGCCGCCGCCCGTTGGAAAGCACCTCTTCCAAGAGTTGCTCAAGCCGATCTCCACGAACAAGTCGATCAATCCGGCTGGCGTTCATCATGGCGATTCCTTTCGCTGACGAGCTTTGTCTGGATCGCGTTACCCAATCATACACCGTTCACAGTCCAATATACGGCATGAGTACGGTTCGGCAACCAGAAATCTCGCAAAAATATTGATTTTGTTCGGTGAGCGGCGAACGCCGTGCAGGCGTGTGCTGCATTCGCTGCCTCGCAGGCTGACAAACCGCGGACTGTCGCGTCGCTTTGCGTCGGCGGCCGGGCGTTCAGCTCGCCCGGGCGGTCCGCTTGCCTCATCAGTCAACAGGTCCTCCGGCGGCTGACGACGACTACGCATCGCTCGCTCGTCGTCGTTCCATGCGACCCGTGGCTTCGAAGAGCCTCAGCCACGGCGTCCACAACCAACGACTCGGGGCGCATCGCCTTTGCGCCAACTACTTGAACAAGAACACCTTCACCAGCAGATCGCCGATCCCCACAAGCGCAGCGCCCGCGATGACGCCGGCGCAGATCGGCTCGTGCGTGTCGATCCAGAGCTTGTGGCCCACGCTCTCCTTGCGGTTGGCGTACACCTTGTGCATCGCCCAGAAGAAGAACGCGCCGGCGAACATCGCCAGCGAGCTATCGGCCGGCACGACCACGCCGAGGCCGATCGCCAGCGGTGAAAAGGGGAACTTGCCTTTGCTCACAATGCGTGCGACTTCAAAAACCAAGCCGACCGCTGCGGCGATGACCATCGAGGTGATGATCGAGGTCGTCAGCAACGAGGCCGAACTGCTCTCGCCGAAGATCGACGCGATCAGATCCGACACGCCCTTCCACTGCACTGCGGAGGGGAAGCTGAACTGTCCGCCGTCGGGCGCCATGACCCCCTGGAGTGCTCCGGGTGTCGCCTTCATCTCCGGCTTGAAGTCCTGCGTGAACAGGAAGTAGAACAAGGGCGTGCTCGCCAGCGAGCCAGCGATGATCCCGATGATGTGCCCGACCGCCTGATGGCGCGGCTTGCCGCCCAGCATGTACCCCGGCTTGATGTCCATCAGCAGGTTGCTGGCGTTGCTGGCCACCTCGACACACATCACGCCCGTCATGAGGTTGGTGGGGGGGTGCTTGGGGTCCAGCGCGCCGAACATGAACTGCGGGATCTTGCTCAGCGAGCCCGTGGGTGTGATGCCCGTCAGGGCGGTGCTGCTCGCGGCGATCAGCGTCAACACGATGATCAGCGGGATCGCCGACGCGCCGAAGACCCACGACACGCCGAACCAGTCGTGCGCCATCCACACGCCCACCGCGCCGACGACCGGAATCCCGACCCACGAGATCCACAGCGGAACCTCGATGTGCTTCAGCGGGTCCGTCGCGCCGCTGGCGTCGCGTTTGGCAAAGAGGCCACGGAAGGCCTCGATGAAGATCTGCGGCTTGGCAAAGAGCGAGACCATCGCGGCGGTCACCATCATCGCGATGCCCCACCACAGTGCCCAGGTGTTCAAGATGTGTGTGCGCCCGAAGACCGCGTCGCCCGCTGCGAGCGTGCCGGTCTTGGGCGCGATCTCGCCGATCATGATCATCCACGGCACGATCACGAAGAAGTTCAGGATCATCCCGATCATCAGGCTGATCGCGGCCTTGATTCCCATCAGCCCGCCTGCGCCCATCATCGCAAGATCAACCGCAGGATTGAACCCGATGTGGCTGAGCCGCACGTCGCTGGCCCAGGGCAGCGTCGGTTCGTTCTTGTTTGTTTTCCAATACGCGAACAACATGTCAAGGTTGTGCGGCAGGTGCCATGTCTCTGCCAGCACCGCCTTCTGCTTCGCGACCATCGTCGTCCAGCCGTCGCCGGTGCGGGCCATGAGGACCACGCCGTGGAGCGCCTTGAGGTACGCCTCGCCCATCAGGAACTGCACCGAGCCGGCGATGAGCGCCGCGATCGCCAGGGCTCGCGCCTTGAAGATGCCCACCGCCGCCGATGACGTGTACAACGTATCGAGCACGACGCCGCACGCTCGCCCCTCGGGAAACGGCTGTTGCTCGTCGTTGATGAAGCGCCGCTTCATCGGGAACGCCACCAGCACGCCGAGCACCGAGAGCACCACGTTGAACCAGAACATCTGGTACCAGGGCATGGGCTCGTTCTGAATCCACATGTACGCCGCCATCCCGCTGATCAGCGGCCCGGTCATGTACCCCGCCGCGGTGGCGATGGACTGGCTGGCGTTGTTCTCGAGCACGGTCATATCGCGGAAGCCGAGCGTGGACATCGCACGGAACGCGGCGAACGCGAGAATGACGGACGTGAGGCCGACGCCGAGCGTCCAGCCGGTCTTTGCGCCGATGTAGAGGTTTGTCGCGCTCAGCACGCCGCCGAGGAGAAAGCCGGTGATCGCCGAGCGGAGCGTGAGCTGGGCCATGTCGCCGCGAAAGACATTGGCCAGCCACCACTGGTCCTTTTGCAACCGGGACCACGAGGAAACCTGTTCGTCCGTCAGCGTTGGGATGGCCATACACACCTGCCAGAAAAGACCCGGACGCCCGGGAGAGGATCAAACAGACGAACACACACGCGATCACCGGACCACGCCGTCAGACGCCGCGAGCGGTCAACTTGTCGCCCAGATCAGGCCGATCGCCGTCGCCGTCATCGCGATGAGCGCCTTCATCAAGCTCTCGCCCGCGATCATGCCCGACGCGATCGCCACGGCGTACTTGTCGGCGCTCTTGCGATCTGACAGTTCCCAGATCCACATGATCACAGCGCCGATCAGGAAGCTGAACGTGTTGCCGAACGGGATGACCCACGACAGGCCCAGCCCCATCGTGCTCGGCAGATACTTGCGATACTTCGGGTCCACCAGTCGCTCGATCATCGGGAGCGTGATGCCGACCAGAGCGCCGATCAGCAGCGCCCACTTCGCCGAATCCGGCAGCTTGTGCAGCCCCTCGGTCAACACTCGCGCCACCGCGGCCCACTGCTGCGTCGCCGGCAACGCGTACTTCTCCAGCGCCGCCTTGTCCGGCACCATCAAGAACCACGCCGGCACGATCGCCACCGTGCCGAAGAAGATGCCCACGAACTGCGCGATGAACTGCTTCCGCGGGTTCGCGCCCAGCAGATAGCCGCTCTTGAGATCCGTCAATAGATCCGCGCTGGCCGCGGCGGCGTTCGCCGCGACGCCCGCCGATGCCAGGTTCGGCACGATCATCTTCGGCTTCAGCACCGCGAACGTGAGCTGCATCACCTTGCCCATCGCGCCGATCGGGTTCGTGTCCGTCTCGCCCGTGCTGCGGCAGGCGACCATGCTGAGGATGAAGCTCATCGCGATCGCGATCAGCCCCGCCCACCACGCGATATCAAACGCGACATACTGGATGATCACCAGGCCGATCGAAACCGGGATCAGGCCGATGACCATCCAACTGTTCGGCACCTCGATCGCGTCCATGGCCGCGTTGCCGCTGGACTTGCGGTTGAACACGCCCGAGAGCGCACGCCCCACGACGCGCCACTGCATCGCCAGTGCCGTCAGCGAAGCGAACACCATCACGGCGCTGCCGCCCCACAGCGACCAGCGCGTGAAGTGCAGAATGGTCCCGCCGCCGACAACATCGATGTTCACCACCGCCTCTGCGGTCTTCAGCGTCGCGTCGTAGACCGGCTGGCCTTCCGGTCCCGTCACCCAGCCACTGCCAGCGATCGCATGGTCTTTGGCTACGAGCCAAGGCCCAACGACAAAGTACAGCAGCACCGAGCCTGCGAACATGCTCAGGCACACGCGCATCCGTGTGATCACGCCCGCGGCGATCAGCAGCAGGCTGAACTCACCGGCGTGGCCGACACCGGTCTTGCCGTACCACAGGTACTTTGATGCCGCACCCTCCCACGGAAAAGCAAACTCGCCGGGGATGCGGATCGGTACCGCCGCGAAGAACTTGTCAAGGGCCTTGATCGCGCCTTCCGACGTGTTCAGCAGCCCGAGCAACAGCCCAAGCGCAAGGCCAACGATCAGCGCGTACGCCTTCTGGAGCGACTCGATGCTCTCGCTATACAAACTCTTCAGCGTCTCCGCGGCCGCGACGCCGCTTGGAAACCGCAGGTTC
>JALHNK010000025.1:9022-22097 GCA_022843565.1 Phycisphaerales bacterium
GCCGCTTCATCGGCACCGCCAGGAACACGCCCAAGAGCGCCGTGAAGAACGTGAACGACCCGACGACCCACCATGAGCTGACGTTCCAGCTCTTCACGTCCGCCGCGGTCATACCCGCCGGGATCGGCGCCAGCAGCAGCAACGCCCCGAACATCACGCCGATCGTCGCGCCTGTGCTCGATCCGGCCGCCGCGGCCGTCGATTGCATGCAGTTGTTCTCGAGAATCGACATCTTGGTGACAGCGCCGCCCGAGATCGCCCGCACGCCGTTCCAGATCACATAACTCATCACGCACGCCGTGATCGCCACGCCGAAGCCCCAGCCGATCGCAAGCGTCGTGTACAGGTTCGACACGCTCATCAACATGCCAAGCACGCCGCCGATGATGACGGATCGCCACGTCAACTGCGGCATCCGGTCGCCCTGGTACACGTGCTGGAACCAGTGCGCGTCCTTCTCTTCCGCCGTCGCGCCCTGCCTCAAGGCCGGGACATCCGGCCCGAACTCGTGGCCAAGGTCCGCAGCGGTCAGAGGCGACGTCGGGGCGGGATTCGGCGAAGTTGGTCCGGCCATCATGGCTCCTTGCAAGCGCTGCCCTGTGCGGGTGGAATCGGGCAGGATACATCGATGCCCCCGCCGGCACAAGATCTGATCGCAGTACCACTCAATCAGGGCGGGTCGCCCGGACGCCGCGATGGGCAGGCTCCCGTGGCACAACGCCACGGCGTACGAACACGCCAGCGCTCACGCACCATCGCCGCCACGCTCTTGGCACCTCGCACCGACCCCGATCCATCGCGAACGCGACGCCGCCATCGCCGACGCCATCCATCTTTAAGTGGTCCACGATCCACCGCCCAACCTCCCGGCGAGACCGGCACTCTCGCGCCCGAAGACTCCCGCCTCGCCCCCGCGTCGCCGTGCCCCCGCACAACTCCCCCCGCCAGAACTACCCAGTTCTTTCGCCCTCGCCAACGCTGTTGGTCCAGCGCCCGCTTGACCGATACCCTCACCCAATGCTCCTCACCCTCAATGTCGGCGCGCTCAAACAACGCCTCCAGGGGCTCAACGGCCATCCCAAGCTCAAACTCACCGATGCCCCGGCCTTCGCACGCCAGGAGATCGGTGTCAACGGCCTCGTGCTCTCCACGGATCTGCTCGTCGGTGCCGATCGTCCGATGCTGCACAAAGTGCTCGAAGCCGCCGACAAGGCCGGCTGCCCGATCCTCGTCCTCATGGAGCTCACGCCGCACCCCTTGGGCTCTGAAGATGTCGTGACCGTCGAAGCCGCGACCGAGCGGTGCTTGCGCGTGGCGCAAGCGGCGCACTGGCTCGGATGCTCCGCCTTCTCGATTACGATCGACGCGCCCGATGATGACGAGACTCTCGCCAACGTCGCCGCGAATCTCAAGCCCATCTCGCGCCGCGCTGAGAAGCTCGACATGAATCTCTGCCTCGCGCCGTATCGCGGCCTGACGTCAACGCCCGAGCGCGTCACCGAGGTGCTCAAGAAGATCGGCGGCTTCCGCGTCGGCACGCTGCCGGATTTCTCCGCCGCGTCCGTCTCCGCTGATGCGGTGCAATACCTCCGCCGCCTCGTGCCGTACGCCTCGGCGGTGCTGATCCCGGTTCCCGATGAGCTCCCGCCGCTGGATGCGGTGCCCGCCAAGAAGTCGCTCGCTCTGCCGAAGCTCGAAGAGCCGGGGGGTGGGGGGGGCGCGAAGCCGGCGAAGGCCGAGAAGCCCAAGGCTGCTGGAAAGAAGGGCAAGGCCAAGGGCGACGCGCCGCCAGCGGAATCTGCCGCTCCGGAGGCGGCGGTCATAGTCGCCAAGGCACCCTCCAAGAGCTCGAAGGCGGGCACGAACTACGACCTGATGACCTACGTCGGCGTCTTGGATGCCGTCGGCTATGAGGGACCGTTCACGCTCGATTATCGTGGAAATGCGGACCCCGTCCCCGCGCTGGTGCGGAGCCGTGATATTCTGAACAAGGTCTTGGCCGAACCGGTCGCCGAGGACTCGGGCCTCTCAGCCCTCCTCGCGGCGGTCGATGGAGCCGACGGCGCGGACGAACTCTCAGATGAAGACGGAGCAGGAGCCGACGAGGAATGAGCACGAGTATGCCGCAAGTCCCTGATTGGCTGGCCAGCGCCGTGCAGGTGCAGCCGATCGTGCCGCGTCGTGTCCCGCTCCCGCCTCGCTTCATCGTCACCATCGATGGCCCCGCCGGCACCGGAAAATCCACCGTTGCCCGTGAGCTCGCGCAGCGCCTTGGCCTGGCCTTCCTCGATACCGGCAGCATGTATCGCGCCGCGGCGGTCCTGGCCCTCGAACACGAGGTCTCACTCGATCAGCACGATCGCATCGCCGCGATCGTCGAGCAGGCCGACCTGCAGTTTGATTGGTCGCAAGACCCGCCGCGATTGCACGCACGAAGCAGTTCCGGCCGGCGAGATCTCACGAATCTCTTGCGAACGCCGGATGTTGAACGGCTCGTCTCGCCGCTGGCGGGTGTGCCCGATTTGCGGCAGCGACTGGTGCGGACGCAGCAACTCATCGGCACACAGCACCCGCGTTTGGTCACCGAAGGGCGCGACCAGGGCAGCGTGGTGTTTCAAGACGCCGAGCTGAAGTTCTACCTCTGGGCCTCGCCCGAGGAGCGTGCCCGAAGGCGTGCCGACCAGATCCGCGCCCGCGGCCAGTTCGCCGACGAGCACATCATCGAGATCGAGATCGCCGCACGCGACCGCTCAGACCAAACCCGAGCCGTCGGCCCGCTGACCCGCCCAGCAGACAGCATCGAGATCGATACCACCGGCATCAGCAAGGGCTCGGTCGTGGACGCGATGGCCAACATCGCCCACGAACGCATGGCGGCGCTGACGACCGGCGCCTGAGACGCGACGACATATCGCGCTGCTCTCGATCACCGAAGCCAAGGGGCGAACGCACACAAGCGCTCGCCACGTTCCGCCTCGCCAGTCTCCCGCTCCCCACGATTCCCGATTGCCGATGCCCGATTGCCGCCGCTCCAGTCCCCAGTGCCTCCCCTCCCCATGCTCTCCCTCTTCCGCCAAAAGAACCCCGGTCGCTCGCTCGGTGGCCTGCTCTTTTACGAGCTCTGCTATTTCATCGTGCGGTTCTCGATCACGCTGATCTATCGCTTCCGGGTCTGGGGCTCGGGCAACCTGCCGTTGACCGGCCCCGTGCTGGTGGTCGCCAATCACCAATCGCACTTTGATCCGATCGTCGCGGGCATGGCGCTCCCGGCCCGCCATCTGAACTTCGTCGCTCGCTCGACGCTGTTCACGTCCAAGCTCTTCGGCGCGCTGATCAAGGGGTTGAACTCGATCCCGTTGCGACAGGGCGAGTCCGACACCGCCGCGATCCGCATCACCATCGACGCGCTCAAGCAGCAGCGCGTCGTGCTCGTCTTCCCCGAGGGCTCACGCACGCTCGATGGCCAGGTTCACCAGTTCAAGCGCGGCGCGTGGCTCTTGATGAGCCGCGCCAAGTGCCCCATCCTGCCCATCGGCATCCACGGCTGCTTCGAAGCCTTCCCTCGCGGCACATCCATCCCCACGTTCTTCAACCGCACCATCGGCATCTGCGTCGGCAAGCCCATCGCCCCCGAGACGCTCCTGGCCATGGGGGAGGCCGAGGGCCTCGCGATGCTCCAGCGATTGGTCGATGACCTCCGCCGCCAAGCCGGCGAGAAGCTCGCGCACGCCGGAGATGCGCATCGCTACCGCTCGCGCCGCCAAGCGACCGCCGCCCTCGCCGCGGCGAGCCCGACGCACTAGATCAGGTCCGCGAGCTTCAACGCCGCGACGATCAGCACCCCGGTGATCGCCAGCCGCACCGCCGTCAGCGGCAGGGCGTGCGTCAGCTTTGCCCCAATGATCGACCCGACGACGGCGGTGGGTGCCAGGCACGCGACGAGCTTGCCGACTTCGAGGATCGAAAACCCGAGCCCGCCGATCGTCGCGACCTTCAGCGTCGCGCCGACGAGCGCCGTGAGCCAGATCACCGACGAGCTGGTCGCGATGCTCTCGCGCAGGCCGACGCGGCCGAGAATCTGGAGCACCGGGACCAGGAGAACCCCGCCTCCGAGGCCGAGCAAGCCGCCGATCAGGCCCGTCGCGCCGCCGTAGCACCAGAGCGAACCGGTCGAGGGTTTGCCGGTGCCCGCAGCGGGGTCAGCAGTCTTTCGAAAGACTCGCCACACGTTGAAGACGCAATACGCCGCGATGAAGCACGCGAGGCCGAGCCGCAGGGAGTCACCCTTGATGACGTTGCTCAGGAGGACACCGACGACGATCACCGTCATCGAACTGATCAGGAGCGTCGGCACCAGGTCCCGCCGCACCGCCCCGGCTCGTCCGTGCTGAATGGCGGCGGGAAGGGCGACGAAAATGTTGGTGACCAACGCCGCGGCCATATAGAGATGATGCACTTCCGGCGAGATTCCCGGACGATCCAGCAAAAAATGCAGCCCCGGAAGCATCAACATCGACCCGCCAACCCCGGCCAAACCGCCGAGCGCCCCGGCGAGAAAGCCGAGCATCAGGATCAAGATCACGTCGGTCATCGAGCACCTGAATCGGCGTTCATCGCACAAAAAGCGGCTTTATTGGGGACATTTCGGATCGGCGGACTCGATCCGTTCGCTGGCCGTCGATCGAAAATCAGATCCCGAACGACGGGCTCGGGGGATGTCCTAGGGGCAAAACAGGTGCATCGTTCGGCGGCGGAGCGACGAAGTGTGGGGTAGAGTCTATGACTCGGGTCGAGACGATGTGCCTATTGTTCGTGTTCTGATAGCCTATGCTTCGTCGGTCGTCTCGCCATTGTATGAACCTCATCTACTCACAGACCGGGCCGACGCGAACCGCCGTGACGATTGGTCGGCGCGCTCGATCGATCGCGGGCCTGGCGGTGGCGGTGGGGTTGGCCGGTTACTTCGGCATCGTTGCGAAAGACCTGGTCACCAGCGACGCGGCCCCCGAGCCGCTGAGCCTCCTTCAGTATGACGACTCGGGCGTGCTGATGATCTCCGAGGCCATGGCGACCCCGCCTGCCGGCGACGTGCCGACCGACCCGCTGGCCGAAGCGCTCGCCGCGGCTGCGACCGCGACCGACGATGCGACCGACACCGAGTTCGTGCCCGAGCCACTGACCCCGCTGGAAGCGGAACTCCCGCCGAACGCGGTGGAGGATCTCTCGGTTCGCGTGTTCGATGGGCGACTCGTTCGACCCGCCAAGACGATGTGGATGGTGGTCACCGCGTATTCCCCCGACGAGCGCTCCTGCGCCGGCACCGCCGACAACATCACCGCCAGCAACCACCACGTCCTGACCAACGCCCACCGCCTCGTCGCGGCGGACTCGCGCGTGCTGCCTCTGGGCTCGATGATCTCCATCCCCGGCTACGACCGCGGGCAGATCGTCCCCGTGCTTGATCGCGGCGGCGCGATCAAGGGCAACCGCCTGGACGTCCTCTTCCCCACCCACGAGCAGGCCCGAGCCTGGGGCGTGCGCCGCGTGAAGATCACCGTCTGGTCCCCCGCCGACGGCGGCGGCAAGACCGACTGGCGCTCGATCCGGGATTCGCGCGTTCGCGACTGATGCGGATGCTCTCATCGCGCCGTGCCGACGCCCGCAACCTTCGCCGCGGCTCGGAAGCCGTCGAGGAACTTCTGTTGCTGGCCGCTGGCGGGGAAGGGGATGCGCTGGTCGATGACCGGGATGCCCGCGCTGACCAGCGCGTCGAACGCGACGTCGTAGACGACGGATTTGATGAGCACGACGTGGCGCGGCTTCATCGCGAGGCAGCGATCGACGAGGCCCGGGACCATTGGGCGAAGGTCCGCCGCGGAGGGGCTTTCGATCGAGGCCTCGTGCAGCTCGGTCACAAAGACGCCGGCGTCGCGCAGCGCGGCGAGGTGTTCGGCCTTGCTCTGACGGTCGGGCTTCGTGCCCATCAGACCTTCCCACACATAGCGGAACAGCCAGTCGTGCCGATCGACGTGCTCAAAGTAGAAGTAGCGCTCGGCCGTACAAGGCGGCGCCTCAGCGACCAGCAAGAGCTTGATGACCTTCGGCTTGTATTTCGCGCTGGCGGATGCTCGCGTGGCCAGTTGCATGGTGGGCCTCAGAGAGTGAAGTGGTGCGATGCCGATTCCGATCAACTCGACGCAACGCGTCACGCGAACAAATCTACGCCCTCGGCGACATCCTCGCGCTCTGGGCTTCGCACGTGTTCGCGAGCTGGCGAGTCGCTCTCGCACCGCCGCCGGTTCCAACCCCCGCGGCCAACGCCGCGATTGATCGCACGCTGGCGTGGCTCGCACGGCAAGACGGAACCGGGGGCGGACAGGTTCTACGATGCCCGCTTCCGGACGACTCCCACGAAGTTGAGCACACACGATGGATATCGAGAAGCGCATCGCACAGTTTGAAAACATGGCCCAGGCCGACGCGAGCAATGAGATGGCTCATTTCTCGCTGGGCAAGGCCTACGCCGACGCCGGCCGGTTCGCCGACGCCGCCCAGAGCTACCTGCGCTGCGTGCAGCTCGTGCCGGACATGAGCAAGGCGTACCAACTCGCCGGCGAGATGCTGATTAAGGCCGGTGATGAGGAGCAGGCCGGCGCGATCCTGATGCGCGGCTACACAACCGCGGCGGGCAAGGGCGATCTCATGCCCAAGACCGCGATCGGCAAGCTGCTGCAATCCATCGGGCGCACACCGCCGGAAGTGCCGGGTCAGCCGGTCAGCGTTGGCATCGCCAGTGGGGGAGTCGGAGGCGCGGGGGCGGGGTTTGATCCCAATGCCCCGCTGCCCGAGGGCATGGTGATGTGTGTGAAGGCCGGCCGCCCGGGCACGCGAATGGCACGCCCGCCGTTCCGTGGCAGGCTTGGCGAGTGGATCGGCAAGAACATCTCGCAGGAGACGTTTTACAAGGGCTGGGTGCCGCAGGGCACAAAGGTCATCAACGAGCTGCGGCTGGACCTCTCGCGCGAGAAGGACCAGGAGCAGTACGACCAGCACATGCGGGAGTACCTCGGCATCGACGATGCGCTGCTGACGGAGCTTGGGTTGAAGGAGTAGAGGGGAGACTTCAGCCGTCAGCCTTCAGCCTTCAGTCTTCAGTCTTCAGTCTTCAGTCTTCAGTCTTCAGTCTTCAGTCTTCAGTCTTCAGTCTTCAGTCTTCAGCCGTCAGCATGAAGCCGGAAGCTGAGAAGCCGGCAGTGCTCTGAGGGTGCGCAGCGTCAGCGGGCACAAGACTCACCGGCGATGCGTTACAGCGAGCAGCCGTCAAAGTAGATCGCGAAGAACAGGTTGTAATCGCCCTCGGTGACGCCGTTGTTGGTATCGACGATGCCAAACGGTGGGAGCGGCGAACCGTCGTCGTTGGCGATGTCGCAGGCGGGGCCGGCGTCGAAGAAGGTTGCGAAGAAGAGGTTGTAGTCGGCTTCGGTCACACCGTTGTTTGAGGCGTTCGGGTCGCAACTGCCGGTGGGCGGCAGCGGATCGCCGGAGTCGTAGGCGATGTCGGCGGGGTTGCAGCGTCCGCCGAGGATCGTGAGCGTGGCGGTGTTCGAGGTGGCGCTGCCGCAGGCGCTCGTGACGATGCAGCGGATGGGCCAAACGGCGGGGGTGCCGGGGGCGGTGGGGCAAGTGTCGCGAACGAAGATGCTGACGGTGGAAGCGTTGGCGGGCGTCGCGGTGGCGTAGGAACTCGCACCGCAGGGGAGCGGGACGGGGCCGGTGGTGAGGGTCAGCCAAGTTTCGTTCGGGGCCGGGGAGGTTTGGATCTGCCACTGGTAGGTGAACGAGCCGCTGCCGGAGGGGGTCACGGAGAACGTGGCGCTCTCACCGTCGCACACGGATTGAGAGGAGGGCTGGGCACCAAGACTCGGCGCGGGGCTGCCGAAGGTGTAGCGGGCGATGCTGTTCACTGCGACACCACCCGCGGATGTGAAGGAACCCGCGGCGATCACGTCTCCGCTCGGAAGCGCGACCAGGGCACCGACACTCGGTGTTGAAACTCGTGAAACGCCTGATCCCAGCCCCGTCCATGAGTCGGTGTTGGGGTTGCAGCGGCCGATTGCGTTGACGGGCACGCCGCCTGCGGTGGTGAACGACCCGCCCACCATCACATCGCCGCTCGGGAGGGTCGCGAGACTCGAGACGATGCCGCTTGTATACGCACCCAGTCCGGTCCAGACGTTTGTGGTCGGGTTGTAGCGGCCGAGGAGGTAGGAGCCGCCGGCGGGGGGGAATACAGGGGCGGTGCCGCCCGCGATCACGTCGCCCCCCGGCAGGACTGTCAGCGCGCCGACGTAAGTCGCAATGCCGGGACCGGCCGTGCTGGTCCAGACTCCGGTCGTCGGGTTGTAGCGGGTGAACCCGCCCGCAGCTATTCCGTTGCCCGAGAAGAAGTCGCCAGCGATGATCACAAGGCCACTCGGCAACAAGGCCATGGCATAGGCGGTTGGCCCCCCGAGCGACGAACTCCCGATGAGCCCCGATCCCATCGCCGCCCAGGTGTTGGTGGTTGGGTTGTAGCGGGCAACTTTGTTGACGGCGACGCCGCCGGCGCTGGTAAAGTTCCCGCCTGCGATGACATCCCCGCCGGGGAGCGCCACGAGGGCGTAGACGGTGCCGCCCGAAACGCCCGTTGCCAGGGCAGTCCAGACGCCGGTGATCGGGTTGTAGCGGGCGATGTTGTTTGCTGCCACACCGCCAGCGGTGGTAAATGTCCCGCCCACGATGACATCGCCGCTCGGCGTGACCGCCAGGGCAACGACGCTGCCGTTTGTCCTGTTGGTCAGAGGGGTCCATGCGTTGGTCGTCGGGTTGTACCGGCCCACATCGCCCACCATCACGTCGCCGCCCGGCAGGACCGCCGTGGCGAAGCCGCCACTCGCTCCAGAGCCCAGCGCCGACCAGGCACCGGGGCAACCGCCGCTGGTGAAGGTGACCGAGGCGGCGCTGACGCTGGGCGCAGGGCCAAGTCCTCCGCTTCCCCCGCTTCCCGGGTTGGAGAACGTGAGTCTCCACGTGCCGGTGCCGACCACGCCGGCCAGCGAGGTCGAGAGCGTGGTGGGGACGCTGAACTTCCCGTACGCGCGGTACGGCCCGGGAGCCGCCGTGTAGTTGGTGTTACCGTTTGCCAGCGTGCTCTGCCCGGCGGGCGCATCGATGAAGGTGTAACTGCCGCCGAGGTTGGACGGGTAGCCAACCGAGCCGAACGAGATGGTCTGGCCGAACTGGTTGAGGATGTCCACACCGATGGGCGTCCCGGCGCCGGGCCCGGTCGAAGGGGTGAACTCCAGGCGGATGAGCCCATCACCGACGGACGAGTGCGTCATCGTGATGTTGACCTGCGCAATGCCGGTCACGGCCTCGGGGATGTTGCTGGCGCCCGTAAGCACGAGCGGATTGGCGGTCCCGCCGAACCAGGCCCACGGCGGGGCGGGATTGCCGGCGGGGGTGAGCGTGACGGCGGTGTTCTGTGCCGCGGCCAGGGAGGGGAGGGCCAGCATTGCGATGAGCACCACCAGTCCGCGGGCCAGCGCGGGCGCGAGGCTGGACGCACCGATGGCCCGGCCGATCGCGGCCAGCGCGGGCCGCGCATTGTTCGGACGCGTGCGGACACACGTGTTTCGAGTTTGGATCATGGCACTCTCTCCTTCAAGCGTGTTCGCTCGTGCGTGGACTCGGCAGCCCGCGTCGTAGCGTCTGAGATCGTACAACAGATCCCCGGTCGCCAAGCTTACCAGAGGGCGTCCCTGATGCACACACAAACAGCGCTCCAAACATGAGTAAAACGAGCCTTCACACGAGCATCGTCCCAGACACGATGGTCGAGCACGTTCCGTTCTGCGAATCGCGCGCCCATGTGGACCGCCAACGCCGACGCGATCGCCGACCCGGGCGAGGCGAGTTCATCATTCGGCGCCGAATGTCCGTGATCACAACCAACGCGCAGCCTCGCCCCCTCCGGCTCGCAGACTCGCCACCTCCCCCGGTGGGACCGGAGGAGGGCGAAACGCGCAGAATCGCAGCTCACGCAGCTTCGTGGGAGCTTCTTGCTGAAAACTGAACGCTGAAAGCTGACGGCTGTCTTACTCCGCCTTGCCGCCGCTCATGTCGTAGATCCAGGCGTCGGCGTTGCGGCTCCAGTCTTGCACTTCGCCGGCGGCGAAGAAGAGCTTGAGTTCGCGTTCGGCGGCCTCGGGGCTGTCGCTGCCGTGGATGAGGTTGAAGGAGTTGCTGACGCCGAAGTCGCCGCGGATGGTGCCGGCGGCGGCCTTGGAGCCGAAGGTCGCGCCCATCATGTTGCGAGAGACTTCGATCGCCTTGTTGCCGCGGATGGCCAGGACGAGGACGGGCGAGCTGGTCATGAACTTGACGAGGCCGGCGTAGAACGGGCGGGCGCTGTGGGCCTCGTAGTGCGTCGCGGCGAGCTGCTGGCTGATCTTCATCAGCTTCGCGCCGACGACCTGCAGGCCCTTGTTCTCAAATCGCGTGATGATCTGACCCATGATGCCGCGCTGCACGGCGTCGGGCTTGAGGATGATCAGGGTGGTTTCCATGGGTTTCTCCGTGTTCAAAGGGGTGGCTGAGGGGCTTGATTTGAAGGGCCGCATAGTAGGCGCGGTGCGAAATCGGGCGGGCGATCGAGGTGGTCAACGCGATGCCGGTGGCCAGGATCGCGGAGGAACAGAGGGGAGCGGAGAGGTTGCGGTTTGCCTGCGGTGAGGAGTATCTGTGGGTCAGCGGCACCGACCGGCGGGACGGTCGGTGGCACGGGGGACGGCTGGTGGGTTAGCCCGGCCACGAGCCGCGGTAGACCTCGGTGGCGGGGCCGGTCATGGCGATGTGGTTGGTGTCGGGGTCCCAGCGGATGCGGAGGGTGCCGCCGGGCAGGTCGGCGCGGGCGGTGCGCTTCAGGGCGCCGGTGAGGACGCCGGCGACGACGACGGCGCACGCGCCGGTGCCGCAGGCGAGCGTGATGCCCGAGCCGCGCTCCCAAGTGCGCATCTGCACCCGCGAGGGTGAGAGCGAGCGTGCGAAGTGGATGTTGGCGCGATTCGGAAACGCGTCGTGCCGTTCCAGAGCCGGGCCGAGGCGGGCGAGATCGAGCTCGTCGAGGTTCAGCGGCAGCTTTGCGATCGACGACGCGATGGGCGGTCGATCAACGAAGATCACCGCGTGCGGGTTGCCCATGCCGACGAACGTGGTGCTGAGCCAGCCGATGTCGGTGCGGATGAGCGAGATGAATGGGTGCTCGGTCCTGGCGATCACGTCGCGGCGCGACGCTCGTGCGAGCGACGGGGCGGCGTGTGAGAGGTCAGCGGGCACGCGCTGCGGGTCCAGTTGCGGCTCGCCCATGTCTACCGTCGCGGTGGTGAGCTTGCCGGCGCTGGTGGTGTATGCGATGGGCAGCACGCCAGCGCCGGTCTCGATGCGCATCGGGTTCGATCGAATGCGGAGTTGATCGAAGGCGAACTTCGCGACCAGGCGCACGCCGTTGCCGCACATCTCGGCTTCGCTGCCGTCGGCGTTGAACATCCGCATGCGGGCGTGCGCGCCGGCCCGACGGCCTTGCGAGGTGGGCTGGCAGACGAGGATCAGGCCGTCGGCGCCGACGCCGGTGTGCCGGTCGCTGATCCGGCGGGCGAGCGTGGCGAGGCGAGCGGACGACGCGAGGCGCGGGGTGGTGAACGCATCGACGAGGACGTAGTCGTTGCCGATGCCGTGCATTTTGGTGAAGTCGAAAGCCATGGCGGGCGAAGGCTAGACGGCGTTCGCGTGGGCCAGCGTGTCCCACACGAGGGCGGCGGCGGCGAGGATCGTCATGACGATGGTGATGAGCTTGATGCGGCGGGCGGTGCGGTCGATCGGCAGCGCGCCGAGACTGGCGCCTTCGAGCGCGACGAGGTTCTCGATGCGCGTTTGGATCGAGCCGTGCCGGAACGCGAAGCGACGGCGCGGGATGTGATTGAGAGCCGCGACCGAGTCGAGCGCCCCGGCCATGGCCCGGACCGCGTTCAGCGTCACGATGGGCGGTCCGGGCGGCGTGGGGGGCGTCGGCTGCACGGAGATCTCGCCCATCGCGCTGGTGATGATCGTGGAGTTCGGGGCGATCGGGTCGACCCCAGAGTTCGTGAGCGATGCCGCGTTCGCGTTCATCGTGCCGCTGGCGGCCAGCTCGTCGCGGCTCAGCGCGACGGCGGCGAACGCGTCGGCCTGCCACTCAAACCTGCGGCTGACCCATCCGAAGATCACGAAGGCTCCGAGGATCGCGCCGGTGGCGCCGGCGTATTCGACCCATCCGGGCAAACGCTCGACCATGAATGCCGCGAGCGTGAGGTTGATCGCGATGCCGATGATGAACGTGAGGACCAGGACGGAGCTGATCAGCGCCAGACCGAGCCAGATGATGTGGCGGTGTCGCACGTGCCCGAGCTCGTGCGCGAGCACGGCCCGGACTTGGTCGATCGGGAGGTCATCCAGGAGCGCATCAGTGAGCAGGATGTGGCGAGCGCGCCCGAGCACGCCGATCACGGCGCCGTTGATCATGGTGCCGTGCGTGCGCCACAGAAGCAGCTCGCGTGCGCGAACGCCGTTGCGATGGCAGAGACCCAGCAGGTCTTCGGCCATCGCGCCGGATCGGATCGGCACCGTGTCCCAGAGCCAGCGAATGCCCAGCGGCATCAGCGCCAGCAGGAGCACGACACCGGCGAGCTGAATCATGGTGTGGCTGAGCGATTGGCCGTCGCTGGTGGACAGCCAGCGCCCGAACGCGCCGACAACGCCCGCGGCGTGTTCGAGCTTGGCGCTGGCGAACGCGATGACGCCGGGCGAGAGCTCACTGATGGCGGTGAGCGCCGACATGGGCACCAGCACGAGCAGCACTTGATGACGGACTTGCATCAGGACGTGGCCGATGCGGGTGGGGCCGCGAAAGACGGGGCGAGAGCGGTCCAGCGACCGCACCATCGCGGCCTCGCGCATCAGCCGGTCCATCGGGAAGCTGGCCCACCAGCCGGCGATGATG
>JALHNK010000025.1:22107-31085 GCA_022843565.1 Phycisphaerales bacterium
GATGCCCAGCAGCACCTGGTTCGGCGGCAGCTGCGGCACGCCGATCGCGTTCCGCACCAGCGACAGCACGATGATGATCCGCGTGAACGAGGTGACCATGACCAGCAGCGCCGGGGCGCTGGTCAGCAGTTCGTCAAGCAGCACGACGTTTCCAATCAGAGCGCGATTCGCGGCGAGCGAGCCGAGTGCGAGCACGCACGTGGCGTGTGACATCACCGCGAGCCAGCGGGCGCTGAGCACGACGCGATCGAACCGCATCACCGCGCGGTACTCGCCCGATCGCTCGAGCCTGCGGCGGGCGATGCGCCCTGCGACAAGCTGCGCGATCACCAGCGCGATCGCGATGCCCCAGGTGATCGCCAAGACCCCGGCGCTGCCGTCGGCACTCCAGAACGCAAGCGGCTGTCGATCGCCCGACGGAACCACGCCCTCGGACGGGCGGAACTGGTCCGCCATGACCACGCACGCAAAGATCGCGATGAGCATGAAATGCAGCACGAAGCCGGAGCGTATGTGCCCGGCGATCAGCTCGGTACGCTTCGCCGAGGATCAAATCCGACCGCGGGCCGAATGCGAATGAAACGGGAAGCGTCACGCGGCATCCAAACCCGTAGCATCGCCTATGCCCACGTCATCCACGCCCACGACGCATCTCTCACAGCCGCCCGCCGGCGAGATTCGCGACGCGCGGACCGACGAAGCCCCGCCCCCCCACACCCCCCACACCATGCAGTGCATGGAGATCTGGGGCGGAAATGGCGTCGTTGAGCGGGCGGCGACGATGCCCGGCGTGGACATGTGGGTCTATTCCCGCCCGCATCGCGGCGAGAACGAGGGTGGTGACATTCACTACATCTCCAGTTGCGGCACCGGGCGCATCGGTCGGGTGATCCTCGCGGATGTGTCGGGCCATGGCGGGTCCGCCGCGGCTCTGGCGGTGAAGCTGCGCGACATCATGCGGCGATTTGTGAACTTCGTCGAGCACGGGCCGCTGGTCTCGAGATTGAATCGCGAGTTCGGGAGCGAGGCGAAGCTTGGCAAGTTCGCCACCGCGATCGTCGCGACGTACTTTGCGCCCAGCTCGGTGCTGGTCCTGTGCAACGCCGGGCACCCGCGCCCGCTGATCTACTCGACGCGAACGAAACGCTGGCGCGTGCTGGATGCGCAGGATGGCGAGGCTCGCGTCGCGACGCCGAGCGATGGGGGTGGGGATGGTGGGCGAGGGGGGCGAGGGGAGAACATCAGCAACGCGCCGCTGGGCGTGATCGAGGACAGCGAGTATCACGCCGAGGCGCTACGCATGAGCGACGGCGACATCGTGATCCTGTACACCGATGCGTTGATGGAGGCTCGCAAGCCCGGCTCGCCGATGCTCGGCGAGCACGGCCTGCTTGGGATCGTCGAGCACCTCGGCGTTGGCAACCCGGAGACGCTGGCGCAGCGGCTGGTCGCGAGCGTCCGCGACTACGCCGGCGGCATCGAGCTTGACGACGACTCGACGGCTCTGGTCCTGCAGATCAACTCGCGCCCGGTGAAGTACTCGCTCATGGCACGCGTTCGTGCGAACTTGCGATTCCTGGGGATGATCGGCGGCTCCTTCATCGGTCGCGGCAGCGCCCCCTGGCCCGAGCTCTCGCGGATGAACGTCCTTGGTGCGATCGCGCCGTGGGTGAGCCGCGGGTACCGGACGGATGCGAGAGTCAACGGCGAGTGATCGCGGCGACGCGATGCGACGATGGCCACGGCGATGACAGAACGCCGAAAGCCCGCGCCGGACCCATCGCCCAGCGTGCGAGCTACCGTCTGCCGATGGACGACCGCTTCAAACAAATGCCCGCGTCGCTCGCCAAATGCAGCCGCGTTGTTCGACTGGGCCCGCGCCAGATTCCCGCGCTGCTGGCGCATCCGGACTGGGAAACGCCCTGCCCGACGATGATCTGGATGCACGGGCGGACCGCCGACAAGTTCCTTGATAGCGGGCGATACCTCCGCCTCATCCGCGCCGGGATCGCGGCGTGCGCCGTCGATCTGCCGGGCCATGGCGAGCGGCTCGACCTCGCGCTGCAAGGCCCGACTCGCACGCCCGAAGTGCTGAGTCAGATGGTCGGCGAGGTCGATCACGTGTTCGAGGCGCTCGGCGGCGACGAGTTTGGCGGGTGCTTTGATCTGGATCGGGTGGCGCTGGGCGGCATGTCGGCCGGTGGCATGGTCACGCTGCGCCGCCTGTGCGATCAGCACCCGTTCGTCTGCGCCAGCGTTGAGAGCACCGCCGGCAATCTCGCGATGCTCTACGACCCGACTCGCGGCTGGCCTGTCGAGCATGTGACCGACTTGGTTCCGAAGCTCGACCCGATCACACACCTGGGCCATTGGCGACCGATCCCGCTGCTGGCGTTGCACTCGCAAGCGGATCGGACGGTGCCGCTGACGTGCATCGAGTCGTTCACCAATCAGCTTCGCGCACGATACGAATCGCTCGGTGCACACCCCGACTCGGTCCGGCTCCACACCTGGCCGACGACCGGCGCGCCGGATGAGCACAACGGCTTCGGGCGCGTCGCGTCCGAGGCGAAGACGATCCAGGTGGAGTTTTTGACCGAGCACCTGCGCGCCCGGCCGATCGCAGAGATTTAGGTCGCCGGCCCGGTGCCCGCCAGCCGGTTGCCGAAGTGCTCATCCTGCACCGGCACGACCTGGCGGAGCACGTCGATCAGCACCTCGCCGGGCGAGCCCATCGCGTCGATCTCGGCGATCAGGCTCTTGTCGTAGCACTCCAGCACGGGGTAGGTCTCGTTCTTGTAGACCTCCCAGCGCTTGCGGATGACATCCTCGCGAGCGTCGTCGAAGCGGTTCTCCTTGATCGCGCGACGGCGTAGCCGCTCGATCATCCTGTCCTCGTCCGGGCAAACAAGGTGGATGATCTTCAGCACCTTCAGGTGCTTCTCCAGCAGCTTGGCCTGATTGGGGTTCCGCGGGATGCCGTCGAGCACCAGCAGGTCTTGGTTCGGCTTGTAGATGCTCATCACCGTCCGTGCGTGCATGTGCTGAGACCACATCTGCACCGTCGGCTCGTCGGGCACGAGCAGGCCTTTGCTGGAGTATTCGACGAAGGTCTTGCCCAGGGCCGTGGTCATGTCCACGTTGCGGAACACGTCGCCGCAGGACAGGTGATAGAAGCCTGGGACGTAACCCAGGATCTTGCCCTGTGTGCCCTTGCCCGCGCCGGGCGGGCCGAAGAGCAGAATCGTGCGATAGCGGCTGTGCATAGGGCGGCTCCGTCGTCGAACCCGCTCTGGGTCCGGGTCCGACTTTACCACATCTTTGCGCCCGCGTGGACAAGTGCCCGCAAAGAAAACGTGGCCCTTCCTCCGTCCCCCCGTACCCGCCCACCCAGGCCCCGGCCGCCGGGTCCCCGTCGTACATCAGCCCGCGGCCCGCCGGCGCGCGACGACGTGGAACACGTGCCACCGCTTGAACACGCCCGGTGTTCCGGGCTCAGATGCCGCCGGGTGGCGCTCTTCCTCGTCGAACGATTCGATATCGAATGCCTCAAAAAGGGCCAGGACCTGGGCCCGCGTGTGGTGCGTTCGGTCCGGTAACGTTGCCCACTCATCGCGGTCACCAAAGAACTGGCCCGCGAAGCGCCCGCCCGGCCGGATGCTGGCGACGACGCGACGCCAGAGCGGCGCGAACGCGGGCGGCGGGCAGAAGGGCAGCGCGAACGATGCGTTGACCAACATCGCCCGCATCGGCTCGGTCCGCTCGCGCTGGTCGGTCTGCCCGAACTGCTCGAAGGTCTCATCGCTGGTGGTCAGCCGCGTGAGCGCGTCGTCGCCCAGTGCGCGTGCTCGCGAAACGACGCGAGCGAGGCCGTCGGCGCTGGAATCGATCGCCAGCACCTGCCAACCGCGCCGGAGCAGTTCGATCGTGTCGCGTCCCTCGCCGCACCCCAGATCGATCGCCGCGGGAGCCGCAGGATCAGACCGCGGACCATCGCGATCAAACAACTCCAGCGCCCGCATCAGGGTTGGCCGGGCAGGCGTGTTCGCCATCGTGTCGAAGTATTTTGGCCAGTTGCGATCTCGCGCATAGACGTGCGCCGGCAGCAGCGGCGTCGCCACGGCCTCGGGCGTCGGCTGCTCGCGCCGCGAATCGTCGTGATGGCCTCGGTCGGCGGTCATACCGTCGGAACAATGTACCGGAACCTGGGTGACTTCGTTCGTGCGCTCGAGTCCGCGGGTGAGCTGGCCCGCATCACATCCCCCGCCGATCCGGTGCTCGAGATCCCGTGGGCGGCCGATCGTGCGAGCAAGTCTCGCGCCCCGCACCCGGGCCACGCCTCCTCCATCGGCAACGACCCGCGCTTCGCCCACTTGGGCGGCAAGGCTCTGCTCTTTGAGCGCCCGATCGGCTCGAAGTTCCCGCTCTTGATCAACGCGTGGGGCAGCTATCGGCGGATGGAAATGGCGCTGGGCACAAAGACGGGCTTTGATGGCGTCGGCGCTCGGATTGGTGCTCTGGTGAAGCCCGAGCCGCCGCGCTCGCTGCGGGAACTGTGCGCCAAGGCGCGCCAGTTCGCTCCGCTGCTGCGGATCCCGCCGCGTCGCCGGCGCGGCTCCGGCCCGTGCCAGGAAGTTGTGCTCACCGGCGATCGCGTGGATCTCACCACGCTGCCGATCATGCGGTGCTGGCCGCACGATGGCGACTTCGCATCCCTGGGCTACCCCGCCGGCGTGAACGACGCGATCCCCGGTCTGCCCCGCGACGCAACGTGGAACGAGAAGTTCCGCGGGCGCTACATCACCCTCGCCGGAATTCACACGATCCACGCCGACGACATCAACGAATCGCGCCCGTCCAGCCACAACATCGGCATGTACCGCGTGCAGCTCTTCGGCCCTCGCACCATGAGCATGCACTGGCACATTCACCACGACGGCGCGCGCCACTGGCGCTCGTGGAAGTCGCTCGGCAAGCCCATGCCCGTCGCCATCGCCCTCGGCGGCGAGAGCGTGTTGCCCTACGCCGCCACGGCGCCACTCCCGCCGGGGATCAGCGAACTCCTGCTCGCCGGCTTCCTCCACGGCCGGGGCATCGAGATGGTTCGCGCCGCCACCGTGCCGCTCTGGGTCCCGGCCAATGCCGAGATCATCATCGAGGGCTTCGTCAGCCACGAGTCCGGCAACATCGGCTTCGACCCTCGCTCCGGCCAGCCCCTCGGCCCCGGCGCAGTCTTTGAAGGCCCCTTCGGCGACCACACCGGCTTCTACTCGCTGCCGGATCGGTACCCGCTGCTCAACGTCACCGCCATCACGCACCGAAAGAACGCGATCTATCCGACGACGGTCGTCGGCCTGCCGCCGCAGGAGGACTACTTCCTTGGCAAGGCGACCGAGCGAGTGTTCTTCCCGTTGCTCAAGACGCTGATCCACGACATCGAGGACTACGACCTGCCGCTGTTCGGCGCGTTTCACAACTGCGCCTGCATCCAGATCAAGAAGGCCTACCCGCTGCAGGGTCGTCGCGTGATGCACAGCGTCTGGGGTGCCGGACAGATGGCCTGGACCAAGACGATTTTCGTCGTCGATGCGGATGTTGACGTTCACAACACGTTTGCGGTCCTCTCCGCGGCGTGGGCGCACTGCGATCCGCTTCGCGATCTGGAACGCGTCAACGGCCCGCTGGACATCCTCGACCACGCGGCCCCGCGCCTCGGCGCTGGCACCAAGATCGGCTTCGATTGCACACGCAAGTTCGAGGATGACGCGATCGACGGGCGCCCACTCCTGCCGGCGCGAGCGCCGATGAGCGACGACCAGCGCGCCGCAGCGCAGCACGCGTTCGCTTCGGCGGCGAGTGCCGCCGGGTTGCACGCCGAGATCTCCATCCCCGCGGCTCTCGCGGGCGGGTGGCTGTTCATCCGCGTGCAGAAAGCCGCGCCGGGCGACGGAGCGCGGGCGATCGCGCTGCTTGATCAAGCCCTCGCGGATCTGGCCGTCGCGCCGGGCTTCGTCATCGTCGTCGGGCAGGATGTGGACATCAATGACATCGACAGCGTGCTCTTCCACTGGTGTGCGCACACCGACGCCGGGCGCGATCTGTACGCGCTCGCCCGGTGCGTCGCCTTTGACGCGACACCGAAGGTGCCCGGCGACGAACGCAACGGGCAGCCGGTCCGCTCGTGGCCGCCGATCCTGCGGACAACGCCGGAGATCGCCAAACGCGTCGCCGATCGCGCAACGGAACTCGGAATCACGCCACCACGGTGATGCCGTCCCCCCGGCCATCCCCTCCGCGCACCTTGGCAGTTTTCACGCCGTCCGTTTGCAACGCCTTTCTCCGGCCTTCTCTCCGCGTACCTCCGCGCTCTCCGTGCCCTCCGTGTACGGATCCTCTCCCCGGCCTCTCTCTGCGAACCTCTGCATCCCCCGCGTTCTCTGCGTACTCCGATGTCGTGGCCAGACCTCGCCGAGGCGGCCTGAGCTCGCGCTCAGGGCTCCCCTTTGCCCGCCCTACGCTGCGATCTATGCAGCAAACGATGGATCCCGACTCTCCGCAGCCGTTCCTCGCAGCACTCGACGCGATCTCAAACACGTCGCTCATCAACCGCTATCGCGTCGGTGTCGAGCGATTCGACCGGCGCGTCTTCCAGATGACCGACGCGCAGCTCGACATGGCGTTTCTGCCCGATGCGGGCGTCGGCACCTGGCCCATCCGCGTGCTGCTGGGCCACCTGGCCGATGCCGAGATGGTGCTCGTTCATCGCCTGCGCCGCATCGCCAGCGAAGACCGCCCGCTCATGCAGTACTGGGACGAGAACGCCTTCATCGACAGCGGCCTGATGTACGGCACGCCCGAAACCGGCCCCAAGTTCCCCCCCGGCGCGTTCGTCGCCACCGTCCACACGCTCCGCCAGTGGACCGCCGGCTGGCTCACCACGCTCGCGCCCGAAGTCTTCGAGCGCTCTGGGCTCCACAGCGAACTGGGCGAGCAGAAGTTCCGCGCGATCCTCCAGTACAACGTCTTCCACCTCGATCATCACGCGTGGTATCTGAATCGAAAGGTGCGGCGGTTGCTGGGGGCTGGGTAAACCTGAACGCGAACGTGAACGTGGACGTGAAAAGGAACTGAGTCGCCGGAGGTCGCCTGGTGCGTCGTCACAGCCCCGCGGCCAGGCTGCGCACCCGAAAGGCGCACAGACCGACCCATCCCCTCACTCAGCGAGATTCCTTTTCACGTTCACGTTCATGTTCCGTCTTGCATCGCCCCCCTCCCCATCGCCATCTCAAACCGCTCGCGCGTGCGGCAGTAGCTCAGCCCGCCCATGCGCCCGATCGCGTCCAGCAGCGCCGGGTCGATGTGGTATCGCTCGTTGATCAGCCCGTCGTCGGCGTAGATGCTCACCACCTCGCCGATCACGATATTGCCACCCGAGGGCACGCCCGGGTTCGTGCGGATCACCTGCTTCGTCACGCATTCGAACGCCAGCGGGCTTTCGACGACGCGCATCGGCCTCACCACCGCGCTCGCCGTCAGCGTCAGCCCCGCCATCTCCGCCTCGCTCTGGCCATAGGCCAGCGGCTCGGCGCACGCCGCCATCTGGCGTGCGATTCGATCCGGGCAGATGTGAACGACGAACTCCCCGCTGCCGCCCTCGCTCACGGGCTTGGCGTTGCGGAGCGTGTCCTTCTCTCCGCCGGCGCTGGTGTTGGCCGGGCAGAACAGCAGCGTCATCGGATCGCTGCCGACCCCGGCAAAGAACGAGAACGGCGCGACATTCACCATCGCCTCCGGCCCCGGCGACACCGTGCTCACCAGCGCGATCGGCCGCGGCACGATCCCGCCGATCATCAGCTTGTATCGTGACGAAGCATCGATCGTTCGTGGGTCAAGCTGCATCGTCGATCGTAACCAGACATTCGTGATCCCCAACGCTCCGTGCCGGCGTTCACCAGCGAACAATCCAACGTGGACGCTTTGACGTGGCAGGCACTGCTGGGCAAGTGGGTGGAGTTCGCGCAGGCGAGCGTCGCCATGCCCAAGACCGATTCGGGCCAGCGGTTCAAAGCCGCGGTCCCGGCGATCATCACGCTCCACGCCGTCGCGTGCGCTCTGGCCGAACTGGGTACGCTGGAACCAGTCGAGCAGCCCCTGGCCATCGACCGCGCGGCGTATCTTCTCAACCGCCACGCCGCCGAGCTCCGCGCCATCTGGCAACCCGAGCCCCCGCCGCCCGGCGTGCAAGAGATCATCGACGACGCCACCGCCGCCATCACGCACGCCCGCCAAACGCTCAACGCCTCTGCATCCACCGATCACACGCCGACGGAGCCACAGTAACCCACGATGATCGCCGCGGCCGTCATCCCGAGCACACACGCACGCCCCCGCGTCGCAGCGACCGCGTTACCGCGTACTCGGTCGGGCGTCCGGCGCGTTTCGCGAGCCGTGACGATCATGCTCGCCGCCTCGATCGCGGCCTTCATCTCACTCTCGCTCACCGGCTGCATGAGCGTCACGCCCGCGGACTGCGACCGCCTGACGCAGCCGCCGACCGATCGCCCGTTCGCTGCGCCGGTCTGGCCCGCCCGCGATGCCGAGTGGGCCCAGATGATCGCGTCGAGCGTTCGAGTCGCTGAGAACATCGGCACCACCGCCGCTGACGGCTCGGGTGCGCGTGGGGGCGCGACGGGCGCGGGGAGTGGGGGGGCAGGAGGGGGCGTGGGTGGTGGTGGGTTGAGGACAATCGTTCGGCAGTCGGTCATCCGCGACGGCAGCGATCTGATCCCCTCGGTCAAACGCGCCCAGTTCATGATCGCCGACGCGACGCTCACCGATCACGGCGTGCTCCTCGAAGTCCGTCCACCCCAGCCCGCCGCGTCTCCCGCGGTCTCAACGAAATCATCGACATCACCGACCACGACGCCCGCCGCGCTGAGCACTGGTCGCCCCGCCCCCCCCGGCCCCCGCCGGGGGCG
>JALHNK010000026.1 GCA_022843565.1 Phycisphaerales bacterium
GCGGGGTTTGTCAACGAGAAGCCGAGAGTACCCATACGCTCTTGACTTCTGACTGAGCGTCTTGGCGATCATGGACCCTACGACAAAGAAATCCGCGCTCGTTACCGGCGCGAGCGGGTTCATTGGTGCTCATCTGGTGCGCCGGCTGATCGCCGATGGCTGGCGCGTGTCGTGCTTGGTCCGCTCGACGTCGCGAGTCGATGAACTTCGAGATGAGCGCGTGCGGCTCGTTATCAGTGATGTCAACGATCGTGCGGGCGTGGCCCGCGCCATCGCGGACTCGGAGGCCCGGGTCGTCTTCCACCTCGCTGGGCTTGTGCGGGCAGCGAGCGCCAGCGCGTTTCGGCGAGTCAATGAGGGTGGGGCGGAAGCGGCGGCCGCGGCGTGCGCCGTGCAAGGAAACCCGCCTGTGCTCGTGCTGGTTTCGTCGCTCGCCGCGGCGGGGCCGTCGGGCACGCTGCGGGTTGAGAGCGATTCGCCTTCGCCTGTCTCGGAATACGGGCGCAGCAAGCTTGCCGGAGAGTTTGCGGTCGCCAAGTTCGCAGGCGTAGTACCCACCACGGTCGTACGCCCGTGCGTCGTGTTCGGCCCGGGAGACCGCGGGGTGCTTGAGATGATCAAGCCGATCGCTCGATACGGCGTTCACGTTGTCCCTGGGCATGGTGACCGGCGTGTCTCGATGGTCGCGGTGCCGGACTTGGTCGAGTGCCTCGTGCTCGCTGCGGAGAGAGGCGAGCGGCTTGTGCCGGGCGATTCTGGGGCGGGCGGTTTGCGCGGCGAGGCGGGTCGTGGGATCTACTTTGCTGCGGCAGAGGAGTTCTCATATGTAGAGCTCGGACACGAGATCGCTCGAGCGCTCGGCAGGAGCAAAGCACGCACGATCCACCTGCCCGAATGGTCCTTGCGAGTGGTTGGCCGCCTCGGCGATGCCGCGTCGCGTGTCCGTCGCAGCCCGGGGTGGGTGGGAAGTGACAAGATCGCCGACGTGCTCGCGGGCTCGTGGGTGTGTTCGTCCGAAAAGGCTCGGCAGCAACTGGGCTGGTCGCCGCACGCCCCACAGGCTGATCGCCTCCGCGACACCGTGGAGTGGTATCGCAGCGCGGGATGGCTGTGAACAGCGGTCACAGCGTCTGGTCGTAGATTCGATAGACCTTGCTTCGCTTGGTGCCGGCGCGCTCGAGCGTGCCGCGCGAGCTTTTGTTGCTCTCCAGAACCCATGAGAACTCCCAGCTCTTCAAGCCCCACGGCTTGGCGGCCTCGACGAGGTGATCAATCAGCACGACGCTCAGCCCGGATTGCTGATAGCCGGGTAGCATCGTCATCGCCATGCCGCGGGCGACATCGATTCGCTTGCGGCCCCACATCAGTTTGAAGAGGCCGAAGGGAAAGAGCCTGCCGTTGATGGTGCGGATGATCTGGTTGTAATCGAGCAGGGCGAGCACAGCGCCGACCGCCTTTCCGTTGACCATCGCGAAGGCCGCGAACTCGGGGGCGATGATGTGGCGCAGGTCCGCCGCGATCTGCTTTACTTCGCCCGGCTGGAGCGGCGTAAAGCCCCAGGTGCCCTCCAGCGCGCTGTTGTAAAGGTCGAGATAGCACGAGATTTCCTCATCGAAGCGTGAAGGGTCAAACGGACGCACCGTGAGGCCGCGGCCATCGAGCGCGGACATCACCGCCGGTTTGTAGCGAGCGGCGAGCTTTTCGAGCAGGGCGACGTCCATGTCGTAGGCGTAGAGGTCTTGCGATTTGATAAACCCGCACGCGTTGATGAGTGTCTCGTAGTACGGCGGGTTGTACGTCATCAGAAAGACTGGCGGCGTACTGAAGCCCTCGACGAGCAAGCCGCAGGTGTAGTTGAGCGACGGGCTCACCGGCCCGCGCCACGCGGTCATGCCGCGCGCGGCGAGCCAGTGTCGCCCGGCATCGAACAGGACTCTGGCGACTTCCAGATTGTCAACGCACTCGAAGAACCCGAAGAACCCGATTTTCTCGGCGTATGTGCGGTTGTGGATGTCGTTGACGAACACCGCGACGCGGCCGACGACCTTGCCATCGCGCTCGGCGAGCAGCGTCACCATCTCCGCATTTTCGAAGAACGGGTGACGCTTTCCCCGCCAGTCCGGCCAGCCGAGTAGATGTCGCTCCTGCGAGAGGATGGGCGGCACCCAGTTCGGATCACCCGCATAGATGGCCCATGGCAGGCGCTGAAACTGCCGCCGGTCCCGCCAGGAGCTCACCGCTCGCACAGTCACGCCGCCGGTCATATGAGCACCCCGTCTTCGATGACTCTGCGGCAGACGTTGGCGATGTTCTCCGCCGCCGCGTGATTCTGCACCGGCATCAGGTGGCGCAGTTCATCCATCGGGAAGTCGGAGTGCGTCTCCTTGCCGAGCGCCAGACCGACGAACACGGTCGATGAGTATCGGGTGATGAGCACATCGCAGTTGGCGATCATCTCTTCGGCGCATCCGCTTGTGAACGTCTGTGCCCCCGGGGCGTAGCGGTTCACTTCCGCGGTTGCTCGGTCCATGTTCTCACTCGGATGGAACCTGAAGATCATCGGGCGGCCGACGGCGATGGCGACGGCGCTGAGGATAAAAGCCCTGCGATCCTCGCCGCGCATGATCTCCCTGAGGGGCGAGGTGCAGACGAGCACGTAGCCGCGATGGGGGAACGTGTTGTTCCGGAAGCGCTCGCAGTTGTCGAAGTTCGGGATGCCGGTGACGACGATCTTCTCCGCCGTCGCGCCCCTGCGAACGAACAACTCGCGGTACCCCTCGCTGGCGACGCAAAACGTGCGATAGGCGTCGCTCAGGCCCGTTGCGGCGGTCCCTGCGATCCACCGGGGGAGCCAGCGGTGACGCTGCACAAGGCGGAAGTTGCGATCCTCCGGATCGGTGATGCCTTCCTGCACCAGCACGATCCGGCTCCTCCGAATGTTGCTCTGAACGAAGACATCTGTGCAGGTGACGACCAAGTCGTACGGACCCTCGCGGCCGCCGTAGTCGATCGCGACGCTCTGGTCCCGCAGATATTGCCCACATCGACGGGCGATCCTGTCGCCGATGATCGTGAACTCCAGCCGCTTCATCCGGCGGAGCACTTCGAGCGCGCCGTCGCAGTAGTACGGCGTGAACGCTTGCTCGTACTCGCCCAGGTGCCGCGAGACCTGGTGCATCTGCGTTGTTTGGTTCATCGATCCGCAGATGAAGAGAATGCGTTTGGACATGCTCACTCTCCCCAGCGAGTGAGAACCGTGCCGGCGACGAACGCGACGGCAGCGAACGCCGCCAGGATCGCCACACTCCAGAGCGTGCCCGCGCAATCGGCGAAGATCATCGATGCCCGCAGCGCTTCGTTCACGTAATAGAGCGGCAGGAACCGGGCGAAGGTCTGCAGGAAGCCAGGCATCATCTCCACGGGAAAAAAGGTGCCGGACAAGAACATCATGGGGAACAGCACGGCGTTGGAGACCGCCGATGCGCTCTCTGCTTCCCTGGCCAGCGGCGTCAGCGTCATGCCGATGCCGACGAAGGCAATGACCTCCACAACGACGATCAGCGGGAGCCACGTGCCGATGTTCAGCCGCACGTTGAAGACGAAATAGCTCACGAGCAGGATCGCCACGGTGGAGATCACCGAGAGGATGAGCTGGTAGAGGATGCTCGAGACGAGCCAGTCGGTGCGCGTGATGGGCGTCGCCGCGAGCTTGCGGAGGATGCCCTTCTGCTTCAGTTCGGCGTTCATATTCAGCGCGCTGGAGAGCGACGAAGTCATGATCGCCATCGCGATGATGCCGGGGACGAAGAACTCGATGAAGCGATAGGTGCTTGCGAGGATTGAAACCGGTTTGAGGGTGATGAACGCGGCGGTGCCGGAGTACCGCTGGTTCGCCGCGGCCACGATCGTGTTGAGAAGTTGCAGCTTCGTGCCCAGTGATGTCGAGCTGGGATCAAAGACGTACGTCACCGGCACACTGGCGGTGCCGTCCAACTTGAGAGCCCGCTCGTTGTGCAGCACCTGAAAGTCTTTGGGAATCACCAGCAGCAGGTTGCGCTTGTTCTCCCTTGCGTAGAGCCTGGGATCAGCATCCGGCGGGATCGGGATGATGGTGAATGCGTTGTCGGTCGTCAGCGCCTTGAGCAACATCGCAGAGGCTTCGCTTCCGCTGTTGTCCTGCACGGGCAACTCAAAGTTCAGGTGCTCGGGCCGGGTGAAGATCGTCCCGAACACGAGCACGAGGATGATCGGGAACGCGAAGGTGAAGAACAGCGCCGACGGCTCGCGGTAGAGGCTCCGAACTCGGACCACCAGCATGGCGGCAGTGATGCGCGGGGTCATTGAACACCACCTTGGCCGGTCTGGGCGAGCTGCTCGCCCGTGAGCTTGAGGTACACCTCTTCGAGGTTCGGCTTGCGGACGTCCAGGCCGAGCGGGGGCGGCAGTCCGGCTTCGCGAATGGCGGCGAGGATGGCGCGCACGTCATCGGCGGCCGGAACCGAGACGGCGATGCCGTCATCGATCGTTCTCGTTGGGCTGAAACCCATGCGCCGGACAAGATCAAGGACGGCCGCATCGCCGGGTTTGAGCGTGAGACGCATTTGCTCGGTGTGCTTCTCGGTCAGACGGGCCGGCGAACCAATGGCGACGATGCGTCCCTTGGAGATGATCGCGACGGTGTCGGCAAGAGCTTCGGCCTCTTCCATCGAATGTGTCGTGAGGAAGATCGTCTTGCCTCGAGCTTTGAGGCCCTTGAGCACCTGCCACACCTGGCGACGCGCGTGCGGGTCCAGTCCGGTGGTCGGCTCATCAAGAAAGACGATGTCCGGGTCGTTCACGAGGGCCGCGGCGATCCCCACGCGCTGCTTGAGCCCTCCCGAGAGTGTTTTGAACTGTGCGTTTGCCTTGGCGCGCAGGTCGGTCAGGTCCATCAGCGCGTTGATGTCCGGGAGGGATCGGAAGACACTCGCGTAGAAGCTCAGCGTCTCTCGGACCGTGATCCGGTCAAACGAACTGAAACCCTGCGGCAGGACGCCGATCCGGCGGACGACCTCGGCCTTGTTCGTGGCGATATTCATGCCGAGCAGCGTGACCGTCCCAGACGTCGGCCTGCGAATGGTCTCGATGATTTCGACCGTTGTGCTCTTGCCGGCGCCATTGGGCCCCAGGAACGCGAACACCTCGCCCGTGTTGACGGCGAAGGACACGTCATCGACCGCAAGCAGATCGCCGTAGCGCTTGCTCAGGTGGTCGACGATGATCGCGTGCTCTGTGCTTCTGGTCATGCGCTACAGCCTCGCAAGTTCGTCGGCCACTGTGTTGACCGCAGCGCGGATCTGGGCCTCGGAGTGACCGATGGTGATGAAGAACCTCAGGCGCGACGAGTGCTCCGGAACGGCGGGGTAGAGCATGGGCTGGACGTAGATGCCACGAGTGAGCAGGGCCGCGGAGAGTCGGAGCGTCTTGACCGAGTTGCCGATGATCACCGGGATGACGGGTGTGCCCGCCGACGAGCCCGTGTTGAGGCCTCGCTCCCTGGCCAAGCTCACGAAGAGCGATGCCAACTCGCGAAGCCGGGATGTGCGCTGCGGCTGTTCCCGCAGCAGAGTCACGGCCGCGAGCGCCGCGGCGGCGTTGGGCGGGGAGAGTCCAACGCTATAGACGAATCCGGGGGCCGTGTACGCGAGATACTCGACGATCTCGGCGGAACCGGCGATGTACCCGCCGCAGCTTGCGAGGGACTTTGACAGCGTGCCCATCCAGAGATCAGCGTCATTGCGGGCCACGCCCCAATGCTCGCCAATGCCGCGACCGGTCGGCCCCATGGTGCCGAGCGAATGGGCCTCATCAACCAGCATGAGCGCCTTGTGCTTCTTCTTGAGCTCGACGAAGCGCGGCAGGTCGGGGAAGTCCCCGTCCATGCTGTAGACACCCTCGATCGCGATCAGCACGCGACGGTAGCGGTGGCGCACTTCCGAGAGCAGGGCGTCCAGCGCATCAGCGTCGTTGTGGGCGAAGGCCCGGCGCGTCGCGCCCGAGAGTTGAGCCCCTTGGATGATCGAGTTGTGCGCCAGCGCGTCGTAGACGATCAGATCTTCCGGCCCCATGAGATGGCCGATCGTCGTGACGTTCGTGGCGTGCCCGGAGACGAATGCGATCGCGGACTCTGTGCCCAGGAACCTCGCCAGTGCGAGCTCCAGGTCGCGGTGCACCCGCTTTTCGCCCGAGACCAACCGGCTCGCACCGGCGCTGGTGCCGTAGCGGTCGATCGCGACCTTGGCGGCGGTGAGTACCGCCGGGTCGTGAGCCATGCCGATGTAGTCGTAGTTGCCGAAGTTGACCACATCGCGTCCGGCGAGCCGGGTGACGCTCGCGGCCTGCGTTCCGCCTGCCCCCTCGTCAATACGGAAATACGGATTCTCGCGTGTGACGGCCTTGAGCATCCGCTCGTACCGCTTCAACTCGGTGTACTCGGGAAACCGCACAAAGTCGTAATGCTCTGGAGGTACCTGGACCGCGATGGCGCCAAGCCCCGCCTGGTCGTTCAGGCGCTTGTGCACCGCGTCGGCCAGTTCACCGAGCGTTCGCGTCGGGCAGAAGTCCGTGTCGGGTAGTCGACACGCGAATGTCTTCTCGAGCGTCGCGGCCAGTTCGACACGCTGAAGCGAATCCAGGCCAAGGGCTGTGAGCGGTGTTTCGGGTGTCACTTGCGACAACGCCGCGCCGCCGATCGCGATGGCGTGCTGGCACACTGTCGAGAAGACAGCAGTGTGCGCAGATGGACACGCGGGCCGCGCGATCGAGCTGGCTGCGTTCGGCGAGGGAGCCAGAGCGGGCTCGATGTCTGGCGGCGTTGCGCGGTACTTGGCCACCACCCTGAGCGTGCTGGCAAGAAACTCTGCGCGGCATGCGCGGCGCCGGACCTTGCCGCTGGATGTCCGTGGAACTGTGCCACCTCGTACGAGCACGATGTCATGCAGCACCAGCCCATGCTCCGCGAGCACCGCCTCCCGGCATCGCTCCAGCGCCGACGTGAAATCCGTCTCGCCGTTGCGCGCGACCTCCTGCACCAGAACGATCTGCTGGCCGGAATGATCCAGCACGTCAAAGGCCGCTCCCGCTCCGGCGTCAAACCATGGATGGCACTTGCGAGCGGTGGACTCAAGGTCCTGAGGATGGTGGTTGAGGCCACGGACGATGATCAGGTCGTCGCGCCGACCGACAACGAACAGTTCGCCCGCCGCCACAAATCCCAAATCTCCGGTCCGCAGAAACGCAGTTCCTGGCGCGTCTCTCGGGTGGGCATCGAACGACCGCCGCGTGTCATCGGGATCATTCCAATAGCCTTGGCCGATAGACTCCCCCGCAACCCAGATCTCACCCACGCGCCCGGGCTGAACTCGTGTGAGCGTCTCGGCGTCGACGATCGCGATGGTCAGACCGCCGATCGGCACTCCGCAGGAGACCAGCCGTCGAGCCTTGCCCGGAGACCGGACCGCCGACTCGACCCGCCCCTCGGACAGGGCCGACTCGTCAAACTCCCGAATGACCGGACCACCGCACCGCGCAGCGCCGCTGATCATGAGCGTCGCTTCCGCCATCCCGTAACACGGATAGAACGCATCGCGCTTGAAGCCGCACGGCCCGAACGCGGCCGCGAAGCGTTCCAGCGTCTCGGGCTGAATCGGTTCGGCGCCCACGAACGCCAGTTCCCAGCAGGAGAGGTCGAGCGTGGCCCGCTGCGCGTCGGTGATGCTACGGACGCACAGTTCGTAGGCGAAGTTGGGCCCACCCGAGATGGTTGCCCGGTGTCTGCTGATGGCGTCAAGCCAGGAAACTGGGCTGTGCAGGAACGACGCGGGTGCCATGAGCATGGCGGGAACGCCGGCGAGTATCGGCTCCAGAATGCCGCCCACCAGCCCCATGTCGTGGCACATCGGCAGCCAGAAGACGCCGGTCTCTTGCTTCTCCCGCATTCCGAACGCCTCGAAGATGGCGCGGGTGTTCTGGATCAGATTCGCGTGGCTGAGCATCACGCCCTTGGGCTGGCGGGTCGAGCCGGAGGTGTACTGGAGCATCGCGAGCGCCTCGCGGCGCACCTGAATCGGTTCCCATCCCTCGGACAGCGTGGGCGGAACTTCATCGGTGGCGAGCCAACGAAGCGGCGCGGCCTCATCCGTTCGCTCATCCTCCAGCCTTGTGAATGCCTGATGCTGAGTGAGAGCGGCGGTGGTGCTCAATACAAGACGCGCACCCGCGTCGGCGACGATGGCCCGAAAGCGATCCAGCGTCCTGCGGTGCGGCAGGTACGTCGGAACCGCCACGCACCCGGCGTACAGGCACCCGAAGAACCCCACAATGAAGTCGAGTCCGCTCGGGTACGCCAGCACCACGCGCTCACCGACGATGCTCAGTTCCTGCAAACGAGCAGCGACGGCGCGGGCCTGTCGATCGAGCTCGAAGTATGTCAAAATGCGATCGGGATCGCCGTCGCCGAGAAGGGCGAACGCGGTCTGCCCCGGACGTTCCAGCGAGTGTTCTCTCAATACACCTACTAAATCGTTGTGAACGCGGGGTCGACTCGAGCACCCGCCTGCGACAACGGACATAACTCGCCTTTCAGCAAACGAACACCTTTGCCGGACGGGACAACGATGTGGGAGTTCCCAGTTCATGATGCCCCCGACACAGAGCCTTGGGGAGCGGTGGAATCTCGTCCACAATGAAGCCCATCGGGATCAACGCGCCCATCGCCTCGACGAGCGTTTCTCGTTACGCGTTCTTGCCACGCAAACCTGCCAGCAAGATCAACAACCCCAGCACGCCCGCCGCGATGCCGCCGACGATGTACCAGATTGTGGCGTCGGTGAACCTGCCCCTGAAGAAATCGCTCATCCGGTCGGCCATCGAGTGAGACGCGTTCATTCCGATGATGAACAATGCAACTCCGACAACGAGCAGTGAGACGCCGATGATGCGATTGGTATTCATGTTCATCTCGCAACCCTGCCCTTCATCGAGTCTTCCGACGACCTGAACTGAGTTCTCGATCCGGGCCCAAACACGTGTATTCGCAGCCCACATAGCACGCTACACGATCGCGAAGCCCAGTCAATGCCAACGTGGAAGATAATCCCAGCACTGGAAACGCAATACGCCAAATTGACCTGAAAACGCCGATTCCCCGACGAGGTCCGCGGCCACTCAGCAAGATGAAGCAAGTTTGCTACTGCAAGGCTGGGACAGCGATGGAGGCCTCCATGAGATCACGGGGCGCGAGCTGACCTCGCGGCCGACATCCGCTGATGGCTGACCGACCGGCTGACGCGAGCACAGCAGGCGACACGCGACGCGGAGGAGCCAATCTCAGCAACGCTCGCGAGCGACGAGCCGCGGTTCGAGGTGCCCGACGGACTGTTCCGCATCTTCGACCGCGACCTGGTCTTCGCCGGGCTGGCCCGCGTCGAGACAGTGGGGGGGCGCGGCGGCAAAGAACTCATCGTCAAGACCGACGACCGCGGCCGCACAAGTGACATCCACGCCCTGCGGCACACCTTCGGCACGCACCTGTCGAAGGCGGGCGTGCCACGGCGGACCGCGCAGGCCGCGATGCGGCGCCGCGACCCGAGCCTGACCGCCAACGTCTACACCGACCCAAAACTCCTCGACATGGCCGGGGCGGTGGCGAGCCTGCCGGACCTGCCGCTGGGCGTGGTCGCCCGACCCGTTTTACGCCCGGTATCCCATAGCGAACTGCCCATCTTTCCACTTGTGGCTCTGAGTCATCATTGCGAATCGCCAAATCTGCGTGTAAACTTGGTACGTCATGGCATGAGGCCGTGGCGGATCAAATGGCGGGCGGAAGCCCGAGGAGAGAGACATGTACGGCAAGAGCATTCTGCGCGCGTCCATTCCCTGTGTCGCCAGTCTTGGCCTGTGCGTTTGTGCCAACGCCTCCGTGACGTCGTTCACGCCGGCTTCGACCGCGAGTGCCGTTCACAACAGCGGCCTGTACTCGACGAGCCAATCAGCCCCCTTGTTCGCCTGGGATGCCCCCTATACGACCACCAGCCTCCCGTTTGGCTTCTGGGAAACGCGTGGCCGACTGACAACCACAATCCCCATCAGCACGCCCACTCAGGTGCGCATGGAGGGAAACTACTTCGCGTTCGCGGGTATCACGACCACCCAAAATGTCGGAGGCTTCGCGGGCAGTATCGTCCAGACATCTGGGCAACTCGTCTTCACCGTCGATACGCCGAGTGTCGTTACGCTGTCCTCATTCAACACCGTGGCCTCAGCGAGTGGATTCGGAGAGATCTCGGCGTTTGGCTTGACACGGGGCAGACTCAGCTTCGAAGGGGTCGAGTACACCTCAAACGCCGCGAACGCGAGCTTCACGTTCAACGTGGGGCCCGGCACCTACACCGCGGAGTTTTTGACCGACACCTCCGCGACCGTCTTCACCGCACCGAACTCGCAGTGGTTCTCAGAGCAATCGCAGACCTTCCGCATCGACGTCGTCTCGCCCGTTCCATCGCCCGGCGCGGCCTCACTGCTGGGCCTTGGCGGGCTGATGGCTTCGCGTCGTCGTCGCTGATACACGCTGCGCACGCGAGTGCGCTGCACCATCTTGCAGCAAGCGTCACCCGCGACCCCGGCACTCAACACGCCGGGGCCGCTTTGCGTTGGCCGATCGGCAGCCTCGCCCCCGCCACACGTTGCACAACCGCCCGCACACGCGCTTGCACACGCGCTTGCACAAGCGAGCGTCCACCCAGGTCATTCCCTGTCATCGCCGGGCCGTCGGCCCCGAACCGCCCGCTCCCGCCCGCGTCGGAAGAACTCGCGGAATCTGCGGGCTTGTCAGCAAATGGCCGCCGGTGTCATCGTGTGACATCGGCGGCAGACAAAGCGGGCGAGGAGGATCGAACTCCCGACATTCAGCTTGGAAACGCCCGGGCTCACGATCGAAAGCCCCGTGAATCTGGCCACTTTCGACGCGCCCCGCGGTCGCTTGCACACGGGCTTGCACAAGGGTGCGAACGTATGGGGAGCCCGCTTCCGCGCCTGCCCCGCCACGTTCCACCGAGGGCGTCCCGGCCCGGCGCTGGCCCCGATCCTCGGGCGTCGCCAACCGGCGGGCCGTCGGGCCAACGTGGCGCGACGTGGGCGTCTACGCGTCTACGCATACAGAATCCGCGACGTTGCCGCCGTGGGCGTGGATTCTGTAGACGTAGACGCCCCGCTGCCCCGGCGAAGGTACTTGGCGGGGGACGGTCGAACGCGATGCCTACGGGAACAGCCGCGCGGGTAAACAGAGTTTGTTTCGCGCAGGGATGTGGCGATCGGCTTGGCGATTCCGCCAGCCCGGCGATATGCCTTGACATGTCGGAGCGCTCACCAGGGCGTGGCGCGATTCAACGCCGGATTCCGCGTCCTCTGTGCCGGGCGGAACAGAGCCGCTCCGGCACGTTGCTGCTCCGGTTGAGCGGCGTCTGAAGGTTGGAGTTCACCATGAAGTTCGGCAACATGCTCGTCAATCGCCGCACCGTCAGCGTCCGTCCTCAACTCGCGGCGAGCGTGCTGCTGGCGGCCATGGGGCTGGCCATCCCTGTTCATGCGGATGTTTGGCGGTGGCAAGCAGGTGACGGGTTCTGGCACTTGCAAGCAAACTGGACACCGAACGGTGTGCCTGGCGTGGACCCGAACGTGTCGAACGAGATTCGGATCGGGGGGTTGCCGGGCGTGGGCAACAGCACGGTCTGGATGAACCAGTCAGTTGCACAAATGTACTACTTTGATCTGCTCCGCATATCAAGCGGGATGACGCTCGACATGAACGGTCGACAACTCACGGGCGTCAACGGCGGTTTGGTCGTGACCGGGGCCAACAGCACGCTCATCGTCCGTGCGAGCGAAGGCCCGAATGTGATGGACATGATTGCTGGCAACTGCACCTTCGAGCCCGGCACCAGCCTTGTCCTTGACGAGGGGTCGCGGATGCGTGCCGACTACCTCGCTTCGGTCGGCGTGATCTCCGGCCAAGGCACGCTGTACCTCGCCGGGGGCCTCAGCGGCATCGGGCTCGTCAATACCGGGACGATCGCGGGAAGCAACAACGGTGGGCTGAATGTCGTCAGTAGCTTGACGGGGCGGCTCGATCTGGACGGTCACGACTTCAACGGTCAGCAGGCGCCGGGGGAGTTGCTGCTGGCTTCGCCGTTTAGCGAGTTGACGTTCCATGGCGACCACCTCAACGACGACTTCAGCGGAACGGTCACCATGGGGACGGGTTCGCTGCTGACCATGAACATGTCCAACGGCTGGACGGCCGATGCCGTGAGCACGCTCAATGTCTCGAGTTCAATGCTCGGCGCCGCCGCGCAGATCGACGGTGGGCACTTCACCTTCGGCGGCGACCTCAACATCGGCGGCTCGCAGGGGCACCTGCGGATCCTTGCCGATGCGACGTTCAACGCGCCCGCGGATGTCTTCCTCGGGAACAACGACCGGCTGGAGTTCGAAGGCAGCACGACCATCGAGGGCGGGCTCTACAACGTCTCCCAGGGAGGCCGCATCGACTTCGATGGCGCGACACAGATCGGCGGCGGCACGTTCACCCTCGTCGGCAACACGCCGGCGCAGGGCACGGTCAACTTCAACGGCGCCACGGCCTGGAGCGGCACGACCACCATCAACGGCTTCGCACGCCAGGTCGGCAACGCGTCGGTCTCCACTCCCACCACGATCAACGCGACGGTCTTTGATATGGACGGCAACAACGACGCGGCGTGGACCATCAACCACAGCCTGACCGTGAACACTCAGGCCATCGAGAGCGGCTCACAGCAGTTCGACGGCACGCTGAACATGAACGTCGGCGCGATCGGACGCCTCACGGTCAACCTCGCCGACCCGTCGGCGGCATGGACGATGAACGGCACGATGAATCTGGCCGGTCTGGGCGTGCTGACGACGACGCGCATCTCCGGATCACGCATGATCGTCACGGGCGATCTCAACATGGGCACGGGCATCGCGCAGATCACCGCGGATACCAGCCTGCAAGGCGCGAACGTGAGCATCGCCGCGAGCGGCACGCTCCGCATGAGAGCCAGCACCACTGTGGATGCCGCGACGAGCTTCGGCGGGACCGGCACGCTGCACAACGGCCTGGACGGTGCGATGCTCCTGAACTCGGGCGCTTCGTTGTCGCAGGTCGGCCTCACCAACAGCGGCCTGCTTCGCATCGGGCAGTCGGGCGCGGGCGTCGCTGCGGTTGATCGATTCACGAGCACCGCGGAAGCAGCGTTGGGGATCGACGTCGGCGGCTATCTCGCGGGCACGAACCACGATCTCCTGCTCGTCTCCGGCGGGGGCACGCTGCTCAACGGCCAGTTGACCGTCTCGCTGATCACTGGCTTCGCCCCGCAGATCGGCGACGAGTTCACGATCCTCTCGTCGCTCGGGGGTGTGAGCGGCACGTTCGCCAATGACCCGGTCTCGTTCTCTGGCGGCCTGACGTACGACTGGACCGTGCTCTACAACCCTAACAGCGTTGTTCTTCGCCTGGGCAACATCGTCCCCACGCCGGGCAGCATGGCGTTGCTGGGGCTGGGCGGGCTGATCGCCGCGCGGCGTCGGCGATCCTCGTAACCAACGGTCAGCTCAATACACCTCGTCTCTCTCTCTCTCTCTCTCTCTCTCCACCGCGACCCCGGCACGCAACGCCGGGGTCGCGTCGCGCGCTCGCCGCGCCGTCGGAGACCTGCGACATCGCCAAGTCATGCACAGCAACTGTGGCGCACTTCACCGTCTAGTTCCGCGTTCTCAACGGCGTCCCCCTCGAACCGCCGTACCGCACGAACGATCAGGAGCCTCTCATGTCGCGCACTCTCCGACCCACGCGCTCTTCGCGCACCCGCACCATCGCTCCGGCTTCCACGATCAGCCTGCTCGTCGCCGCTGGCCTCGCGGCACCGGCATTCGCGCAGCCCTGGCACTGGAACACCGACGTTGGCCTTTGGACCACCCCCGGCAACTGGGTTCAGCTCGCGCCGCCGCCCGAAACGGCCAACGTCTTCATCGGCAACACCCCCGCCGCGGAGAACGGCTTGGTCTCGCTCAACACATATGCCGAGATCGCCGGTCTGACCATCACCAACGGCATGGCCTTGTACACGCACAGCCACTCTCTGCGCGTGAACGGCGACACCGTGATCTCGGGCACCAATCTGTTTCCTGGCGGAACCCTCCGACGCTCCGCGCTTCACGTCGGTGCCACTGATGGCGTGAGTTTCCGCACCGCCCGACTCACGATCCAGTCCGGCGGTCAACTGAACTTCGACGGCAACTCGGGTGGCTATGCGACCGTCGACGACTCGGCGAGCATCGGTGTCAACAGTCTGATCACGGGACACGGTGAGCTCGGGTTCTACGGTCATGGTACAACGCTGATCAACAATGGCAGCATTTCGCCAGGTCCAGGCTCGTTGCTTCGCATGCAGCAGTTCGGCGCGGGGCGATTTGATCTTGATGGAAGCTCCGGTGACGGACAGCTCGACCTCTCTCTCTACAACGCCGCAACCAACTCCGGCGCGAGCTTGCGACTTGACGGGACCGGCCTCTCTGACTCCTTTGGAGGCCGAATCCTCATGGGCGCACGATCCGATCTCCACATGAACCTCACCGAGGGCTGGGTCGCCGACGCATCCAGCGAGATCCTCTCGTCCTTGAGCAACGTCGTCGTCCTCGGTGGGGCGTTCCCCGACAGCCGCAGTGTCATCCGCGGCGGGCCCATCGACTTCTCTGGCCTGCTTCGCGCGGGCTTCACCGGCATCGAAGGTCACGAACTCGCTCTCGCATCATCGCAGATCACGCTTCGCCAAGCCGCTCGCATCGAAGTGACCGCCGGCTCGACGCTCTTCGTTGGTGGCGCAGCGACCAGCGGTGTTCTCATCGAGGGCGGTACCTTTGACGTCGCGCACGGCGGCAACCTCATCTTCAGCGCGCCCACCGAGATTCGCGGCGGCGTCTTCTCCACGGCCGGGAGCGGCTCTGCCGAGGGCTTTATCAACTTCAATGGAGAAACACAGTGGCGTGGCAACGTCACCATCGACGGGATGGCGCACCAGAGCGCAAACGCCACCGTCGCCGCGCCGTCCGTGATCAACGCCACGGCGTTTGACATGGACGGCACCTCCGGTGACACGATCTGGAACGTGAACAGCAGCCTCGTAGTGAACACGCAACGAATTGATGACTTCTCATCGCGGTTCGACGGCACGTTGAACATCACTGCCGGCCTCCTTGGCAGACTCACCCTCAACCTCGCCGACCCCAACGAATCCTGGCAGATGAACGGCACGATGAACCTCGCCGGCAGCGGCGGCCTGCCCGTCACCCGCGTCGCCGGTTCACACATGCAGGTGACGGGCAATCTCAACGTCACCTCAGGGATCGCACAGATCACCGCCGACACCACCTTCTCCCATGGTTCTGACAGTGCCACCATCACCATCGACGCGGGCGCGACACTCCGAATGCGCGGCCACACCGTCGTCGGTAGCAACACCCTCTTCGCTGGCTCGGGCACCCTCCAGAACGGTGTCGACGGCGACCTCGTGCTCAACTCCGGCGTTTCGCTCTCCCAAGTCGGCCTCGTGAACAACAGCCTGCTTCGCATCGCCGCGGACGCCCCCGGCATCGCCAGCGTTGATCGCTTCACAAGCACCGCAACCGCCGTGCTTGGTGTGGACATCGGCGGAATCGTCGCGGGCACCGAGCATGATCTGTTCCTGGTCACCGGCGGCTCGGCGATCCTCGACGGCGTGCTGAACGTGGGGCTCTTGCCGATTGGCGGCGGCTCCACCTTCGCGCCCGTCATCGGCGATGAGTTCACCATCCTCTCCGCCCTCGGCGGCGTCAGCGGCGTGTTCAGCAACGACCCCTTCACACAGGTCGGCTGGCTGACCTACGACTGGACCATCATCTACAACCCCCACACCGTCGTGCTCCGGCTGGACAACATCGTTCCGGCACCGGGCAGTGTCGCGCTGCTGGGCCTTGGCGGGCTTGTTGCCGTGCGGCGTCGGCGCAGTTCCGGCGTTCTCGAGCCCCGTCGCTCCTGAACGCAAGTCTGGATCGGTACGCGACGGCGGAAGGCCGCCGGACTCGACGACCACGGTACCCGCCGTGGTCGTTGTGCTTTCCGGAGTGCCGTGCAGACGGACCGTGCGCGAAGATGAGAAGTTGGCGCGAATCAGCGGCGAGTTCCGCGTCCTGTGTCAGCCCGAGTTCACCATCGGGCTTCAAGGAGATTTCCATCCTGTACCTTCTCTCCACCTTGACCATGAAGTCTACGACTCGCTCCATGCAGAGCAGTGGCAGGCGCCTTTGCTCTTCGGCCGTGCTCGCACTGGGCGCGGTGGCCGGTATGGCCGCCACCTCGGGCCAGGCCCTGGCGCAAGACTGCAAGCTGAGCGTGCATGCAAGCCCCTGCGTGCTGTACACCGGCCAGAGCGCCGCGGTGGATGTACTCGCACACTTCCCATCAAGCATGTACGCCTTCGCGTCAGCGCAGTTTGACGTTGACGCGACGCTGCCGATGTGGTCCTTTGCCGCCTCGGACGTCATTGCCGGTCCCAGCGTGCAGGGGATGAGCGTCTCTCAGTCGCACGCCCCGCAGCGCGGCGTCTACGCCAACCCAGCCAATCTGTACCGCGTCTGGCGTGGCGCCTTCACCCCGTTGACAGACGAGCCCGCGCTCGTCGAGATCACGGCCGATCCTTCAGCGATCTCTGTCTACCCGAGCCGATTGACATCATCGTCGGTTCCCGGGGTCGTGACGGTCGGGAGCGACTTGGTCTTCGTCAATCCGCCTCCGAGAAATCGGTCTGACGGCACATAACTTTGAAGCCACGGGAGTGCGGAGCATGAGCCTCACACCCGCGCAGCCCCGCTGATCCATGCAGCAGAGTGTGACTTGATGGCAATGGGCCGGCGATGCGATCGCCGGTCCTTTCCAGTTGCTGCCCAACGCACCCAACGTTGGGACTCTTCAATGCGTTATACACTCCAGAGTACTCGCCATGAGCCAAGTTCCCTCTGACATCACGCTCCTCCTGCACGCCGCGGCATCCGGCCAGCGGGGCGATCTTGACGCTTTGATGGGTGCGGTCTATCAGGACATGCGCCGTCTGGCGGCTTCTCATCTGAGCGGCGAGCGTCGTGGACACACGCTGAGCCCCACCGCACTCGTCCACGAGGCGTACGTCAAGCTCATCGATCAAAGGAACACCAACTGGACGGATCGCCTGCACTTCTTTGCCATCGCCGCGAGGATCATCCGTCGCATCCTCATCGACCACGCCCGCGCACGTGATGCGGAGAAGCGGGGCGGAGGTGATCGAGCAGATCGCACGATGATCCGCATCGGCGATCAGGACATCGCAGCCCCGGAGCGAGATGTCGATCTCATCGCCCTTGACGAGGCGCTGCAGGAGCTCGCCGAGCTTGACGAGCAGCAAGCGAGGATCGTCGAACTTCGCTACTTCGGTGGCTGCACGGTCGACGAAGTCGCCGAGTTGCTAAAGATCGGTAAGCGCACCGTTGACCGTGATTGGCAGGCAGCCAGGGCGTGGCTCTTCGTGCGGTTGAGCGAAGACGTCGAGGGCAACGCGGGGCCGTCCGGCACAGGAGGATGAATGGACCCTGAACGCGCGCGGCGCGCACATGCCATTTTGACGGCCGCCCTCGACGCGCCGCAAGCCGAGCGTGACGCGGTTGTCACCGCTGCGTGCGCGGGCGATGCCGCATTGGAAGCCCGCGTGCGGCGGCTCCTTGTGGCGGCCGACCGGAGCACCGGCTTTCTCGAGTCTCCGGCATTGGCAGAACATGCCGACGTGCGAACGACCGTGCCAGACACTGTGGGGAACTACCTTGTCGTCGGCGTGCTCGGCACCGGCGGCATGGCAACGGTGTACGAGGCTGTGCAGGAGAACCCCAGCCGTCGCGTGGCACTCAAGGTCATGCACCAGAGCATGACCAGCACCGACGCGTTCCTGCGCTTTCGGCTCGAAGCCGAGACACTCGCCCGGCTGCATCATCCCGGCATCGCCCAGATCTATGAGGCCGGCACGGCGCAGATCGGCCGTCCCACGGCCTCGCCGTTCTTTGCGATGGAGTTGGTGCCCGAGGCCCAGACCATCACGGAGCACGCGCGGGCCTGGAAACTCCCGCTCCGGGAGAAGCTGGTGAAGTTCGCCTCCGTGTGCGACGCTGTCTCGCACGGGCATCAGAACGGTGTCATCCACCGCGACATCAAGCCCGGGAACATTCTGGTCGGGACAGACGGCCAGGCCAAGGTCATCGACTTCGGCATCGCCCGCACGTTCGGCTCCGCCCCGGGCATCGGCGCCTCGATCACCGCTCAGACCGGCACCGCGAGTCTGATCGGCACGCTCAACTCGATGAGCCCGGAGCAGTGCGCTTCGCCGGAGAGCATCGACATCCGCTCGGATGTGTACTCGCTCGGCGTCGTGCTGTATGAACTCGTGACGGGCCGCCTGCCGCACGACTTGTCGAAGTGCTCGATCCCCGAAGCCGTGCGGATCATCACCCAGGAGTCGGCGCCGGACGCGGGGTCGATCTGCCCGCAGGCCAGAGGCGATCTGGCGGCGATCATCACCCGGGCGATGGAGAAGGAACCCGCGAGCCGCTACAGCAGCGCCGAGGCGCTCGCCTCGGACATCCGGCGCTGGCTCGCGTGTGAACCCATCGAGGCCCGGCCCGCCACCACGTTCGACAGGACGTGGAAGTTCGTTCGACGCAACCCCACGCTCGCCGGCGCTCTGGGCGCGGCCGTCGCCTCGCTGTTCATCGGCATGGCCGTGTCCGCTCGGTTTGCGTACGTCGCGACCCAGGCCCGCGACGCGGCGCTGCAGCGCGAGCACGAACTCGAGAGGGTGACCGAGTTCCAGGAATCGCTCCTCCGCGAGATCGACGTGGCCACGATGGGCGACAGACTCCGCGACTCCCTGAGCGAGCGAGTGGGTGCGGCCGCGGGATCCGCGGCGGAGTCCGGGGCGGGGGTCTCCGCGGCCGACCACGCGCGCCGGCAGTTCGCCGATTTGACCGGCGGCGTCAACTTTACCTCGATCGCGGTGCGGTCGCTCAATGACAGCATGCTCGCGCAATATCGCGCGTCGATCGACGCGCAGTTTGCGGATCAGCCGCGGCTTGCGGCGCGGCTTCTCCAGCAGCTCGCCGACACGATGAACCAGCTCGGTCTGCACGCCGACGCCGAGCCGGTTCTACGGCGCGCCCTGGCGCTGCGTCGGTCGTCGCTCGGCGAAGACCACGTCGACACGCTCCAGTCGCTGCACTCGCTGGGAAGCCTGCTCAGCACGCTCGGCCGCGCCGATGAGGCCGTGGTGATCCTCAAGGATGCGTACGCCCGGCGCGCGAGGGTGCTTGGCCCCGACCACCAGTTCACCCTGCGCGTCGGCACGGGTCTTGGCGGCGCGTACCGACGCCAAGGCAACCTCGACGAGGCGCACCGCGTCTGGAGCGAAACCCTCCAGGCGCAGCGGCGCGTGCTGGGCGACGACCATGACGACACGCTGCGGACACTGAACAACTTCGGCATCGTTCTCGCGATGCAGGGAAGGGCCGCGGAAGCGGAGGCGGCCTGGCGTGAACTCATTGATCGCCGCCGCCGCCTTCTTGGTGAGGATCACCCGGAGTATCTCAGCACGCTGGGCAACCTCGGCGTGATGCTTCAGGATCAGGGCAAGTTCGCCGAGGCCCGGCCACTGATGGAGATGGCACTGGCCGCGAATCGCCGCACGTCCGGCGACGGCCACGCCATGACGCTGGTCGCGATGGGGCAACTGGCATCACTGCTCAAGGAATCCGGCGACCTCCCGGCCGCCGAGGTGCTCCAGCGGGAGTGCGTCGCCGGTTTGTCGGCGACCTTCGGGCCCGAGCATCCACAGACCTTCCGGGGGCTCGCGATGCTCGCGACAATCCTGCACGCGCGAGGCGACCGGGCGGGCGCGTTGCACTGTGTGAACCAGGCGCTCGATGGCCAGCGGAGGGTCGTCGGGGATGATCATCCCGACACCAAGGCCTCGATCGACATCATGAACACCATCACCGCCAACGTCGGCTCGCCCGCCCGTCTGAAGCCGGTCCCGCCCAAGTGACCATGTCCGACCGGCGGCGCTCACGCCCGCAACCCGCGGCCCGCGCCGGCACGCGATGAATTCAAAGCGGCGCGGACCGCACGAGTCTTCCGCGTCCTTGTCGAACACCCTGTCCGGAGATCCGCATGCCCGTACGCCGACATCCCGTGGCCGTCTCCAAACCGGACGCGCCCCTGAACATGCTGCCCCTTGATGTTGATCTCGTTGTGCGGCTCAAGAAGACGTACGCGCAGGTGCGGGCATGCGATCTCCAACTGGCCGAGGTCTTCTACTCCAGACTCTTCGCCGCCCAGCCCGAGCTGCGGCCGATGTTCCGCGGCGACATCGCGGCACAGGCCCGGAAGCTGACGGCGGCGCTCGACGCGGTGGTCCACAACTTCGAGAGACCTGTCGAGAACGCCGCGATGGTCGCCGAGCTCGGCGTGCGCCACGCCGGATACGGCGTGAAGCCCGAGCACTACGAAACGGTCATCGACATCCTCGTCGAGTCGATGCGGGTCGTGCTCGGCCCTTCATCGGACGCCCGATCCATCGATGAGTGGCGCATGGCGCTCCAGCTCATCGCCAAGCAGATGATCGCCGCCGCAGGCCAGGCACGTGCTCCTCGTTGACACGCCCGCCGAAGGCTCGGCCCACGGAAGCGCCACGCTCACAGGCTCCGTCCCGACAATGGCTCACCCGGATCGGCGTGCCCATCTCGGCGTAGCTGCGGCTGTCGGCACGCCAACATCAAGACAACGCTCCGCCACTACACCGACCTGCGGCTCTCTGACCAGGCCCGTGCAGTCGCCAAGCTCCCACACATCGCGCAGATTCCGGTGGAACTCGCAGCGACGGGCACCGATGGACCAGTGTCCAATCCCAGCAATCACCCCCAGCAGTATTCCCAGCACTTCGTGCGTCAGAAGGGGCAAAACGGTGCCACCGAACTCGACGTGACGCGAACACCACGCGGCGACACCGAGAAGTCAAAACACGCGTCTTGTGCTGGGAAAAGCGACTCTTTGCGAGGCTGTGCAAGCCGAGTCACGAAAGCGGGCGAGGAGGATCGAACTCCCGACATTCAGCTTGGGAACGCCCGGGCTCACGATCAGAAGCCCCGTGAATCTGGCCACTTCCGACGCACCCCGCGTTCGCTTGCACACGGGCTTGCACAAGGCCGCGCATGATCGGGATTCTCGCCCCCGCGCCCGCCCCGCCACGTTCGCCCACGGGCGGCCCGGCCCGGCGCTGGCCCCGATTCCCGGGCGTCGTCAACCGGCGCGACGTCGGGCCAACGTGGCGCGATGTGGGCGTCTACGCGTCTACGCATACAGAATCCGCGACGATGCCGCCGTGGGCGGGGATTCTGTAGACGTAGACGCCCGGCTGCCCCGGCGTAGGTACTTGGCGGGGGACGGTCGAACGCGATGCCTACGGGAACAGCCGCGCGGGTAAACAGAGTTTGTTTCGCACGGATATAGGCGATTCCCAGCCGAATCCGCCCGTTTGCCCACATGTGGCCGAACTTGCCCACATGTCGCGGAATGACGGCGAAATCGCTCCGGTTTGCCTTGCCTGTGCCCGAATGTCATGGCTTCATGTGTCACAACGCGGGGCGGAACCCCGCGACGGAGACCACGAACATGAACGCCACCACGAAGAGCACGATCGAGATGGCCACGATGCTGGGACGCCGCGGGTTCGCGGTGCGCAGCGTCGAGGTCCAAACACCCGACGGCCGCTGCTGGTCGATCGACACGATCCCCGCCGGTCGCGGCCGCCACGCCGATGGGCACTGGGGGCCGAAGGCCGGAGCGCCGGGCGGGTTCCGCCTGTTCGAGGTCGACCGCGATCGCGGCGACGCGCCCACCGAACACGACCCGGTGGATTACGACACCTGGGACGCGGGCGACCTGATCGACTATCTGAACGCGGTCGGGCAACCGAAGCCCCGGCCGAGCACGACTCGCACTACCGATCCGACGACCTGAAGCCCGCGTTATGCGGGCTTCGCTGTTTACCAGAGAACCACAACCCCGAGGAGCACGACCATGACGAAGCGCACGACCAAGCCCGAACCGACCGCCGCCGAGACCTACGCCGCACGCCGCAACGACATCGCCCGCCTGCTCGACGTGCTGCAGATGGAACTCGACAAGCACGCCGAGGGGGCCAAGGCCGACCCACGCAACTGGGGCTTCGCGGGAAGCCTCGGAAAGGTCCGCAGCGACCTGATCGATCTGGTCGGGTTCCTCAGCAACATGGACCCCGAGCATGTCGAGGCGTTCCTGGCCGACGCCGAATGACCCCACGCGGCGTCGCGGGAAACCGCGACCGCCACGCTTCCCCGCCGCAGCGTGCGGCGGGATTCCGCACCCGACAGAAGGAGTCCGACATGGCACGCAAGGGCACGATCAAGAACATGGGCAAGATGCAGCGCGAGATGAGCGACGCGCGGAAGTCCCGAAAGGCGGCGAAGGCCGCGCCGCCCGCGAAAGAGACGACGCCCACCCCCTCGAAGCGCATCAGCGCCCTCAGCGCGGCGGCGCAGGTGCTCGCCGCGAGCGAGGTGCCGATGCGGGCCAAGGAGATGATCGCCGCGATGGAGGCGAAGGGCTTGTGGACGAGCCCCGGCGGGAAGACGCCCGAGGCCACGCTCTACGCCGCCATCATCCGCGAGATCGCCGCCAAGGGCACCGCCGCCCGCTTCAAGAAGCACGAGCGCGGCGTCTTTGTCGCGGGGAAGGGAGCCTGAGCCATGACCGCGACGCCCGCCCCCAACCGCGAAGAGCAACTGGAGTCCGTTCTTCAGGCCGCGCTCTACCTGCTCGGCGCACGCCAGGACCACATGCTCACCATCGAAGAGTGGACGGACCTCGCGCGGGCCGTCGCCGCGTGCCAGGAGCGGAAGACCGCCGAGTACCTCACCGAGCACGACCTCGAGGACATCGCCGAGCGCTTCGCCCTTGAATGGGACGAAGCGACCGACGGCCCGCTTCCAAATCTGGGCGACACCTGAAAGTCGGGGACGAGTCGACTTCCCCCTCCATGCCCCGGACCGCCGGGGCATTCCTCGTTGCGCGGCGGCCCATCGTCGCTTCGGCGCGGACAACGAGGCTCTCCCGGGCGAATCGGCCCGTCCACCAGCTGCCAGCAACTGCTACACTGTGCCGATGGCCCGCGCACGCGCTCCACATCGTCATCCGCCGACCACGCCGGAGGTCATGACGATCTCCGATCTGGCGGTGTATCTACAGATGTCGCAGTCGTCCCTCTACAAACTCGTCCAGCGCGGCAGTGTCCCCGGCCACAAAGTCGGTCGCCACTGGCGCTTCCACAAGGTGTCCATCGACAATTGGCTGCAGGAGTCTTCCGCGAAAGCGGCTCGCCCCACGAAGAAGTGATTCACGATGACCCAACCAACCGCTCCACAAACCGATCTTGTCCACGCGGAGACGCGCGGGAACATCGACACCGCCGGTCACGTGGTTGGTGGTGAGTTCCGCGTGCCACGCTCAGTCGAGCGCGAGCTGGCTAAGGCTGGGGTGCGTTCTTTCGGATATCGCCACTGGGGGGCGTGCTGACATGCCGACGAGAACGAGCATCACCGGCAGCGAACTATTCATCGTCGACAACAGCGATGAGGACTGGAAGGCACTGCGCTATCTCCACGATTGGTGCCAACTCTCCGAGCGCATCGACATCGCGACCGCCTATTTCGAGATCGGTGCGCTTCTCGCGCTGGATGGCGAGTGGCAGAAGGTCGACCGTATCCGAATCCTCATGGGCAACGAGGTGTCCAGCCGCACGAAGATCGCATTCGAACGGACCCTAACCCAGATCACGTCGGCTCTGGACCACAGCCTGGAATCAGAGAAGGACAAGAATGACTTCCTGAGCGGCGTGCCGGCGATCGTCAACGCCCTGAAGTCCGGGAAGATCACCTGCCGCGTCTACCGCAAGGAGAAATTCCACGCGAAGGCGTACATCACACACGCCCGACTGGAAGTTGTCGGATCGTCGGCACTCGTCGGCTCGTCCAATTTCACCGTCCCCGGCCTGACGCAGAACATCGAACTCAATGTGCAGATCACCGGCGGTCCGGTGAAAGTGCTGCAGGAGTGGTACGAGCACCACTGGGACAACGCCGAGGACGTGACCCCTGAGATTCTTCGCGTGATCGAACGGCACGTTCGGGAGCACTCGCCTTTTGAGGTGTTCGCCAAGGCCCTCGAGCAGCTCTTTGCTGGGTACCAACAGACCGTGACGGATTGGGAGAGCGGCAAGGGCGGTCGCGGATCGGCAATGTTCCCAAAGCTCGACCAGTACCAGAAAGATGGGTACAAACAGCTGCAGAAGATCGCGTCCCGATACCGCGGAGCGTTCCTCTGCGACGGCGTGGGCTTGGGCAAAACCTACGTCGGGCTCATGCTCATTGAATGGCTCGTGAGGTACGAGCGTAAGCGAGTAGCACTGTTCGTCCCGAAGGCGGGTCGCGAGCCGGTCTGGGAAGCGGCACTGAACCGCGAACTCCCCGATCTCGGCGACGCCTACGGACCAGGTGTGCTCATCTTCAATCACACGGATCTGACGCGTGAGCACGCGACGCTGCAGAAGAGGCTCGATGACGTCGCCCGCAACGCCGACGTCATCATCATCGACGAGGCACACCACTTCCGCAATCCCGGAACACGCGGCGGCGATACGCCCGCAAACGTCTCCGATCCGCTCAAGCCCGGGCCCGCATACATCCCGGGCGAGGGCAAGGTCAAGCCCTCGCGATATCGCAAGCTCTACGAGATCGCCGCTGGCAAGTCGCTGTTCCTGCTGACGGCCACGCCGGTTAACAACAAGCTCATCGACCTGCAGCACATGATTGAGCTGTTCAGCCGCCGCGAGGCCGACTACTTCAAGGCGGCTCCGCTCGGCATTCAGTCACTGCCCGGATACTTCCGACGCATCGAGGCAGCGCTGCAACGGAAACTGGGTCTGAAGTCCATCGGCGCTGACGGCGACAACACGTCCGACATCACCGATGAAGCTGTCGAAGCCACGCGATTTCTCGGCGATGACGCGCTGTTTCAGGCCCTCGTCGTCCAGCGCAGTCGGGCATACGTCCGCAAGTCCCAGCTCGCCGCCGGGGCCGCCATCACCAGCTTCCCTACGCGTCAGCCGCCCCAGGTCGCCGCGTATGAACTCAAGAAGACATACGGCAGGCTGCTGGGCATGGTTGAGACGGCCTTCGAGAAGGAGTCGCCGCTCTTCTACCTGCCGATCTACTACCCTTTGAACTATTGGATCGGCCCGGCCGAGGAGCGAGAGGCCCAGAAGTTCGCTGAGGGTCGACAGGGTCAGGTTGTGGGCCTCGTCCGCACCGCCTTCCTCAAGCGGTTCGAAAGCTCGGTCGACGCCTTCACCAACTCATGCGTCAACCTCCTTCGTCGGGTGCTTGCCTGGGTGGAGGTGCACGCGCTATCGCCGGTGGAAAAGAAGCACTTCGCCGACTGGCAGAAGAAGCACGCCGACCTCGTCGGCGCGATCGACCGCGAGGCGACTCTCTTCGATGATCCCGATGCCGATGACGATGTTCACCTCGTTCCCCAGGACATGCTCGACGACGTTGAGCGACTCGACCGTGCAAAGTACGACGTGCCGAAGATGCTGCACGAGTGCTACTCCGATTTGAACCAGCTCGCCGACTTCCTGAAGGAGGCTGCGCGGTTCAAGCCTTCCCACGACGACAAGCTGCAGACGCTTGGCAAGTTGCTCAAGAAGGACCCCGTTCTCAGCCGGCACAAGGTGCTGATCTTCACCGAGTTCAAGGACACCGCGCAGTACCTCAAGCGAGAGTTGATCGCAGCCGGCATCAGCGGGGTCGAGGAGATCGACAGCAGTTCCACGAGCGACCGCGGCGCGCTCATTCGACGGTTCAGCCCCTACTACAACGGCACCACTCCCGCTGAACTGGCGGCGAAGAGACAGGATGAGATCCGCATTCTCATCTCCACCGATGTCCTCTCTGAGGGCCTCAACCTCCAGGACGCGACGCGGCTCATCAACTATGACCTTCACTGGAACCCGGTCAGACTCATGCAGCGAATCGGCCGTGTGGATCGGCGCATGAACCCCGCGGTGGAGGCGACGATCAAGGTCGACTTCCCCGATCCAGGCGACCGGGGCTCCATCCGTGGCGATGTTGCCTACTACAACTTTCTTCCTCCCGACGAGCTCAACAGTCTGCTCACGCTCTTCAGCAAGGTCACGCATAAAACCCTGCGCATCAGCAAAACCTTCGGCATCGAGGGCAAGCAGCTTCTCACGCCCGACGACGATTATGACGCACTGAAGGACTTCAACGAGGCGTACGAGGGCCATGAAACGCCGCTCGAGGCGTTGCATTTGGAGTACCAGAAGCTCCTGACCGCCGACCCCACACTCGCCGCCCGGATCGCAAGCTTCCCGCAACGCGTCTTCAGCGGCAAGCGGCACGTCAAGCCCGGGACGAGGGCTGTCTTCTTCTGCTATGCCCGCCCCGGGCCTGACGGGGCCGGCGAATGGACCGAGAACGCAGGCGACGCCGTCTGGTACCTATACACGATGGTCGATGAGAAGGTCCGCGAGGCCCCGGTTGATCTCAGCGTCGAATCGGTCGCCGACCTGATCCGTTCCACGCCCGGCACCGAGCGCCACACCGAGATCGACCAGCCCGCGCTCGCCGCCGCCCGGAAGGCCGTTGAGAAGCACATCAAGAACACGTATCTCAAGTCGGCCCAAGTGCCGGTTGGCGTGAAGCCGGTTCTCAAGTGCTGGATGGAGCTCAACTGACCGATGCCCACCCCGAAGCACATCGAGGCCACCCTCGCAAAGGTGAAGAACGAGAGGACGTTCCTTCAGGGGCTCCTGAGCGAGACGCTCGCCTGGCCGATCGACGAGGATGCGACCAGCACCGAGGACGTGACATACGAATGGCCCGAAGCGGACCTCCGCGCCCGCAACCTCTCCCGCAAGGTTGCCGAGGGCCGCATCAAGCAGTTCGTTCCTTCTGCAGACTGCCCATGGGGCATTTTTCTCATCGAGTTTAAGGACAGCGCACCCTTCAAGGACGACGCGGCCGGCAGGGGTATGACCGGTACGCTCCGCGACATCCTCCGTGGCCTGGTGCCCAGCAAGCGGAAGCACTCACAACTGGCCTCGTTCAAGCGCGAGCATCTGCTCTTCATCTGCACCCACGACTACACGTCGTTCCGGTTCGCCTACTTCAAGGACCCCGGCGAGTCATTCAAAACGCCGCAGCTTGCGTCCTTCGGCTGGACCGTCGGTGGCGCGGTCAAAACCGTCGCCCGCTACAACCTGCCCAATCTCGAGTGGCCGCCCGACGGAAGCGACCCCAAGGACTGGATCGCGCAGTGGACGAAAGCGTTCGATGTCGAACGCATCACCAAGGATTTCTTCGAGCAGTTCACCAAGCGCCACGACGACTTCCTCACCTCCGTCGAGGGCATACCCGACGAGCGCGAGCGCCGATGGTTCGTCTCCGCCCTGCTCAACCGCCTGATGTTCGTCTACTTCCTGCAGAAGAAGGGGTTCATCGACGGCGGCGATGAAGCGGGCAGGCGGTATCTGGAGCAGAAGCTCGAGGAGGCCCGCGATGCCCTGGGTCACGATGCGTACTACGACGGCTTTCTCAAGCACCTCTTCTTCGAGGGGTTCGCCAAGCCGCCGAAGTTCCGCAAGCCGTACAACGGCATCCCGCTCGGCGAAGTGAGGTACCTCAACGGCGGCCTCTTCCTCAAGCACCCGGTCGAGCAGAAGCAAGAGGACGCCAAGCGTGAGATCAAAGTGCCCGATGCCCCCTTCGAGCGTTTGTTCGAGCTCTTCTCCCGCTATTCCTGGAACCTTGACGACACGCCCGGCGGCAGCGACAACGAGATCAACCCGGACGTCCTGGGCTACATCTTCGAGAAGTACATCAACTACACAACCTCGAAGCAGAAGGAGTTCGGCGCGTTCTACACGCGCCCCGAGATCACCGACTACCTCTGCGAGAAGACGATCCACCGACTGATCCTCGACGGCGTCAACACGTCCGGCTCGCCGGCCGCGGGCCTGCCCAAGCGGGACTTCGACACCATCGGCCAGATGCTCAGCAAGATGGACGATGGACTGGCGACGCGCCTGCTCGACGAGGTGCTGCCGGGACTCAGCCTGCTCGACCCCGCGTGCGGTTCGGGCGCGTTCCTCATCGCCGCCATGAAGGGGATGGTGGACATCTACACCGGAGTCTTCGGTTGGGTCCGCATGAGCGGATCTCCCTCGCTCAAAGCCCGCGTGAAGCAGGTCGAGAGCGAGCACCCATCCCTTCTCTACTACATCAAGAAGCAGATCATCACGCAAAACGTGTACGGCGTCGACATCATGGAGGAGGCCACCGAGATCGCCCGCCTGCGTCTGTTCCTCACCCTCGTCGCTTCCGCCGACACCGTCGACCAGCTCGAGCCTCTCCCCAACATCGACTTCAACGTGCTCTCCGGGAACTCGCTCATCGGCCTGCTGCACGTGGACGAGGGGGACTTTGACGCCCGCGGCCGCGAGCGGAACATGTTCGCCGAGCAGTACCGAACGCTCCTGAACCGGCGCAACATCCTGCTGCGTGCGTACAAAGACGCCGGGACGTACGACGACGGCCTCACCAGCAAGCGCGACGGCATCCGCAAGGCGGCGGAGGCGGCGAGCCAGCAGCTCAACGACATGCTCCAGGCCGAGATGCACGACCTGGGCGTGCAGTACCACGTCCTGGGGTGGGACACCAAGAAGAAAGACACCAAGGTCAACAAGAAGCGCTCGGTAGCCCCGACCGACATCGATCGCCTCCGCCCGTTCCACTGGGCGTACATGTTTGACAAAGTCGTGGCCGATCGCGGCGGTTTCGACGCCATCATCACCAACCCGCCGTGGGAGATCTTCAAGCCCAATGGCAAGGAGTTCTTCCAGAACCACTCCGACCTAGTGACGCGTAAGAAGATGAACATCCACGACTTCGAGGACGAGCAGGAGAAGATGCTCGAGGACGAGGACGTCCGCGACAAGTGGCTGGAGTACTGTGAAGAGTTTCCACCGCTCTCGGCCTACTTCCGCTCCGCGGAGCAGTACAAGAACCAGATCAGCATCGTGAACGGCAGGAAGGCCGGCACCGATATCAACCTGTATAAGCTCTTCGTCGAGCAGTGCTACAACCTGCTCCGGCCAGGCGGGCTATGCGGCATCGTCATCCCCAGCGGCATCTACACCGACCTTGGTTCTAAGCAGCTCCGCGAGATGCTTTTCAGCGAGGCGACCGTCACAGGTCTCGTCTGCTTTGAGAACCGCCGCGAGATCTTCGAGAACGTTCACCGCTCGTTCAAGTTCGTCGTCCTAACCTTCCAGAAGAGTGGCGAGACCAAACGCTTCCCCGCCGCGTTCATGCGCCACGATGTGGCCGAGCTGAGCCGCTTCCCCGACGGACCCGACCCTGAGTCTCGCGGTCAGGTGACGATCGATGTCGCCACCGCCCGTCGCCTCGCGCCCGACTCGCTCTCGATCATGGAGTTCAAGGGCCCCGTCGACGCCGTGATCGCCGAGAAGATGCTCAGGTTCCCGATGCTCGGCAGCGAGGGAAAGGACGGCTGGAACCTGCGGCTGGCCCGCGAGTTCGACATGACCAACGACGCGAACAAGCCCGACGGGTCGCGGCTGTTCCTCGACAAGCCCGGCAAGGGGCGGCTGCCGCTGTACGAGGGGAAGATGATCTGGCAGTTCGACCACAGCTACGCCGAGCCCAGGTACTGGATCGAGGAGAAGGCGGGACGGAAGCAGTTGCTGGGGCGCGAGGACGACCTTGGGCAGGAACTGGCCTACCAGCACGTACGGCTTGCACATCGGTCCATCGCAAGCAACACGAACGAGCGCACGTTCATTCTCTCGCTCATTCCAGCCATGCAGTTCACGGGCAACTCACTGAACTTTTGGGAGTCGCGGCTCGATGCCGCCCAGATGCTGTGGTGCTTGGCGTTCGGCAACAGCTTTGTGTTCGACTACAAACTACGTCAGAGCGTGACCACCAATATCAACGCCTTCTTTCTCTACCAGATGCCCGTTCCGCTTCCCAGCAACAAGCAATCGCAGTCCGGAGTGATCAGGAGGGCCGCGGCCTTGGCCTGCGCTGGAACCGCACTGGCGGACTTTGCACAGCCCGCTGGTGTCAAAGTTTCCGAAGTGCCCTCCGAGAGCGAGCGTGCCGCACTCCGGGCCGAACTCGACGGCCTCGTTGCCCACCTCTACGGCC
>JALHNK010000027.1 GCA_022843565.1 Phycisphaerales bacterium
CCGTCATCAAGCAGGAAATCGAGCAGTACTCCGGAGCACTCGAGGTCTCTGAAGTCGGTCGCGTCGTCGAAGTCGGTGACGGCATCGCCCGCATCTACGGCCTGTCCAACGCGATGGCCGGCGAGCTCCTTGAGTTCCAGACCAAGGAAGGCTCGGTCATGGGCCAGGTCTTCAACCTTGAGCTCGATACCGTCGGCGCCGTCATCTATGGTGACTACCTCGCGGTGAAGGAAGGCGATCTGGTCAAGGGCACCAGCCGCCTCATGGATGTCCCGGTCGGGCCGGAGATGCTCGGTCGCGTCGTGAACCCGCTGGGCCAGCCGCTGGACGACGGCGTCGCGCTGGTCACCAGCGAGCGCCGCAAGGTGGACATCATCGCCCCGGGCATCGCCGAGCGCAAGCCGGTGCACGAGCCGCTGCAGACGGGCATCAAGGCTGTTGACGCGATGATCCCGATCGGCAAGGGCCAGCGAGAGCTGATCATCGGCGACCGCAAGACCGGCAAGACCGCCGTCGCGATTGACACGATCATCAACCAGAAGCAGTTCTGGGGCACGCCGGACGCGGTGGTGTGCGTGTACGTCGCCGTCGGTCAGAAGGAATCGACCGTCGCGGCGACCGTTGACACGCTGAAGAAGGCCGGCGCTCTTGAGTACACGATCATCGTGAACGCCGGTGCGTCTGACCCCGCTCCGATGCAGTACGTCGCGCCGTACTCCGGCACCGCCATGGCGGAGTATTTCATGTGGACGGGCAAGACCCCGGGCATGAAGCTGCCCAACGGCATGCCGATGCCCAAGCACGCCCTGTGCATCTATGACGACCTCAGCAAGCAGGCCGTGGCGTATCGCCAGCTCTCGCTGCTGCTGCGTCGCCCGCCGGGTCGCGAGGCGTACCCCGGCGACGTGTTCTATCTCCACTCCCGCTTGCTGGAGCGTGCGGTCAAGCTCAGCGATGAGAACGGCGCCGGCTCCATCACCAGCCTCCCGATCATCGAGACCCAGGAAGGCGACGTCTCGGCCTACATCCCGACCAACGTCATCTCCATCACCGACGGCCAGATCTACCTCGAGCCCGAGCTCTTCTTCGCCGGCGTCCGCCCCGCGATCAACGCCGGTATCTCGGTCAGCCGCGTCGGTGGCTCGGCCCAGATCAAGGCCATGAAGCAGATCGCCGGTTCGCTGCGACTGGACCTTGCCAGCTATCGCGAACTCGAAGCTTTCGCCCAGCTCGGCACCGAACTGGACAAGGCCACCCAGCGCCAGCTCGACCGCGGCGCCCGCATGGTCGAACTACTCAAGCAGCCGCAGTACGGCCCCATGAACGTCATCGACCAGGTCATCAGCATCTTCGCCGCCACCCGCGGCCTGCTCGACGACGTCCCCACCAGCAAGGTTCGCGAGTTCGAGATCAAGCTGATCGAATACATGAACGGCCTGGGCAAGGCCGTGCGTGACAAGCTTGTTGAGACCAAGGACATCAAGGCGGTTGAGAAGGACCTTGAGGCGGCGGTGCGGACGTTTAAGACGACGTTTAAGTGAACTGAGGTCGCGATCCGCGAACTCGGCTGAACACCTATTGCATGAATCCACCCAGCCCACGGCCCGTGCCGTGGGCTGGGTGCTTTACGGGCGATGGGTCGGGGACCATCGGATGTAATGCCAGGGTTTCCGCTGGTGTGCCGTATCAATGCTCCAACAAATGTTGGCCAGAGAAGCAGATTTTCGCCCACGAACACTCGCCTGAGCGGTACCGTTAGAAACTTGTTTTGACAGTTCCCGAATCAAGGAGCCCCCGGATGCCCCGTGCAGTTGCTGCCGTGTTGACGTTGATCGCGTTTGTTGTTGTGTCTCTCGGCATCCAGTCGCTGGCCCGCGCGCAGTGCGAGCCGGTGTGGCAATCGTTCGATCCGACCACGGCACGAGTGAGTGGCACGAATGGGACCGTGAATGCAGTCATCATGTGGGATCCGGACGGGCCCGGGCCGGATTCCGCGAAGCTTGTTGTCGGCGGGAGCTTCACGATCGCGAGCACGGTGCTGGCTGGCAACATCGCGATCTATGACCCGGCGTCCGGGGTATGGTCGACGCTGGGCACCGGCACGAACGGTTCGATCCTGTCCTTCGCTGTACTCCCCAACGGCAACTTGGTCGCTGGTGGCGAGTTCACCACTGCCGGTGGCGTCGTCGTGAATGGGATTGCAACTTGGAATGGCTCGGCCTGGTCCGCTCTGAGCACGGGCGTTTCACAGCAGTTTCCAGCCTCCGTGAACGCCCTTGTCACCCTTCCGAATGGCGACTTGGTTGCAGGTGGGAATTTCACGAGCGCTGGAGGGACGAGCGCAAGGTCCATCGCTCGGTGGAACGGGACTTCTTGGTTGCCATTGGGAACTGGCATAGGTGGCTTCGACCCGCGAGTCTTAGCCCTCGCCGTACTTCCAAACGGCGACCTGATCGCAGGTGGCAGCTTCGGTACCGCGGGCGGCGTCACCGCTCTCCGCGTAGCGCGCTGGAATGGCTCGGCGTGGTTTCCACTAGGTGAAGGGATACGTGGTGACTCGAGTGGATTGCAAGTCCTTTCGCTCGCCGTGCTCCCCAATGGCGACTTGGTGGCTGGCGGCATCTTCTCGACGGCCTACGGATCCAGCCAGAACCACATAGCTCGATGGAACGGCTCTTCGTGGTCTACGTTTGGGTCGGGCATGACTTCGAACGTAGCCGCGTTGGCTGTTCTCCCCAACGGCGATCTCGTGGCGGGTGGCCAGTTTCGCAATGCAGGAGGCGTGAGTGCCGACTACATCGCTCGCTGGAATGGCACGGCCTGGTCTGCCTTCGGATCCGGGATGAGCAGCGAAGTGCGCTCGCTCGCGATCCTGCCGAGCGGTGATCTTCTGGCGGCGGGTGGCTTCCAGACCGCTGGGGCAGCGCCGGCACGTTCTTTGGCAAGCTGGAACGGCTCGGCTTGGACGGCCTTGGCCGCACCGGGCCTGCCGACCGGCCTGAGGACGCTCCATGTGCTTCGTAGCGGCGATCTCCTCGCCGGCGGAGAGGCGCCTGGGGCTCCGTTCACGATCTTCGGCGTGATTCGTCGCTGGAACGGTTCAGATTGGTCTGATTACTTGTTCTTCAACAGCACGGTGCTCGCGTTGGCAGAGCGCCCGAATGGCGAGGTGGTGGCGGGAGGCTGGTTTACCCCCGGTCGCATCGCTCGATGGAACGGAACAACTGGGTCTGGTTTGGGATCGGGAATGAACAACACTGTTTCCACCCTAGCGGTACTCCCGAATGGCCACGTCGTCGCCGGAGGTAGCTTCACTTCCGCTGGCGGGGTCAGCGGCACGAGTCGAATCGCGCGCTGGACCGGCGCGACTTGGGTGTCTTTCGGCGCATCCGGCGTGGGCGGCAACGTGGACGCACTTGCTGTACTCCCCAATGGGAACCTGGTAGCAGCGGGCGACTTTGCCGTCGCAGGCCTGGTGGTCGTCAACCGCATCGCCCGCTGGAGCGGCTCCGCTTGGTCAGCACTCGCGTCAGGAATGAATGGTCGGGTCCTCGCGTTGGCTGTCCTTCCGAACGGCGATCTGATCGCTGGAGGGGAGTTCTGGACTGCTGGCGGGGTGGCCTCAAACCGGATCGCTCGCTGGGATGGCTCGGCTTGGTCGCCGCTTGGTTCGGGGATGAATGGCGCCGTGCACGAGTTAATCGTGCTTCCCAACGGCGACCTCGTTGCGGGGGGCCTTTTCACCACCGCAGGCGGTGTCAATGCGAACAATATCGCGCGTTGGGACGGTGTGGCGTGGCGGCCTCTTGGCACCGGCCTAGATGGTGGGGTGGGTTCGCTGGCCTTGCTACCAAATGGAGACCTCGTGGCACTTGGCGGCTTCAGCTCTATCGGCTCGTCGGTCGCATTGGGAATCGCCCGCTACGGCCCCCCGCGGATTTTCGTCACCGACCAGCCCGACGCCGTCACGATCGACGCGGGACAGAACCTCGTCCTCGCCGCGGCCGCCAACTCCGGACTCAGCAACATCACCGTTCAATGGCAGCGCAACGGCGTCAACATCACCAATGGCCCGGGCGGCGCCTCGCCCGGCGGCGGGTTCGTCAGCGGTGCTGCGGGTCCGCTGCCTTCGCCCACGACCGGCGCCCCGGTCACGCTCACGATTGTCGGAGCGCAACCCGGCGACAGCGGGCAGTACACCGCCGTGTTTGCCAACGCTTGCGGCAGCGTGCCCAGTACAACCGCTTCCGTCATCGTGACCGCTGTGCCTGTCTCCCGCTGCACCGCCGCGGACATCGCCTATGACGACGGCACGCCGCTGCCGCCCATCGGACCGTATGGCCCCCAGTACGTCAACAACGGCGTGACCGAAGCCGATTACAACCTCTTCTTCGCCATCTTCTTCGACGGCGGTCTCGCCTGCGACATCGCCGACGACACCGGTCAGCCCTTGCCACCCTTCGGCAACGGCGGCCAGCCACCGTTCGAGAACAGCGGCGTGAACAAGGGCGATTACGACCTCTTCTTCAGCATCTTCTTCGACGGCTGCGAAGGCAAACAGCCCGAGGGCCGCGTGGTAGCTCCGCGTTCGCTCAATGACGTCGCCAAGCGCCCGCCGACGAATGCCCGGTGACGGCCGCCATCGAGGCCAAACGCGTTCGTCCACCGCCACTCATTCAATCCCAATCCCAGCCCAAAGCCCCGCCCGCGCGGGGCATTTTCGTTCGCCGTCGCGGCCCTCTGCTGGGTTCCCCCCGACCCCCCTGCATTGCGTGTTGTCGCGGATCAAGAAAGTTGCCGTTTGCATACGCAATTAACCTCCCGTGCAACCGACCGCGCGTTAAATTCGCAGGTCGATTCCTCCAACGGAGAACCCTCATGGCCCGCACGCTTGCTCTCTTTGCCACGATCGTCGGGACGCTCACCGCCGCCGCGGCGGCGCAGCCCTGGGTGACCTTTGACGCCGGGCTCGGCACGCTGCCCGAGGCGCAGTGCTGGACACGCCAAGAGCAGATTGACCCGCCGGCGCCGTACGCATCCGGTATCGCCGCCGGCGCGCTGCAACTGTCGACGCTCGGTTTCGCCGCGACCGGTGCGTTCGGCGGCGGGGTCTGGTGGGAGAACACGCAGTCGCTGATCAACTTCGACGCGCCGTTCGCCCTTGAGGCGCGGGTCCGCATCGTGAGCTCACCGGACCGCAGCATCAACACCGCCAACGGCTGGCCGCGCCCGGGATATGCGATCTGGATTTATGACGTCACCGGGCGCGTGTTCTGGATCGGCCTCGGTTCCGGGGAGGTGTTCCTCTCAAACACAGTCTTTGGCCAGTACGGCAGCGCGAACACCGTGACCACGCCGTTCAACACGACCGACGGCTATCACGACTATCGCATCGAGCGAGCCGCGGGCGGCATCGGCGCAACGCTCAAGATCGACGGCATCCAGCGACTGACACTCCCGTCGCTCGGGCCGATCCAGGTCGCCGGGAGCAGCCAGGTGGGTTTCGGCGATCCAACGTTCTGGGCCAATAGCGAGTCGATGACCGCGTGGGTGCGATACACCGGCGCGAGCAACTCGGGCATCACCGCCATCACGGGGCCGGACTCGGTGAGCGCGTGTACCAACGCCGCGACGTTCGCGGTGGCCGTCGCCCCGACGACCGGCGCGTACGCGTACACGTGGCAGATCCAGACCTCCGCCCCGCCAAACGAAAGCTGGCAGAACCTCAGCACCGCCCCCGCGCCGATCCCGTGCCCAGGCGGCGGCACGGGCACCGCGTACGCATCGCCCGTGAACTCACCGAACGTCAGCATCGGTGTCGGCGGCTGCGCCGCGGCGCCCGGGCGCGTGTGGCCGATCCGCTGCATCGTCACCGCGCCCTGCGGCGGCCTGACCAGCAGCACTGCGACGCTCACGATCACCGCCGCCCGCTGCAACGCCGCGGACATCGCGTACGACTCCGGCATCGCCCTGCCGCCAACCGGCGTGTGCGATCCGAACCTCGTGAACAACGGCGTCACCGAAGGCGATTACAACCTCTTCTTCGCCACCTTCTTCGACGCCGGCCCGGCCTGCGACATCGCCGACGACCAAGGCACGCCGTTGCCGCCCTTCGGCACCGGCGGCATTGCCCCAGCGGTGAACAACGGCGTGACCGAGGGTGATTACAACCTCTTCTTCTCGATCTACTTTGACGGCTGCGCGTTCTGAGGGAAGGGCCGAGGTTCCAGTGCCGAGTGCCGAGGCCGTTGGCAATCGGGATTCGGGATTCGGGATTCGGGATTCGGCAATCGGCAATCGTGGAATACCAAACACAACAAGACCCCGGCGCAGAGGCACCGGGGTTTTTTCGTTCGCACCGCGACCATCCACCAAACCGCACGCTCTCACCTCGCCAGATTGCCACTCTGCCACTCTGCCACTTCGCCACTTCGCCACTTTCTCCTGTCGCTTCCCCAACTCCAAGGTATTCTCTCCGAAGCCATCTCCGGAGTTTTCCTTATGCTCACACGCATCCGCCGACACGCGCTCGCCGCACTCTTCGCCCTCGCCAGCTCCGCGACCCTCGCGATCGGACAGCCCTGCTCCATCGCGTGGTCCGTGCCGTCGCCGCCCCAGAACTTCAGCGGCACCGTCCGTGACCTCGTCGTTCAGGACAACACCATCGTCGCGCGCGGCGACGGCTTCACAATCAACGGCGTCCCCAACATCGGCGTCGCGCAGTGGGACGGCACGACCTGGAGCCCGCTCACCGCAGGCCTCAACGGCGACCCGTTCAACGGCGGCACCAACTCCATCGCCTCGTTCGGCGGCCGCGTCTACGCCGTCGGTCCGTCCTCAACACCCTTCACCCGCAACGGACGCATCTGGAACGGCTCCACGTGGATCGACTGGCCCGGCACGCCTTCTCCCAATGGCGTCCAGACTCCGGGGGCGGTCTTCAGCCTTCCCAACGGCAAGCTCCTCGTCGGCGGCAACTTGCGATTCCCCGATACCCCCACCGGCGACATCGTTGACCGGCGCGTCGCCTACTGGAATGGCTCGTCATACGAGATGCTGAGTTCGACGGTGTACGGCCCGACGACCCCGGTCAGCGGCCCCTTTGGCAACATCGTCTTCCACGCCGTGATCTTCCAGGGCAAACTGCTGCTCTTCGGCCCGGGCCGCATCGCCCGAGGCGAGCGTTTCAACTCCGACGTCATCCTCTGCCCCACTGGCATCGTCTCGTTCGACGGCAGCACCTACGAGTGCTTCACCGCGCCGCCGCTCAACGGCGGCATTCAGGCCGTCGCGGTGTTCAATGGCGAGCTCTACGTCAGCGGCGGCTTCACCGCCACCGCCGACGGCACCGTCCAACTCAACCAGATCGCCCGTTACTCGGGCGGTCAATGGCAAAAAGTCGGTAACGGCCTCAGCCGGCCCGCCGAGTTCATGCGCGTCCTCGACGACGGCAGCGGCGACAAGTTGCACATCTACGTCACCGGCTTCGGCACCACCGTCGCCTACAACAACCCCAACTCAACGACGCTTGACACCCTCACATTCGCCGGCGTCGTGCGCTTCGACGGCGACCGCTACACGTCCTACGGCGCCACGTCCGCGAGCGGATACTTCAGCGGCGTGGCCTATGACGCCGTGAACTTCAACCCGGGCACCGGCAACGCCATCTTCGTCGGCGGCCTGCCCTTCTCCCCCGGCGGTCTCCCCAGCACCGGCTTCGCCCGGCGCGGGCCCACGCCCTCGCCTGATACCGACGGCGACGGCCTCCTCGACATCTGGGAACAGAACGGCCTCGACATCAACTGCGACGGCGTCATCGACCTGAACCTCCCCGCGCTCGGCGCTCACTGGCAACGCAAGGACGTCTTCGTCGAGGTGGACGCCATGGTCGGGCGCGCGCCCACGCAGGCAACGCTCAACCGCGTCGTCGCCGCCTTCGGCGCTGCGCCCAACGCGCTGATCAACAACCCCAGCGGCATCGACGGCGTCAAACTCAATCTCATCGTGGACCCCGCCGACCAGAACATCCCGCTCCAGGACTTTCCCAACGACTTCGTCGAGTTCCACCAGATCAAGGCAGCCCGCTTCGGAGACGCCGCGGATCGCGCGAGTCCGAACGCCGCCAACATCCTCGAAGCCAAGCGCCAGGTCTTCCGCTACTGCATCTTCGCCAACAACTGGGGCACCACCACCTCCTCCGGCCTCGCCGAGGTCCCGGGCAACGACTTCATGGTCACGCTCGGCGGCTGGACAACGCCCGGCGGCACCCCCGATCAGCAGGCCGCCACCTTCATGCACGAGCTCGGCCACACCCTCGGGCTCTTCCACGGCGGCCACCAGGGCGACGAAGACAAGCACAACTTCAAGCCCAACTACCACAGCATCATGAACTACGCGTGGCAGACCGAATCATCGCGCCCCGGCTGGACACTCGACTACTCCCGCCAAGCGCTCCCCACACTCAACGAGAACGCGCTCGATGAACTCAACGGCATCGGCGGTTCCATCGCTGCGATCGCAATTATCGGTCCGCTCCCGCCGATCGAAGTCGTCGAATCCGGCCCCATCGATTGGGACCGCGACGGCGACTTCGAGCCGCTCACGTTCGTCACGGCCGACATCAACCGCGTTGACCCAGCCTACCCCGCAACAAAGGACATCCTCGAAGGCTCCGAGGATTGGTCGCGCTTGGTCTACGACTTCCGCGGGAGTCTGAACTTCGCCGCGGGCGCAAGCCCCGTCACAACGATCAACGTCGAGCGGCTCACGCAGGAACTCGCCGATCGCATCAATGCCATCGGCAACCCCGGCGTCACGCGACTTTGCGCCGTCGATATCGCCTACGACACCGGCGACCCGCTCCCGCCATTCGGCCCCACCGGCCCCGCCTACGTCAACAACGGCGTGACCGAAGGCGATTACAACCTCTTCTTCGGCCAGTACTTCGACGCCGCGCCCGTCTGCGACATTGCCGACGACCAGGGCACGCCGCTGCCCCCCTTCGGCACCGGTGGCATCGCGCCGGCGGTGAACAACGGCGTCACCGAGGGCGACTACAACCTGTTCTTCGCGATCTACTTTGATGGCTGCGCGCTGTGAGGCAGAGAGCAGAGTGCTGAGCGATGAGTGCTGAGTGCTGAGACGATCGGCAATCGCGGGACGGCAATCGGTGATCGCGGACGGCCATCGGCAATAGGCAATCGTGAAGGCAAAAGAAAACGCAAGACCCCGGCGCGCGGCGCGCCGGGGTCTTGTTGCATTTGGACTTCCACGATTCCCGATTCCCGATCGTCTCACCCCTCGGCCCTCGGCACTGATCCCTTGGCCCTCGGCTTGGCCTCAGAACGAGCAGCCGTCGAAGAAGATGCTGAAGAAGAGGTTGTAATCACCTTCGGTGACGCCGTTGTTGGTGGCGAGCGTGCCGAAGGGCGGCAGTGGCGAGCCGTCGTCGTTGGCGATGTCGCACCAGGAGCGTGCGTCGAAGAAGCCGGCGAAGAAGGCGTTGTAATCGCCTTCGGTGACGCCGTTGTTGGTGACAAGCGGATCCGGGAGCTCCGCGGGGTTGTTGATGGGCTGGCCCGCGTCGTTGGCGATGTCCGCGGCGTTGCAGGGCGTGGGGAGCGCGACGCCGCGGATGATGAAGGGCAGATCCTGTGCGAGGTCCGGCGCGGGGGCGGGCTTGCCGGGATCAACAACCGGGAGCCACGCATCGGCAAGGACCGGCGGCTCGGCGAGGCGGAGTTGCTTGGCGTTTGAGGCCGGGCCGGTGAGACGCGAGCGCTGGCCAGCGACTGTGATCGCCGGCGAGAACGCGGCGACGCCCGGTGCGGTTGTCACCTGCCAATCGAGCCAGAACGTGCCGGCTCGCAGCGACAGCGGCGGAGACACGCTGAGGCGCAGCTCCCAGATCGCGCGATCGGTCGTCGGTGCGATCGGCGTGGTCGCGCCGACGACGGGGGCGGTGGAGAAGACGCGGAACATGTCCGTCGCCGTTGCGCTGATGAGGCGGTTGGTGGTCTCATCGCCGAAGCGGATGGAGCTGTTCGCGGCGCCGGGCTGGCCAGCCCAGATCTGGAAGTTCGCACCGGTGAACGGGTTGCTGGGGCCCGCGCCGGTGACGAAGGCGTAGACGACGATCTCGTCGATGAACCAGGGCGAGGTCGGGGTGAAGTCATCGGCGAGGCGGTAGCCGTGCTCGTCATCGTGAACGGAGAAGCCGGTGATGGCGTTCGCGGCGGTGATGGCGGTGAGGCCGGTGGCCTGGAGTTCGCTCCAGCGTTTCGTGGCGGGGGCGGTGACGCCGCTGGTGGTGAGCGTGCCGGTGGCGAGGCCGGGGTCGGTCAGGTCCGGCAGGCGCGCGTTGGAGAAGATGGCGTCGGATTGCGCGTGCGAGAGAGCGGCCAGTGACAGGAGCGCGAGCGTCGCGAGGGCGGCGCGGTTGGGATTGGCGGTGTGCGTGATCATGCGTGGTGCTCGCAGGAGGGGCGGACTGGATCGCGAACGCTGGGGCATCGTGACGCGGAAGGCTGGTTCAGGTGCAGATGTTGAGGAAGTTCGGCGTGAAGCCGGGGAAGATGCTCGGAAGGTTGGCGCTGTTGTTCAGCCGCTTGGAGACGATCTCGGCCAGGATGTGGCGCAGGTCGGTGGTGACTTGGAGATCCTGATTGGTGGCGGGCGTGCCGGAGGGGAGGCCGGGCCAGGTGGTCAGCACGCGACCGCCGAGGATGTGCGAGCCCATGACCATGGCGACGTTGCCGTAGCCGTGATCGGTGCCGACGGTGCCGTTCTCGCCGACGCGACGACCGAACTCCGAGACGACGACGACGGTGACGCGTTTGTTGCGTGTCGCGATGACGTCGGTGAAGAACGCGCCGAGCGCCTGCGCGAGCCCGTTGAGGTTGTTGACGAGTTGGCCGGTGAAGACGCCGGAGGCCACGTTGAAAGAGAACTGGGCGGAGTGGGTGTCCCAGTTGCCGACGTCGATCGCGACGGCCTCGACAAACTGGTTGACGCTGGCATCGTCGTTGGCGTTGATGAGGGCCGCGGTGGAGCGCATGGCGTAGCCGAGCGAGCTCGTCGGGTAAACCGCGCCGCCGGCGGGCTGATAGCCGGTTGCGCCGATCTGGTTGAGGCGGATGATGGTGTTGAGGGTGTTGGCGGCGGCGGCACCGAGCGGATCGGGGACGCCGGCGTGGGCGTTACCGAGGAACGCGCGGCGGGAGGTGCTCGAAGCGCTGGTGCCGGCGACGCCGTAGCCGCCGGAGTTCGAGCTGGTGACGGCGGCGAGGTTGTTCAGCAGCGGCGGGTTGCCGGGGTTGCTCTGGAGATTGGGGACGGGCAGGGCGAGTGGCGCGCCAGCGAGAGTGCGCTGAAGGCCGTCGGCGACGCCGATGGCGCGCAGGGCGCTCTGCGGGTTGATGGGCGGCGTTGAAGCGAGGTGGCGGCCGAGCCAGCCGGTGAAGACGTTGTTGCTGTTGGCCTGGCCGTTCTCCATCCAGCGCTGGGCGTCAAAGTGCGACTTGTTGGTGCTGGTGAGGCCGGTGGCCTGGACGATGAGGAACTTGCCGGCCTGGTACGCGGGCAGGAGCGGGCTGAGCGCGGGGTGGAGGCCGAAGTTGAAGGTGTTGCTGCCGCTGGTGGCGCTGGCGTTGGCGATGGCCAGGGCGCGCCGACCGACGGGCTGGGTGGTGTCGTCGGGGGCGAAGACGCGCAGGTTCGGTCGCGTCGCGGGCGCGGCGTAGACGGGGTCGTTGAACGGGACGCAGACGGAGAGGCCGTCGACGCCGCCGCGCAGGTAGATCGAGACGACAACGTCGCGAGCGGAGGTGGGCGGCGTGCCGGCGTATGCGACGCGCGGCAGCCACGCTGGCGCGGTCGAGAGCACTGCGGCGGCGGTGGCGCCTGCACCGGTGACCTGAAGGAAACGACGGCGCGAGAGCTCGGCGTACTCGTCGCAGCAGAACTTGGTGGAGTGATCAGACACGTGCGTGCTCCGATGAGAGATCGAACGGAAGATCGGGCGTCAACTTCACTGAGTCAAACGCTGGGTCAATACCACTGATACGAAGGAAGCGAGAGCGCCAGCGAGATCGCGTCGCGACGCTGAGTTGCGGTGGGTGTGGCGCTGAGCGTGGCCTGCAGCGCGGCCTTGTTGGCAGGGTCCATCCGCCCGACGAAGATCGATTGATCGATGCGGTCAACCACTTGGGCCGGCGTGGTGGCCCCGGCGAAGAACGCGGCGTCGTCGACAAGCAGGCCGCTGATGCCGCCGGCGGTGCCGTCGGTCTTGGTGAGCAGAGCTGCGCAGTACGACCATCGCGGCAGAACCTGGCCCGTCCAGTACGTCGTCGAATCTGGATAGCCATCAGGCGATGACCAGGCGAAGGGCAGATGCCCGGCGCGCGTGAGCTGTGTCCGGAAGGTGGATGTGGAGGTGATCGTGGTGGGCAGCGCACGCATCGCGCCGCAGAACAGATGGAACGGGCGCTTGAATCGCGGGAACGCGCCGGCGAGGATGTTCGGCGAGAAGATGACACGGAGCATCGCCTTGATATCGCCGATGCCCTGCGGGTTGCCGGGGTTGAGGTACGTGTCGCGCACCGCGTTGATCACGCTCGTCGGCACGCCCTCGCCCAGGAAGCGCTTGCAGAGCTTGGTGCTGATGTAGAGCGCCGTCGCGGGGTGCGAGCTGAGAATGTCCAGCACGTCCTGCGCGTCTTGCTGGCCCGCGGCCCCGGTGCGCCCGGCGGGGATGACGGTGGAGCCGAAGATGGTGCCGAGGGTCTTGGAGCCGGTGTCGTGTGAGCCGGCGACAGCGGTGCCGAAGTTCACGCCGTTGGAGGTGACGCGGTTGCGGGTGCCGGTGAGGTTGTAGTAGAACTGCCCGCGGAGTGCGGTGCCGGAGCCACCGGGCGAGGTGTCGTTGTGATTCGAGGCGTAGCGGCCCCAGCCGGTGAAGCATCGAGAGACGGCGATGATGGTGGCCTGCACGCTGGCGGGCGGGAAGCTGTAGAAGTAGTCGGCGCCGACGGTGTGGAGCTCGATGACTTCGCGTCCGTAGTTCTCGTTGATCAGGTTGTTGCTGGAGGTGTCGTTGTCCAGGTACGCCAGCATGGCTGGCGAACGTGCCGAGGCGTTGAGCAGCTGCGGGAAGGTGGTGAGCGCCAGTTGGCGGTTCGCGCGATCGTCAAGCGTCTTGAGAAACTGCGAGTCGCTCTGAGCGATGTCGATGCTGAAGTGGTCGGACCAGAACTCGACCATCCGCTCAAAGAGCTGGCGCTTGGAGAAGACGGCGCGCAGGATCGTGGCCTCGATGAGCTCGTTGACGATCGTTGACGAGTTGGGCACCAGCACGGAGTCGTAGAGCTGCTGGCCGGTGTACGAGAGCGTGGGCAGGGCGGCCAGGCGCGCGGTGAGCGCCGCGTCTTCGGCGATGTTCAGATGATCGAGCTGATACTCGAGGTATCCGGAGTAGCCCAGCGAGGTCGCCAGGGCGATATCCGCCGGTGTCGCGGCGTAGGTGGTGCGATCCACGAGACGATGGATCAGCCCGCCGGGGTCGATCTCCGCGGGGATCGAGCTCGGCGCGGCGGCGGCTTGCCTCGGACGCACGAGCGTTGACGTTGTGCCCACGATCGCACCGAGGCCAGCCGCCAGCCACGCGCGACGCGACGTGCCAGCGGCACGCGGCGGTGCGGACGCAGCTTGCTCGCTCGCGGGCATCGGCGATGCTTGCTCGGGGAACGGTTCGACCGCACAGCTCGCGTGGTGCGAGGGCGTGTCATCGTGTGGGCGGAACGCGGTTGCGGTCGCCGTGGGGAACGGATGTGTCGGCGTGGTCATCGCCGTGCTCCTGATTGTCTGGGGGACACATAATCGCGGCGCGGATCGATCGCCGAAGCGGATCAAGCAGGGGAACACAAAGATTGCAACCGCGTCTCCGTGATGGGCCAATGTCAATATAGCGACTCTGGAGAATCTCGCAAGCAGAAACTCAAAGAATGACGCGATCGTGACCTAGGGGCCACGGTGCGACGGCATTGGCGTCGGTTGGCGTGGCCTTGGCGCAGACTCTTGCCAGAGCGGAATCGAGGCTTGATCAGGCCGCAATCAGGCGTGGTGCGCCGTATGCGAAAAGCCCCGGCTCGCGTGAGCCGGGGCTTCATGAAGTTGCGAGCTTCGTTTTCTACATCCTGCCAGCCGGGGGTCTGCGAGAGGTCGGCGGGACGCCAGCCGCGCGGGAGCTTTCAGCTTTCAGCGTTCAGGGGTCAGCAGGTCCGACTCGGCCCCCGGCCCTGAAAGCTCGGCCCTTCCGCTCAGAGCGAGCAACCGTCGAAGTAGATGCTGAAGAAGAGGTTGTAGTCGGCCTCGGTCACGCCGTTGTTCGTGGTATCGATGCCGAACGGGGCCTTGGGCGATCCGTCGTCGTTGGCGATATCGCAGACCGGGCCGGCTTCGAAGAACGTTGAGAAGAAGAGGTTGTAGTCGCCCTCGGTGAGCCCGTTGTTGGTGCTTACGAGGCTGGGCAGCGGGGTGGCGTCATCGGCGGCAATATCTGCCGGTGAGCAGCCGATCGGCAGGCAACCCATCGAGCCGCAGAAGGGGATGAAGCGAGCCACAGGCGAGAACGCCTGCCCGCCGACGGCGGCTGCGTCCGCGATCGACCACTGGAAGAAGACGGTCTGACCCTGAGCGAACATGCTGGGCGACACTTCCATGTGCATCGTCGTCATGCCGTTCTCGGTGCCGACGGAGTCCACGATCTTTGAGCCGATCGTCGCGATCGGCACAATGCGACCGTTGACCGGCGGCAGGTTGCTGATGTTCAGCGTGGCAGCGGCGCCCGCACGGGCGTTGGCCAGGCCGACGCGGAAGAACTTGTTGCCGATCATCGCGGGTGTCTGGGCGATGATCGTCGGCGTGAGGTTGCCCTGGCCCGGCGTGCCGGTGCCCAGGATCGTCGCGGCGTTGACCGGGCGATCAACAAAGAGCAGCGGGCGGTCGAACGGGAACGTCTGCGTCTGGACGCGCGTATCGAGCAGGCCGTTGGCGACGAAGTCTGCGACGGCCTGCTGCTGCTGCGGGTTCAGCGGGATCGCGGGCGGGCCGCCGACCGGCGCGACCAGCAGCGGATCGAGGTTGTCGGCGAACTGCGGGGGCGAGCCGGGGGCCCGCGCGTAGAAGCCGATGACCTGGCCCAGCGTGTTGAACTGTCCGTTGTGCATGAACGTGGCCTTCAGGCCGGCGTTGCGGATGCTGGGGACTTTGAACTTGCCGCGATCGGCGGGGTCGTTGGTGACGAGCTGACGGCCGAGGTCTTCGGCCGGAGGGCGGATGCCGATGTTGCGGAAGCCGAAGCCGGTGGTCTGCGGGAGCGTGTGGCAGAGGTTGCACTTGCCCTGGTTCTGATACAGGGTGAGGCCGTTCTGCTGGTTTGGCGTGAGGGCGTTGGTCTGGCCGGCGACGAAGCGATCCCAAGGTGATTGATCGCTGACGAGCGTGCGCTGATAGGTCGCGATCGCGAAGGCGATGCGCCGCGCGCTGATCTCTGAGGTGCCGAAGGCCTGCCGGAAGAGCTCGGGGTATGAGGGCTTGCTGGCCAGGACGCTGGCGACATCGGGGGGGATGTTTGTTGCCAGATCCAGCGGGCGGAACGCGGCCAGACGTGAGTTCAGCGTGGCCCAATCGAACCCGCCATGGGCCATCTCGACGTTGTCCAGCAGCGGAGCGACGGCCTGGCTCTCCAGCGCGCCGCCGGCGTTGATCGCGACGACGCCGGTCTGGGGGTCGATGAACTGGCCGCTGGCGCGGCCATCCCAGAAGAGCTGCGGCGAGTACCCCGCGTTGACCGGCGAGATGCTGGAGCGACCGGTGATCTGCGGGGCGATGCCGAAGACCGGGTCGCGCTGGAAGTCGTTCTGCGCGTCGGAGCGGATGATCCCGGGCGAGGCGAGGATGTCGTCGGGGGTGTTCAGGATGTTGTCGTCGCCGGGGTTGCGGGCGGCGCGCGCATCTGCACCGCCGCGGGTGAACGAGTGACAGGTGCCGCAGGAGACGGCCATCGAGGTCGAGAGCTGCTCATCCCAGAAGAGGATCTTGCCCAGGACGCGCTTCTGCTCGCTGAAGGGGTTCGCGGGCGGGAAGGGCATCGCCGGCAGCGCGGCCATGGCGTAGTACGTGAAGCCCGAGCCCGCGGCGACGACGAGCGCAAGCGAGGCGAATACGCCGGCGCGGCGCGAGCGAGTGCGAGGTTTGCGCGGCGCGGGGCTGGTTGAAGCGTTCGTCATGATCTTGTCTCCTGAGCGATGACCCAATGAAACCCCCGAGCCGCGTTAATGAACGCCCGCCGGAAACAGTTATTTCGCGAGACGATTGCAATCTCGCGAAGTTTGCGGTCAATCTGTGCGGGTGATGCTGATTGTGCCGGCGCCGCGTACCCAGAACTGGGGGGGGCAGAGCTTGGAGGGTTGGGGCATCTTGCTGGTGGTCGCGCTCTAGCGAGTTCGTGAGGTGAAGCCGTACTTCACGATGCACCAGAGAGCCGCGAGGCCGTCGCGGGGCTTGATCTTCTTGCCCTCGGCGTAGGTACGGCCGGCGTAGCTGACAGCGACCTCAAAGACGCGGGCGGGGCGGAGGCTGGGGGCTGAGGTATTCGCGGGTGTTGACGCCGCGGCGTGACCGGGCGACCGGACGCGGGCCCGAGCGAGCTTGGCCACCAGCTCGGGCTCGATGCCGAAGCGGTCTTCCCGCAGGTCGAGCTGCGATGCGACCTCGGCGTTGAAAGCCTTCAGGCAGCACTCGACATCGGAGAGGTTGAGATTGGTAAAGACATTCGAGCAGAGCGTGATGAAGCGGTTGGCCAGGTAGTGCCAGAAGTACAGAACGCGATGGGCCTCGCCGCCGAAGCGTGTGCCCACCACGGCGTCGGCGCGGCCGTCGAGCATCGGCTCCAGCACGCGGGCGTGGTCGCGCGGGTCGTACTCAAGGTCGGCGTCTTGGATGAGGATGAGATCGGCGCCGTGGCGCATCGCGGCTTCGAGGCCGGTGCGAACGCCGGCGCCCTTGCCGCGGTTCTGGGTGTGGCGGAGGAGGGTGATTGAGCCGTGGGCCTCGGCGCTGCTTGCGACGCGGGCGAGGGCCTCGGCGGTGGCATCGGTGGAGCCGTCGTCAATGACGTAGATCCGGCGGGTGAGGCGGACGCGGGCGCTGGAGGTGCCGGGCTCATCGGTATCGATCGGCAGGCCGGGCGGCGGCGTGCGGAGCAATCGCTCCAGCAGCAGAGGGGCGAGCTTGGCCTCGTTGTAGACCGGGATGATGATGGCGAGCTGCACGAGGCTTTGAGTGTAACGGCGTGTGGGCGGTGCGCCGAGTCGGGCGCGGCGGGGACGTCGGGAGCCTTGGGGTCACGCCAGCGACTTGGACATGATCAGGCTCGTGTAGTTGGTCACGCCCCAATCGAAGGTCTCGATATCGCGATACCCGCGGCGGCGGTAAAAGTTGACCAGGTCGGTGTCGCGCTCCGCGGTTGAAAGGGCGATCTCGCGCAGGTTCAGCTCGCGGGCGCGGCGTTCGACAACGTCCAGCAGGAGTACACCCAGGCCCTTGCCCTGGAGCGTCGGCTCGACGGCGAACTGCGAGAAGTTGCAGACATCCGGGCGATGGAACCAGCGCGGGCCGCTGGTGGGCGCGCCGCCCCAACTCGGCTCTTGGAACATGATGGTTCCAACGAGGCGGTCGGTGGCCGCCGCCGCGCTGGATTGAGCGCCGGGCGTGTCGCTGGTGACGACAGCGACGAAGCACTCGCCGCGGCTGACGCGACGGCGCGTGACCTCGGGGCTCTGATGGCTCGCCAGCGCGTGCAGGCCCATGGCGACCTGCTTGGCATAGGCGCGATGGAGCAAGTCGGTGAGCTGCTCGATGCTGTCGGTGGGGCGCAGGCGACGCAGCGTGACGGAGCCCAAACCTGGGATGTCGAGCGTGCGGGTGACGGAATCGCCGGGCTGCGCGGTCATTGGACGGGGAGCGTAGACGGGCGAGCCCGTGGTATGCTGAACGTGTGAACCCGCTCAAGGCCTACGAGCCCGGCAAACTCCCGACGCCCAGCGGCCCCGTGCCGACCAGCGGCGTCGTCACGCTGCGCGTTCGCTACAACGAGTGTGACCCGATGGGCGTCACGCACCACGGCGCGTATGTGACGTGGCTGGAGATGGGGCGCGTCGAGCTGCTGCGTAGCGCGGGCGTCAGCTACGCGGAGCTGGAGCAGGCCGGCGTGTTCCTGGTGGTTGTGAAGCTGGAGCTGTCGTACAAACGACCGGCGCGATACGACGACCAGATCGAGGTGCGGACGGTGGTGCAACGCGCCACGCGCGTGAAGATCGAGCACGGTTACGAGGTCTGGCGTGCGAGCCCCGAGCTTGGCAGCGAGCTGTGCGTCGTGGCGTCGTCGACCATCGCGTGCGTCGATGGGCAGGGCCGGGTGACGGCGTTGCCCGAGTGGATGAGCGGCACGCATTAGGCACGCCGAGCCGGCGACTTCTCTACCAACACGCGAGGAGTGTCGTCGCGCCGAGTTATCGGCCGTGGGGCGTTCTCAGCAGCAGCCGGGCGCTGGTGATTGTCCACAATCTTGCCGGCCACGGGGCCGCCGGTGAACTGCCGGGCTGGCAGAGCCGAAGTTTCACTACGGATCACGACCTGGTGGATCGTGGAGCATGAACTCGCCCGGGACGCTCTTGGAAGAGACCCTGGTGTGCGTGTGTGATCAGCGAAGCGAACTGGCTCTGGCGATGTCAACTGAAGACCAAGCATGACCATCGGCAACGACAACCTGGCGGTACGGCAGCACGAGCGACATCGGTGCGCGATGCCCGTTGGGCTGGTGATGTCACCGGAGCACGCGGACATCCTGCGACTGAGCTCGAACGTCGTGGACAAGTCCAACACGATCCGGGCGGTCATGACCGATTGCTCGCTGGGCGGGCTCGGGCTCAATACCGCGATCTTCTTTCCGAAGCGTGCGCGGGTGGTGATGACCCACACGACTGAAGAGGGGCCGGCGATCGAGCTCTCGCTGCGAGTGATGCGGGTGCAGATGATCGATCGGCAGCCGACGTACTACCTGGGCATGTCGCTGGTTGACCAGGAGGATCCGGCGAACGCCGCGGGGCTGCGCCGGTTGATCGAGCTGGCCAAGGCGGTGCCAGCGCCGGGCAAGGAGACCGACCGTGCGAGAGCATGACGACTTTGTCATCTCGTGGCTGGTCGAGCAGGAGCTGGTGAGTGCCGCGGCGCTCTCGGCTGCGCAGAAGAGCGCGCTGGAGACGCGCACCGGCGTCATCGAGACACTGATCGCGCAGAACGTGGTGAACAGCCGCACGGTGGCGATCGCGCGGGCCTCGATCTGCGAGGTGCCGTACGTTGATCTGTCGCACTATCAGATCGAGCTGAAGAACGCGTCGAGGCTGCCCAGGTCCGCGGCGGAGTCGCTGTGCGCCATCCCGCTGTTTGTCATCGACAGCATCGCCACGATCGGCATGGCCGATCCGATGGACCTGCGAGCGGTGGACCAGCTCCGTGCGCTGCTGAAGCTGGAGATCGAGCCGGTGCTGTGCGAGCCGGTGCACCTTCGTGCGCTGATCGATCAGGCGTACGCGATGACCGGCACGCAGGGGGCGGAGGCCATCAGTGTCGCCTCGAGCGCTGCGACGCTGACCACCGGCAAGGAGCCGGTGGTCGCGGCGGTGAATCAGATCATCACGCAGGCGATCGAGCGCGGGGCCAGCGATGTCCACATCGGGCCCGATGAGACTCGGCTGCACCTGCGCTATCGCGTCGACGGGCGTTTGCAGGTTGCTCAGGGGCCCAGCCTAACGCTGCACGCGGGCATCGTGCAGCGGCTGAAGGTCATGGCCAACCTGGACCTGACGCAGACGCGCAGACCGCAAGACGGGAAGTTTCGCTTCACCGCTGGCACCGTCAGCGGCACACGCCAGGTTGACATCCGCCTGAGCATCATCCCGACGGTCTGCGGCGAGAATGTCGTGATGCGACTTCTCAGCAGCGCCTCGTCCATCAAGACCTTCGGCGAGCTGGGCATGGCCGCGGGCATGATCGAGACGATGAACGAGCTGCTCAAGAGCCCCAACGGCATGGTGCTTGTCACCGGCCCCACCGGCTCGGGCAAGACCACGACGCTGTACGCGGCCCTGGCGGAGCTGAACTCGCCGGATCGCAACGTGGTGACGATCGAGGATCCGGTGGAGATCCGGTTGCCGATGATCCGCCAGGTGCAGACCAACGCCGAGATCGGGCTGACGTTCGCCGGGGCGCTGCGGTCCATTCTTCGACAAGACCCGGACGTGGTGCTGGTCGGTGAGATTCGCGACGAGGAAACCGCGCGGATCGCGATGCAGGCGGCGCTGACGGGGCACCTGGTGCTCAGCTCGCTTCATACCAACGACGCGCCGGGGGCGATCCCGCGTCTGCTGGATTTCAACTGCCCGGCGTTTGCGATCAGCGGCTCGCTCCTGGGTGTCATCGCGCAGCGGCTGGCCCGGCGCGTGTGCGTCGATTGCTCCAGGCCCGCGCAGGTCACGCCGGCGTACGCCAAGCGGTTCGCTCTGGACCCGGGCGAGCGGTTCTGCGCCGGCGCCGGGTGCGCTCGCTGCTCCGGGTCGGGCTATCGCGGGCGGCTGGGTCTGTACGAGCTTTTGATGGTCACCGGGAGCGTGCAGAGCGCGCTGGACGGGGGTGACGCGGTCCGCATCCGGCGCAGCGCGCTGGAGAGTGGGATGAAGCCGATGTGGATGGACGGGCTGGACAAGGCCCGGCTTGGGCTGACAACGCTGGACGAGGTGGCGCGGATGGCCGCGGTGGCGAGTATCGACGTGGCGACGACCGAGGGCGTGCGGAAGGCGGCCTGAGCGAGCCTGAGGCCGCGGACGATGTGAGATCGAGGACATCAGGAAGACACTGAATGAGCGTGCTGACGTACAACTTTAAGGCGATCAACAAGGCCGGGCGCACGGTGCGCTCGAGCGTTGACGCTGCCTCTGAGAGCGAGGCGTTCCGTCGCCTGAGCACCGAGGGGCTGACGCCGGTGTGGATCAAGCACGCCAAGGACCGCGCGACCCGGGGGCGCGTCCGCACGCGCGAGATCGCCGCGTTCACCGGCCAGTTCGGCGTGCTGATCGGCGCCCGCGTCTCCATCGGTGATGCGCTGCTGTCGATCAGCGAGCAGGAGAGCAACCCGAGGCTCAAGGCCATCATCCAGCAGACGGCCGGGCGGATCGAGGCCGGCGAGAGCATCGCGGCGGCGCTGACGCCGCATCGCGCGGTCTTCGGCGAGATGTACATCGAGACGATCCGCGCCGCGGAGAAGTCCGGCTCGCTGGGCAAGGTGCTGGAGCACCTCAGCGAGCTAATGGAACGCAGCGAGGAGACGCGCCGGCAGGTCAAGGGCGCGATGATGTACCCCTCGTGCGTGATCGTGGTCCTGGTGATCGCGGTGGCCTTCCTGATCGGCTTTGTGATTCCCAAGTTCGCGCGGATGTTCAAGGCTCGGAACGTGGAGCTGCCGGACCTGACGCGCGTGCTGATGTTCGTGGGCGAGTCGCTGCAGTCGTACTGGTGGGCGTATCTGGGGGCGGTGGGCCTGGCGATCTTCATCGTGCGCGCGATGCTGAAGTCCGAGCGTGGGCGAGAGGTGATCGATCGATTGATGCATCGCGTGCCGGTCATCGGCACACTCTTGCGCGGGGCGGCCATGAGCCGGTTCTGTCACGTCATGGGCATGAGCATCAGCGCGGGGCTCGGGCTCATCGAGAGCATCGAGCTGGCGGGCAGGTCGGCCGCGAGGCCGATGCTCAAGGGCGATGTTGCTCTGCTGACCAGCTCGGTCCGCGCCGGCGCGAGATTGACTGACAGCCTTCGGCAGTGTACGTACATCACGCCGTTCACCCGCCGAATGCTGTCCTCTGGCGAGGCCAGCGGCGAGGTGGGTCGGATGTGCGCCGTCGTGGCTCGCCACTACGACCGAGAATCTGCGCACACCGCCAAGAACATCTCGACACTGATTGAACCTGTGCTGGTTGTCGTGATCGCGATGGTTGTGCTGGTGGTGGCCCTGGCGATTTTCCTTCCAATGTGGAACATGGTCAACCTCGTGGGTTGATGATCTCGATAGTCAAGTCATGCACCGAGGTGTTGCCTCGGAGCCCGTCGCGAATGTTCGTGACGGGCAGAACTCTGGAGGTTGATGAAATGGCAAAGAACCGAGTTGATCGTCGTCGTGCCGCGTTCACGCTCATCGAGCTGATCGCCGTCATCGTTGTGCTCGCCATTCTCGCGGGCGTGGCGGTACCACGGTACTTTGATTACAGCGATCGGGCGCGTACCGCCGCGACGCAGGGCACGCTGGGCAACGTCCGCTCGGCGATCCAGAACTTCTACGCCAACAGCTCTCTGAGCGGCACGCCGGCGTATCCCACGCTGGTGCAGATGCAGACGCTGGGCACGGTGTTGCAGGATCAGCTGCCGAACAACCCGTACAACAATCTCTCGACGATCACCGCCGCGACGGGCGCGGAGTTCACCGCCCGCACCGTGGGCGGCACTGCGGGCTGGCGCTACTACGTGGACAACACCACGACGCCCCCGAGCTACGGCTTCTACATCAACAGCAGCACCACCACCACGATGCCCGCGTCCGGCGGCGGCTTCATGACGGCCAACCAGCTCTGATCGCCATCGGGCGCCGCGGCAACGCATCGCCCGTGACCTGTGTGACACTCCCGGCCTCAGCCGGCGGCACAGTGCCGCCGGCTGACGTCGATTCCGGCCTTGACCCTCGGACGCATGAATCATGCGAACTGCAGCGACGCACACTCCATCGCGATCCGCGGGCTTTACGCTCGTCGAACTCATCGTGGTCGTCGTCGTGCTGGCGATCCTGTCCGCCGCGGCCATCCCGAGCGTGGGCGCGATGCGTTCGATCCGCGAGCGCGGGGCGACGCAGCAGCTCCTGCGCGACGTGAGCTTTGCCCGTCAGCGCGCCCAGGCGACGGGTGTAACTTCATGGGTCCGCTTCAGCCCGGCTTCCAGCGCGTACAGCGTGCTGGCCGAGAGCTCGCCCGGCGCGGGTCGTGGCACCGCGATCACGATCACCGATCCGGCGACCAACGCGCCGATGTCCGTCTCGTTCAGCAGCGGTGATCTCGCGGGCGTCACGCTCCAGGTCGCGGGCCTCACCGGTAACGAGGTCGGCTTCGATCGATACGGCCGGCCGATGCTTGTCGACACCACCATCCTGACGTCGAATGCCACGATCACACTGAGCGCCGGCCCGAGCGTCACGATCACCGCTCGCTCCGGCCTGGTCTGGGCGACATTCCCATGAGCGCGATGATGATGCCACGCCAGAGCAACCGGACCTCGCCCTGTGCCCGGGCACCGAAGCGCACGCGCACCAGGCGCTCTCGGCGCGCGCTCACGCTGATCGAGGGCATCGTCACAATGGTGGTCATGTCGATCGCGATCCCGCCGCTGGTGATGGCGATCGCCAGCGCCGCCTCGAGGCGCGCGAGCCAGACGCTCGCGACGCGAGCGCGATGGCTGGCCAGCGAGCGGCTTGAGAGCGTCATGGCCGATCGTCACTCAACGACGCGCGGCTACGCGTACCTCGTGCCCGCGAACTACCCCGCCGAATCGTCGATCAGCGGGTTCCCCGGTTTCTCGCGAACGACTTCCATTGTCACCACAGGGCCGAACTTCGTCGCCGGCACCGGCTATCGGACCGTCTCGGTGAGTGTCGGCTATCAGGACCCGATCGGCGGTGCCCGCACGCTCATCCTCGCGACCGTGCTGACCGACTACACGCCGTGATGCTCGCACGCAACCCATCTCGTAGACGACGGGCCGGAGCGTTCACGCTCGTGGAGCTGGTGTGCGCGATGGTCATCATCGGCGTGCTCGGCTCGGTCACCGCGGCCATCGTCTCGCGTGCGAGTTCATCGTTCAGCAGCGCGGGCGTCGGCTCGCAACTCTCCGGTGAGGCTTCCAGCGCGATGGAGGTCATCACGCGCCGGCTGCGGGACATCAATGCGGTGGTCGGCAGCACCCCAGCGGCGCCGAACATCACCAGTGTCTCGTCGGGAGCGATCACGTTCGAGACCAACTCATCCTTCGCGCTGAATGGCACGCAGGTGCTCTACTCCGACGCCGGTGGTACGGCGATGCCGATCGCGGCGAACGTCACGACGTTCTCGATCGTGCCGCTGGATCAGAGCGGGGCGGCGATCGCGCTGCCGGTTAGCGGCGCCGGAACCGCGGCGATCCAGCGATTCCGAATCACGTTGACGCTGAGCCGCTCGGGCATCAACGAGACGCTCCGTACCGAGGTGTTCATCCGGTCGCTGATGGCCGGAGCGAGGCCGTGATGAAGGCGAACATGAACATGAACGCGAACATGAACGTGACACTGCATGTGCGGGTCGCGGTGCGGCCGTTGGGCGCTGTGTTGTGGGGTGCGAGGTCGCTCTGGTGTGAGCGCGGGTCGGGTGGGCATCGCGCGGCGCGTGGCTCGGCGGCGATTTCGATCTTGTTGGCGCTGGTGTTGCTTCAGGTCGTGGTCGCGGCGGCGTTGCTGACGGGCACGCGCCAGGCGGACATCTCGCAGCGAGCGCTCGCGGGGGTGCGGGCGCAGTACGCCGCGGACGGCGCGATGGCGATGAGCCTGCGCGAGGTCTACGCGAACGTTGATGAGGATGCCGACGGGTCCATCGGCGGCATCTCTCAAGACGGCGTGACGACCAGCGATCCGGTGATCGGCTTTGCGCAGGCAGCGGCCACTGCGACTACCGCCGGCAATGACACGACCATCACGATCAACTCCCGGAGTGCCGCGTCGTCGTCGCGCCGCGTGAGCACCGTCGTCCGCAGTGTTGCCAGCGCCAGCGGGCTCACGCCAGGCCTGCTCGTTGAGGGCTGGACGCTCGCCAGCGGCCCCGGCAGCCTCAACAACGTCAACTGGGCTTCGACGCCTGCGATGATCGGCACCGCGATCGAAGTCAATATGCCCAACCAGGGCAGCCAGCGCCGCTGGACCGGCGGGCCGAACAACCGCTGGGCACTCCGCTTCACCGGCACGATCACGGTCCCGACGACGGGCCTCTACACGTTCGCCACCGCCTCGGACGATGGGAGCGATCTGTGGATCAACGGCGCTCGCATCGTGAACAACGACGGCGACCACAGCTGGCAGACGCGCACCGGAACGGTGACGCTGACCGCCGGATCGCACGCGTTCGTCGCGAGGGTCTACGAGAACGGCGGCGGCAGCGGGATCATCGCGTACTGGACATTGCCCGGCTCCGGCAGCAGCGTGCAGATCCCCGCCAGCGCGTTCACGTTTGATGCGACGACGCTTGCTCACGGTGTGGGGCACGCTGCGATCAACATCGCCGGGGACTCCAGCGTGACGACCGCGATCGTTGACGCGTATGACTCGGCCAACGGTCCCTATGGCGGATCAAACGTGCTCACCTCCGGCGGCGTGGTCGCGACGAATGCAACAACGGCCGGTGCGTTTCAACTCTCAGCGATGGCTCAGATTCGGGGCAACGCGGGCGTCGGCGTCGGGGCCAACCCGGCCAGCGTGATCACCGCCAGCGGCGGCGCAACGATCACCGGCATCAGCACCGCCCAGGCCTCCAGGTCGGGCCTGACACAGGCGACACCGCCCACGCTCCCAAACCTCGGCGCTTTCAGCGGTTCTGGCACGTTCACCGCGAACTCCAATCGGCGCTATGACAGCTTCAGCCTCTCGGGAGCCAACTCGACGTTCACCGTCAACGGTGACGTGACAATCGTCGTGACGAGCGCCGTCTCGCTGTCGGACAACGCCCGGATCATCATCACGCCCGGCTCGCGACTGTACTTGTACATCGGTACCAACTGCACGCTCGCCAGCACCTCGTCGATCAACGCCGGCGGCTCACCCTCGCAGTGCTACATCTTCCAGACCGGCAACTCGTCGGTCTTCACGCTGCAGGACCAGGCCAGCGCCACCGCCCACCTCCGCTCGTGGTCCGGGCGGGCGAATCTCACCGGTTCTGGAAGCGGCAGCAACTTCATGGGCACCGTCCGCGTGAACCAGCTCGATATGTCCGGCAAGGCCGGGCTGCATCTGGACATCGGCGGCGGCGGCAGCTCCGGCGGCGTCACGCGATCAATCCTGAGCTGGACCGACGAGCAGTAGTGCGGCGCGCGGCGTTGGTTATCGCACCTTCCCCGGCCTCGCCGAACCTCCGCGTTGCTCGCGGCACGCCCGTGTCGCGAAGGCGAGCAGGAATCAAGCCGATGTCCATGATCGCCCAGGTGAGTGCTGGGCCATCCTCGCGAAGTTCAGATCCGCCCGTGGAGTGAGCCGAACGTGCCCAAGAAGAGCGTTGTCATCCAGGTCTCGCCCACCAGCGTTGAGGTCGCGGTCCTCGCCGGCGGCGTGTGCATCGCGCACGCCGAGCGCAGCGTCACGACCGTCGATGCGCCCGCCGCGGCGTGCGTCGACTCCGTCCGGCAGGTTGTCGCCGATTGCGTCGCTGACCTCGGCGCGCGCGGGCTCAGCGGCTACGTCATCTCCTCGTTGCCCGGCGCCAGCGTCGCGGTTGTCGATGTTCCCGCCGCGGCCGGCACCGCCGCCGGCGAGCCCGCAGCGAAGCTCGCGCTTTTCGAGCTCGCTCACTACTCGCTGGACGAGCACCCCTTCGCGTGCGGCTCGCTGAGCCTCGACCCGGTCAGCGCGCCGACACGTCAGCGCCACATGCTCGCCTCTTGCGATCAGGACGCCAACGTCCACGCCCTCATGTCGCTCGGCGGCAGCGCCGGCGTCCGGCTGCTGGGGGTCATTCCTGCCGATGTGCTGGAGATCAGCGCCGGCGTGAACGTCCCGACTTCGGCCAATGCCCCGGTCAGCGCGAGCCTGTGGATCGGGCGCAGGTCCAGCGTCCTGACGTGCCGAGTCGGCGGCGCTGTGAAGTTTGTCCGCGCGCTGAGCGTCGGGCTTGATCAGCTCGCGCTGGCGCTCTGCCGACCTCTCCGGCTCACCAGCGACCCGGGCGAGACGCGCGAGGCCAAGCTGACCGAGCGCGAGGCCCGCGAGCTGCTGCTCACCGGCGGCATCCCCACGCCCGAGTCGGTCTTCTGCCCCACGCGGGGCATCGAGGGTACCTGCGTCCTGCCGGCGCTCCAGCCGATCATCCAACGCCTGGCCATCGAGATCAAGCAGTCGCTCCGATTCGGACTGACCGAGGAGCAGCGCGCGTCCCTGACGATCAGCGTCGATGGTCCCGGCGCTGGCGTCGCACGCCTGGCCGAGCTGGTGGCCAGACAGGCCGGTGTGAACGCGGTTGCCGCCGCCCCCAGCGGGTTGAGCGTGCCCGTGAGTCCGTCGCTCAGCGTCCGGACCTCGTGGCATCGCCTTGAGCCGTGCGGCGTGGCGCTGATCCCCGCGCAAGAGGCACGCCGTCGCGACGCTGCGCGTTTCGGCATCGCGGCGTGGGCCGGCGTCGGCGTGGCCTTCACGTTTGTCATCGTGGCGGGCTTCTGGGCCTCGGCTGATCTGAATCAGGCCAAGCGCCGGCTGGAGCGGCTGAACTCTCCGGCGGACGCGACGCTGGTGAAGAACGAAGCGGTCGCGGCGAAGGTCGAGAAGCTCAACACGCTCAGGCGGTCCATCGAGGCCCGCGTCGAGCGAATCATGGGGCCCGACACGGATCACGGCGCCGTGCTGCGGGCCGTCAGCAACGCGACCCCCGAGGGCTTCGAGATCTCGCGCATCGAGATCGCTTCCAGCGAGACGGGCGGGACACTGGTGATCGCCGGGCTCGCCGGCGCGTTCGATGAAGAGTCCTTTGCCGGTGCGCTGCGGGCGTGCTGCGCGAAGCTCGGGCAGTGGCCCGTGCTGCGCGATGTCGCGATCGGCACGACCGGGAGAATGGCCGCCAAGTCGCCCGGTGCTCTGTCGGGCCATCGGTTCGAGCTTCGCGCCGGCGTCGTCACGCTCCCGCGCGGGGCGGTGGACGCGATCACCGATCAGCCGCTGGCCGACGCGAGCGAGAAACGGGAGAACCTGCCTTGAACCTCAGCGAGCACCGCAACCTCTTGGCCCCGATCTGCATCGCCCTGGCGGTGTGCGCGGGCGGCTATGTCCTGATCGTCGAGCCCCGCGAGCGCCAGCTCCGTGACCTGAACGACACGATCGTGGCGCTGGAGGTCAAGCACGCCGCGACGCAGCGTGTCGCGCCCGACGTGGCGCGATTGCACGCGATGCTCGCCGAGGCGACCAGCGCCGCGAATCGACTGCGGAGCAAGGCGAGCGTGATCACCAGCGAGTCGATGCTCTTTGAGTCGATCATGAGCGTGGCGGGGGACGCCGGCGTGCGTGTCGAGAGCATGACACCCGCCGGCGGTCCGACCCGAGCACCAGCGCCGGCCGCCGCAACACCACCGGTGGCGCCGATCGCCGGTGCCGCGCCGCCGCAAGCGCCGCCGGAGGACCGGCAACTCCGCTACACGCTGGACATCACCGGCGAATACGACGACATCGTGCGTTTCGTTGAGCGCCTCCAGGGCTCGATGGGCCTGACCAGCGTTCGCGCCGTCCGCCTGTCATCCAACTCGCAGCCCGGCCAGCGCTCGCTCACAGCGACCGTGCAGACCGAGCACCTGATCCTGGACCCGCGCAGCGTCGTGGCCCTCAAGGACGCGGAGGCCAATCCATGATGAGCAGGCTCACATCGTCATCTCGCTTGATGACCGCCGGCGCGCTGATCGCGCCGATCCTGGTCGTGCAACTCGTTCGTGTCGGCCTCGGCCCCGGCGCCGGTCCGGCGATGTCCGCCGCCGCAGTGGGCACGCCGGATCAATCGACCGACGCCGCGCAGAAGCCCATCGCGCCGCTCACGGCTCAGGACCGCACCCTGGCCACATGGATCGCGAAGCTGCAGCGCCCCGATGCGATCAAGAGTCCGATGGAGTTCATCCCCGCGCCCGAATCCGTCGCCGCGGCTGAAGAGCCGGTCGCGGTCCCTCGCGTAGAGATCTCGCAGGGCGACAACACGATCCCCGCCGCGACGCGCGTGCCGGTGGACCTGACGCTCGGGGCCATCATGGGCTCCAGCGAGTCGGCCCTGGCGATGATCGGCGGCAAGGTCCGGCGCGTCGGCGACACGATCTACCCCGGATGGACGATCACATCGATCAACCCGCGCGAGCAGACCGTGACCATCACCGGGCCGGAAGACGCAGTGATCAATCTCAGCAACCCGCGCCGAGCAAAGACCACCCCGTGATCCGCGTCGCGCGGGCTCACTCGATGATCTTCACGGCGCTCACGTTGTCAACCAGCAGTTCCCACACCAGGCGCACGTCCTCGGCGTTCATCCGCACGCAACCCATCGACATCTGGCGACCGACGGAGTCGGCGTCGATGGTGCCGTGGATGCCGTAGCCGGTGAAGCGGCGGGTGTTGTCGTCGGCACCGTCGAGGCCGATCCAGTGCTCGCCGATGGGGTTCTTGGGGTTGTCGGCCTCAAAGACCTCTCCGGTGCGCGGGTTGACCCAGCGCGGGTTGATGAGCTTGCTCTTGGGCCGCACGATGAAGAGGCCCTCGGGCGTGCCGTTGCTCTCGCCGAGGCCGACCTGAATCGAGCGCAAGTACACCCAGCCCTCCTCTTGCCCGTCGGGCCCGGTTTTGCCTGGCGCTGATGACACGGGCGGGCCGGCGTACAGGTCCAATCGATAGTCCTTCTTGTGGACCACCGCGTGGATCGGCATCCGCACGACCTTCAGCCGCTGGCCCACGCGCAGCGAGTTGGCGTTCGGGATCGCGTTGATGCGCTGGATGAACCGGTAGTCCACCGGCCACGAGTGCCTGATCGGCAGACGTGCCATCACGTCGCCGGGCTGCACCGCGTAGACATCCGTGAGCGTGTCGCCCTTGACGACCATCGCGCTGAAGAAGAGCTTGTCGTTCAGCGCCGCCAGTTGCGCGCGGATCGCCGCCCGATCGTTCTTGGCCAGTGTGGCGTCCCACAACGCCGCGTTCAGCACCGTGCGGGCTTCGAGCAGGTTGCCCGAAGCAACCGCCTGCTGGGCCCGCGCCACCGCCAGGGCTCCCTGCGACACGCTCGCACCCGGCACGGCGGGG
>JALHNK010000028.1 GCA_022843565.1 Phycisphaerales bacterium
CGGCGCGCCGGCGAGCGCGGCGCCCGGTGGCGGCGCGGCGGCGGTGCCCGGAGATTCTGCGACGGCGCACCAGCCGAGCGCACCGTCTAACGGCCTCAGCGGCGAGAAGAAGTGAGAGCGTGTCGCGGGGCGTGCACGCGTCGCTGACGAGGCGGGTGGGGCCGGGAACGACTGAAATAAAGAGATTCTCATGCGATCGATCACTGACATCTTCATTCGGAAGCCCGTCCTGGCGCTGGTGATCAACATGATCATCCTGGCGGTGGGTTGGCGGGCGATCGGGGCGCTGCCGGTGCGGCAGTACCCGCGGATCGAGTCCACCTCGATCGTCATCACCACGGCGTACATCGGCGCTTCGGCCGAGACCGTTCGCGGGTTCCTGACCACGCCGATCGAGCGGGCGGTGAGCGCGATCGATGGCATTGACTATGTTGAATCCAGCAGCACCTCGGGCGTGAGCATCATCACGGTGCGGCTGCGGTTGAACCACAGCAGCAACGCGGCCCTGGCGGAGATCAGCGCGCGGCTGAACCAGGTGCGGAGCGAGCTACCGGCGGAGGCGGAGTCTCCGAGTATCGAGATTCAGAGGGCGGACCGGCCTTATGCGACGTTCTATGTGAGCTTCACCAGCAGCTCGCTGGATCTGGCGCGGCTGAACGAGTTTTTGGCCAGACAGGTGCAGCCGGAGCTGGCGACGATCGAGGGTGTGCAGCGGTGCGGGGTGGAGGGGCCGCGGGCGCTGGCGATGCGCGTGTGGTTGGATGAGGCGAAGCTCAGCGCGCTGGACGTGACGCCGACGGAGGTGTACGACGCGCTGCGGAACAATAACTTTGTCGCGGCGGTTGGTCGCACCAAGAGCAGCGATGTGCAGGTGGATCTGTTGACGGATACGGACCTGCGCACGCCAAGAGAGTTTGAGCGGCTGATCGTGCGCGAGCGGGACGGCTCGATCGTGCGGCTGAGCGATGTGGCGCGGGTGGAGCTGGGGAGCGAGGAGCCGACGGGCGAGGCGGGCCTGAACGACAAGCCGGCGATTTATCTGTCGGTGTGGCCCTTGCCGAGTGCCAACGAGCTGGAAGTGGCGGAGCGTTTGCGGGCGAAGTTGAAGGATGTGGAGAAGGTGTTGCCGGCGGGCGTGGAGATGCGGCTGGCGTACGACGGCACGTTCTACATGAGCAACGCGCTGTCGGAGATCCGGTGGACGTTGTTCGAGACCATTCTCATCGTGTCGATCGTGGTGTTCCTGTTCATGGGCTCGTTCCGGACGGTGCTGGTGCCGCTGCTGGCGATGCCGATCTCGCTGATGGGCGCGTGCATCTTCATGGTGGCGCTGGGGTTCTCGCTCAACCTGCTGACAATCCTGGCCATCGTGCTGAGCGTGGGCCTGGTGGTCGACGACGCGATCGTGATGGTTGAGAACGTCGAGCGGCACATCCGCGAGGGCAAGGGGCGGATCGAAGCGGCGCTGACGGGCGCGCGGGAACTCGTCGGGCCGGTCATCTCGATGACGATCACGCTCGCGGCGGTCTATGCGCCCATCGGTTTCCAGGGCGGGCTCACGGGCGTGCTCTTCAAGGAGTTCGCCTTCACGCTCGCGGCGGCGGTCATCGTCTCGGGTATTACGGCGCTGACGCTCTCGCCGGTGCTGAGCGCGTACATGGTGCCGGCTCACGGCAAGGAAGGGTTCTTCACGAGGTTCGTCAACGGCGTGTTCGAACGCATCCGTTTGGCATACGGGCGCGTGCTGGATGTGACGCTGGGTCTGCGCTGGACGATGGCGCTGGCGGCGGTGGTGATCACCGCCGGGGCGGCGCCGCTGTACATGTTCAGCGGGAAGGAACTGGCGCCGACGGAGGACGAGGGTGGGGTGTTCTTCATCATCAACTCCGCGCCGGACTCGACGCTGGAGGCGACGGTCCGATCCGCGACCGAGGTGACGAACAACCTCAAGGGGATCGCGGAGACGAACTTCGTGTGGCGCGTGATCATGACGCCGTCGACGGGCTTTGGCGGAATCCAGACGGTGAAGTGGAACGAGCGTGATCGCGATACGAAGGAGATTCAGGGGGAGGCGTTCGGTCGCGTGAGCTCGGTGGCCGGGGTGCGGGCGATCCCGATCTTGCCGCCGCCGCTGCCGGGCGCGGGGAACTTCGACGTTGAGCTGGTTGTTACCAGCACGGAGGAACCGGGGCGGATGGCCCAGTGGGCGGGGCAGCTTGTGGGCGCGGCGTACGGCTCGGGCAACTTCATCTACGCCGACACGGATCTCAAGATCGATCTGCCGCAGACGCGGATCGTGATCGACCGCGAGAAGGTCTCGGACATGGGGCTGGACTTGGCGTCGGTGGGGCGAGATCTGGCGGTGATGCTCAGCGGCGGGTATGTCAATCGGTTCAACTACGAGGGACGTAGCTACAAGGTGATCCCGCAGGTGACCGATGACAGCCGCGCGAGGCCGGAGCAGTTGCTGAACATGAAGGTGCGGACGAAGGATGGCGGGCTGGTGAGCGTGTCGTCGTTCGTACGGCTGGAGACGGAGGCGGCGCCGCGGACGCTGAACCGGTTCCAGCAGCGCAACAGCATGAAGATCTTCGGGCTGTTGAAGCCGGGCGTGACGAAGGCCGAGGGGCTGGCGGCGCTGGAGGCGACGGCCAAGGGGATGCTGCCGCCCGGCTACGCGCTGGATTACGTGGGCGAGTCTCGCCAGATCAAGCAGGAGGGCGCTTCGTTGTCGGTGACGCTGGGGTTTGCGTTGCTGCTGATCTATCTGGTGCTGGCGGCCCAGTTCGGCAGCTTCCGTGATCCGCTGATTGTGCTGCTGGGGAGCGTGCCGCTGGCGATTACCGGGGCGTTGATCTTCACGTTTGTGGAGTGGACGACGATCAACATCTACTCGCAGGTGGGGCTGATCACGCTGGTGGGGCTGGTGGCCAAGAACGGGATTCTGATCGTGGAGTTTGCCAATCACCTGCGTGAAGAGGGCCTGAACAAGTACGAAGCGGTGAAGCAGGCGAGCATGACGCGCTTGCGCCCGGTGCTGATGACCAGCGTGGCGACGGTGGCGGGGCACATGCCGCTGGTGTTTGTTTCGGGCGCGGGGGCCGAGGCGCGGAACTCGATCGGCATCGTGCTGGTGACGGGGATGGCGATCTCGACGCTGTTTACGCTGTTGTTTGTGCCGAGTATCTACTTGCTGCTGGCGGGCCAGCACAAGGCCAAGGTGCACGGCGCGGGCGAGGAGACGGGGCACACGGGTCATGTGCTGCCGCCGGCGCTGGCGACGGTGAGTTGACGTGTTCGCCGGTGGCCTTGATCGCGGAGGAACGGAGGGGAGCGGAGAGCGCCCCGGCGCGTCCTGGCGAGCGGCGCTGATCCCGGCACGATTCTGAAAACAGATACAACCGGCTGAGAGATGGTCCGCACCGCGCCCGCAACCTCTCCGCCCCCCTCCGTTCCTCCGCGATCGAGGCTCCCGGCGATCGGCTGGGCGGTGACACGCCGGCGCCAGCAACGCGGCGCAATCGATCAGAGAATCCTGAAGGTTTTTCTTGCACCGCGGCGCGCAGCCTCTACACTTTTGTCGGACGCAGTTGCGTCCTCGGCGCGCGGCCACGCCCCAGCGAAGATTCGGGCTCGGCACACCGACCCATCAACACGCTCCCGCCGCCCGCATTGCCCAAACAACAGCACCATGGCCACCATCTCCTCGTCGAAGAACGCGTTTATTCAAGGCCGCTGGACGAGTGAGGATTCCTCACGCCTCTACGGCATCCCGGATTGGGGCAAGGGCTACGTCGGCGTCAACAACGACGGGCACATCACCGTGCTGCCCACGAAGGACCCGGCCAAGCAGATCGACATCTTCGAGGTTGTCGAGGGGCTGAAGCAGCGCGGCGTTCACACGCCGGTGCTGCTGCGATTCAACGACCTGCTGGAGCATCGCCTGCGCGAGATCCGCAACGCGTTTGACAGCTCTATGGCCGAGCACGCGTACACCGGCGGCTACTCGTGCGTGTATCCGATCAAGGTCAACCAGCAGCGCCACGTGTGCGAGCAGATCGCGTCGCTGGCGGTGGACCTGCGCTTCGGGCTTGAGGCCGGCAGCAAGCCGGAGTTGCTCGCGGTCTTGGGCCTATCGGCGACGGCGGGCGGCCCCGGCGTCAACGGCATGCCGATCATCTGCAACGGCTTCAAGGACTCGGAGTTTATTGAGACGGTTATTTTGGCGACGAAGCTGGGGCGGAACATCATCCCGGTGGTCGAGAAGTTTGACGAACTGGAGCTGATCGTCAAGCACGCCAAGACGTACAACGTTCGCCCGAAGATCGGTGTGCGGATCAAGCTGAGCAGCCGCGGGGCGGGGCGGTGGGAATCGTCGGCGGGCGTGCGGAGCAAGTTCGGGCTGTTCGTGAGCGAGGTGCTGCGCGCTGTTGATTATCTCAAGAAGCACGACATGCTGGATTGTCTGAACCTGGTGCACTGCCACGTGGGCAGCCAGCTCTATGACATCCGCGTCCTGAAGAACGCGATCAACGAGCTGACGCACATCTATTGCGAGCTGCACCGGCTGGGCGCGGGCGTGACGATGCTGGACATCGGCGGCGGCATGGGTGTGGATTATGACGGCAGCCAGTCGGCGTGGTCGAGCAGTATCAACTACAGCGTGCAGGAATACGCCGCGGACGTGGTGTACAGGATTAAGAGCGTGTGCGATGACGCGAAGGTGCCGCACCCGCTGATTATTTCCGAGTCTGGGCGCGCGATGGTGGCGTATGGCAGCGTGCTGGTGGTTGATGTCGTGGGTGCGAGCAAGTTTGAGCAGAACCCGGACATGCCCGCGATCGATCGCGCGATGACCGACGAGAAGGCCCGCGGCGGCGAAGTGCCGCAGCCCGTGCTGGATCTGCTGGACGCGTATCAGAACATGACCGATCGCAACCTGCTGGAGTCGTATCACGACGCGACGCAGGCCCGCGACGAGGCGATGAGCCTCTTCAGCCTCGGGTACATGTCATTGCCCATGCGGGCCATCGCCGAGCAGCTTTTCTGGGCCATTGGCCACAAGCTGCTGGAGAAGGCCACCAAGCGCGGCGAGCTTCCCGACGAGTTTGAGTCTCTGCCGGAACTGCTGAGCGACATCTACTTCTGTAACTTCTCGCTGTTCCAATCGATGCCCGATTCGTGGGCGATCGACCAGCTCTTCCCCATCGCGCCGATCCACCGCCTGACGGAGGAGCCGACGCGCAAGGGGATTCTTGCGGATATCACCTGCGACTCGGACGGCAAGATCGACCACTTCGTGGACAAACGCATCGACAAGAAGACGCTGGAGCTGCACGAGCTCTCGGATCGACCCGAGGGCGAGGTGGGCATCGAACCGTACTACCTCGGCGTGTTCCTGCTGGGTGCGTATCAGGAAATCCTGGGCGACCTGCACAACTTGCTGGGCGATACGCACGCGGTGCACATCAGCATCAACGACGCGGGCCAGTGGTCGATCGAGGAGGTGATCGAGGGCGACACCGTTGAGGAAGTGCTGAGCTACGTGCAGTACGACGTGGACGACATCAAGCGCGCGATGCGGCTGGATATCGAAGCGGCGTGCAGGCAGGGGCGGCTGACGCTGGGCGAGGGCAAGAGCCTGTTGAAGTATTATGATGATGGGCTGGAGGGGTATACGTATTTGGAGGAGTGAGCCGAGTAGGTCGGCCTTGGGTGGGTCGGCACTCCGTGCCGACTCTGGGCTCCGGCTCGCAGCGATCATCGCATGACCACGCCGTTCGAACACGCCGGCGAGCTTCCCGGCCGTGTTGTGCCGCGTGCTGACGAGCGCGGGAATGACCGGCTTGACGCGGAGTTCACGCTGAGCGAGCGCGACATTCTCGAGGCCCTCCAAGATCTTCGCCAAACGGATCACGCGTTCTTGTATCGGCGCGGCAAGGCGCGCTCGGACGCGGCGCTTGGCGGTTGCCTCGTTGTGTTCGTAGTGATTGGTAGCGGTCTGGTCGCGTCTGTGTTCCTGAGTGTCCGCGTTGTGCCTTCGGCGGTTGGATGGTACTTCTTGGCAGTGGGGCCGCTCAGCGGCGTCTTGATCGCCTTCCATTGCTGGCGTCGTGTCAAGGCGGTGTCGCCCGCTGCTCTTGCGGCCAGCGATCGCGAACGCGTGCTCGCGATTCAAGACAAGCTGCGTCAGGGGCCGCTCCAGTGCTCGTTTGACGCTCGCGGCGTGGATATTCGGTTTGGTGACGCGCCAGCGAAGCACATCCCCGGCGACGCGATCAGGCGCACGCAGAGCCTGCCCAGCGGCACGGTGTTCTTCGACGCGAGCGATCAGTTCTTGCTGGTCGTGCCGAGCCGCGTTGTGGCAAACGCCGACATGCAGGCGTTCCTTGATCGGCACGCGATCGGCTTCCCCAACGCGCAGCGCGGCGACGATGCGTGGCTTCTCAATCACTTCAGAGACCGGCATGTCCCGTGTCCGCAGTGCGGATACGACCTTCGCAACCTCGCAGCGACGCGATGCCCGGAGTGTGCCGCGGTGCTGACGCGACAGGCGATCGATCCGAACCAACCATCGCCGTAGAGGGTGGCTTGGCGTTCGCGATACACTGTGTCCATGAGCGTTCACAAAGGCATATCACGAACGCTGGTTCTACTCGGCGCGATCGCCCTCCTCATCCCCGGCTGCGCCTCGCCCTCCTGGCAGTCCGGCTATCGCCCGCTGACCGCTGATGGTGCTTTGGCTGCGCCGGCGGGTGGCGAATCTGCGCCGCGGACGGCGATTGCGCCCGCCACGGCGGTTGAGCTCAAGCGGGTGCCGCTGGAGCAGATTTCGATCGGGAGCGTGCCGGAGGATTGTGTTGCGATCGGGTTCAGCGAGTATCAGCGCACCCGGCCCGGCGGGCTGGAGGACGAGGCGCGGCTGATCGACTTCGCGCGCGGCATCGGCGCTACGCGTGTGCTCTGGGGTTCGGGGTTCAGCCATCGCACCACGAGCACCGAGTTTGAGACGAGCGCCGGCGGCTACGGCCGGTCGGGGCCGCACATCTGGGATCGGTACCCGAAGTCGTCGGACAGCGGCTCGCAGTTGTACTCGACGCCGGTGACGCGGGTGGATGAGTGGTACACGCTGCGGGCTTTGTTCCTGCGGGCGAGGTGAGGGCGAGTGGTTTGCCGCGTCGCGGACCGGCGCGGGGCGCGCCGCACGCGGGCGATCCGTTTCGGTACACTTCTGGCGTGAGCACCCCGCTGGTCATTCAGACTGAGCACCTGGACGAAGAGCCCGCGGCGTGGTTGCGCGAGCGCTGCCGGCTGGAAGTCTGCGATCCGTCCGATGCGGCCTTTCCGGCGCTACTGGCGCAGGCCGATGGTCTGCTGATCCGCACGTACACGCGCGTGACGCCGGCGCTGCTGGACATGGCGCCGAAGCTCAAGGTCGTTGCACGCGCGGGGGTCGGGCTTGACAATGTCGATCTGCCGGCGTGCAAGGCTCGCGGCGTGCGGGTGCTCTCAACGCCGGATGCGAACACCTCGGCGGTGGTTGAGTATGTGTTTGCGTTGCTGCTGGACGCGACGCGACCCCGGCTGTTTCTGGCGGAGGCGATCGACGGGCCGCGATGGAAGGAAGTGCGGCAGGAACTGCGGGCGCGTCGGCAACTGCGGGAGCTGACGCTGGGGATTCTGGGCTTCGGGCGCATCGGCACGTCGGTCGCTCGGGTCGCACGCGAGCTGGGGATGACGGTGATCTTTCACGATGTGCGAGCGATCCCGCTGGGTGAGCGGCACGGCGCCGAATCGGTGTCATTGGAGGATCTGTGCGCTCGGGCCGATGCGTTCACGATTCATATCGACGGGCGGCCTGAGAATCGCGGGTTTGTGAACGCGGACATCATCGGGCGGCTGAAGTCGGATGTGATCGTGGTGAATACGAGCCGCGGGTTTGTGATGAATGACATCGCGCTGGCGGATTTCATGATCGCGCATCCCGCGGCGGTGGCGCTGCTGGATGTTCACGAGCCCGAGCCGTTTGACGCGACGCACCCGCTGCTGGAGATCGCCAACGTCCACCTGAGCCCGCACATTGCCAGCGCGACTGACCTGGCGCAGAAGAACATGTCGTGGGTGGTGCGGGATTTGTGGGCGGCGTTGAGCGGCTGAAGGGATCGAGGGAACAAGGGAACAAGGGACCAAGGGATCGAGGCAGAGTCGATCCCGTGATCCCTTCTTCCTGATGCCTCGATGCCTGCTGCCTCGATGCCTTCTTCAACGTCGCATATCGGGTTCACGTTCGCGCTCGTGTAGCGAGCTTCTCGAGCGCATCGGCCGCTTGCGCCGGACCATTGTCCGCGGCCATGGACTGCGCCACGGCGCGAGCGGCGGCGAGCGGCGCGGGCTGGAGCATTTGCGAGAGCTTGGTTGTCAGTGTGCGAGCGCTCGCACGGGGCGCGGCGCGGCACGTGGTGCCGAGGCGTTCGGCGCGGAGGGCGTTGTCGAACTCGTCGTTGGCGTGGGGGAGGATGAGCTGGGGCGTGCCGGCGATGAGGGCCTGGGCGGTGGTGCCGACGCCGCCGTGGTGGATGATGGCGCAGGCGCGCGGGAAGAGTGTGGTGTATCGGGCGTAGCTGGCAATGTGGAGGCGATCCGATGGCACGTGGCCGTCGAGCTTCCTGACGTCATCGGAGCCGACGAGCAGGACAGCGCGGCGGCGGAGCGCGGTCGCCGCGGCCCTGGCGCGGCTGTAGAAGTCGCCGGCGTGATGCACGACGCTGGAGCCGAGCGTGAAGACCAGCGGCGCGTCGCCCTGCGCGAGGAAGACTTCGAGGGCGTCTTCTTCCTCGGTGTGCTCGGGATGCGCGTCGTGAATGCAGAAGCCGCAGATGGTCGACTCGGCGGGGTCATGGGGCGTGACGCCCCGAAACGTCGGCGACCAGAGCCCGAGTCTCATGCCATCACCCAGGAGGTCGCTGACGAAGGCGTTGCGGCGCGATTCGAGCCCGCATTGCACGCGGAGCTGGTTGACGCGGGAATCGAAGACAAAGCTGGCGTACCGCTTGGCGAAGGGCAGGGCCGCGCGCCAAAGCCACGCGAAGCGCGTCTGCGGGTTGAAGCGGCCGAACGCGCCGGGGTCATCGGGCGAGAACCAGAACAAGGGCGTGAGAGTCGCGCACGCGGTGGGGATGTTCTCGCGCTGAAGGGCCCACGCCGGGCCGAAGCTGATGATGTGGCGCAGCGCGACATCGGGGCGGAAGGCGCGGATCGCGCGCCGCGTCGCTACCGAGTGCTCGTGGGCGCGGCTCAGCACCAGCTCGTTGATGACGAAGCGCCCGCTGACGCGGGGCGAGACCAGGCGTGGGTCGGCGATCGCTCGAAGGTACTCCTCGCGGTTGCCCAGCGCGCCGAACGCCAGGCCCGCGCCGAGCACCCGTGACTCGAAGTACGGGTTGGTCAGCAGGAGCACATCGTGCCCGCGCCGGCGCAGCTCGGTGCCGATGGCGATGTAGGGGTGAACGTCGCCGGCGGAGCCGATGGTTGTCAGCAGCACGCGCAGGGGTGATCCTCCGGAAAGTCAAGCGAAGTCCCGCACGATCGGGGCGATGGAAAAAAAACACGCGCGTGGGTGATCCGCTGGGGCGGACTATACCCCGAACGCAACGGGTGGTATGGCGCGAGGACGGACACACGATGCCGACGATCCGGGCTCGTTGCGCGAGAATCGCGCCGTTGTCAAGTCGGCAAGAACGCGGGTGTTCTCTGTGTGAATGATGGTTTTTGATTGACACGATCGCGCGGAACAACTACCGTCGAAGTTCCACGTCGGGCACGTTGCCGGCGCAGTCTTGGTACCCTGTCTTCGTCGAGGAGGCCTCTCCTTTGAATGCTCCGAGCACACGCGCCGGTCGGGCGATCGCGCCGCCAAAGCCTGTGAGAGTCGATCCTGACGAGCACGTCTGGCGGCAGTTGCTCGCGCACATGCGCCAGACGCAGCCGTCGATCTGCCGTCAGTGGTTTGAGGAGATCGAGCCGCTGGGCATCACCGGCGGGGTGCTGTATCTTCGCGCTCACAGCAACGTGCATCGGGACTATTTGCAGCGATCGTGCCTCGTGCCGTTCAACGACTGCGCGCAGGTGGCCAGCGGCCGCCTCATCGCGGTGCGGTTCATCGGCCCGGATGACGAGTACGCCGCGGAGACCGGGACGATCAGCTCGGTGCGGAGCAGTGCCCCCGAGGCGAGCGCGGCCTCGACCGCCAGCGTCGCTCCGACGAAGCCGTCATCTGCCGCGATCGCGACGCCGTCTACGCCCGTGGGTTCAGCGGAAAGCGCACCATCGTCTGTGAACGGTTCGGTTCATGCGACCACGGACACGAGCGACGGTGCAGCAGTGGGTGACCCGCCCGTGTTCTCCTCGCGCCCCGGTGGTGAGGTGCTGCCGGTTCCCGGTTCGGGGATCGGGCGTGTCGAGGTCTCGACCGAACATCTGTATGACGACGGGCTGGTGCTGAACCCCGACTATGGCTTTGACAACTTCATTGTCGGGCCGAGCAATCGCCTGGCGCACGCCGCGGCTCTGGCGGTCGCGGCGAACCCGGGCCGCGCATACAACCCGTACTTTGTGCATGGCGACGTGGGCCTCGGCAAGACCCATCTGTTGCAGGCGATCTGTCTGACGATTCGGGCGGCGAAGCCGGACGCGGTGATCTATTACACGAGCTGCGAGGGCTTCATCACGCAGTTCATGGACGCGGTCGCGGCGGGCGCGATGAACCGCTTCCGCCACAAGTTCCGGCACGTGGATGTGCTGGTCGTTGACGACATTCACTTCCTGGCCAAGCGCGATCGCTCGCAGGAAGAGTTCTTCCACACGTTCAACAGCCTGTACCAGAGTCACAAGCAACTGGTGCTCAGCAGCGACGCGGCGCCCGAGGACATCCCGGACCTTGAGGACCGACTGGTGTCTCGATTCAAGTGGGGCCTGGTCGCGGAGCTGACGGCGCCGTGCTATGAGACGCGCGTGGAGATTCTCAAGAACAAGTCGCGCATTCGTGGGATCCACCTGCCGGACGATGTCGCGTGCGACATCGCGGGGCGGATGGACACGAACATCCGCGAGCTTGAGGGGGCGATTGTCAAGCTCCAGGTCTTTGCGAATGTCGAGAAGAAGCCGATCGATCTGGAGCTGGTGCGGGCGTGTTTCAATGATCCGACGACGCCCAAGAGCGAGCCGCGGATCCAGATCCAGACGATCATCAACGCGGTGACGGAGTATTACGGCGTGAAGGTGACGGACTTGCAGAGCAAGCGGCGTCAGCGGTCGATCGCGCAGCCGCGCCAGCTTTGCATGTATCTGGCCCGGAAGCACACGCGCTATTCGCTGGAGGAGATCGGCGGGTACTTCGGCGGTCGGGATCACACGACGGTGATGCACGCGGTGAAGACGATCGACGACCGTCGCGAGACGGACGCGGAGTTCAACACCGTGGTAAAGTCGTTGGAAGAGCACCTGCGGATGCCTGAAGACCGCGCGTAATGGGACTTGGGCTGGCGTTGGGGTAGAACTGGCACTCCGTGCCAGCAGCGAGCCTGAGGTGTTCCGAACCCACGGTCGGCACAGAGTGCCGATCTCTTCGATAGCCACGATGGAGATCGCAGCCTGCATCATCCTGATGATCGTCGCGGTCGGCGCGGGCCTTGTGCTTGCGCTCCTGACCGGGCCGGGCGTTTGGGTCATGCTGCTGGCGGCGGGCGGGATCCAGTGGTACTCGATCAGCGCGACCGGGTCCGGCTATTTCCCGCTGTGGTTGATCATCTGCGCCCTCGTGCTGGCGCTGGTCGGTGAACTGCTGGAGTTCATCGCCTCGGCGATCGGGGCCAAGACGGCGGGCGGCTCGCGTGCTTCGGCGATCGGCGCGATCGCCGGCGCGATCATCGGGGCGATCGTGGGCACCGCGTTCGTGCCGCCGGTGGGCACGGTGGTGGGCTCGATCATCGGCGCTGGCGCGGGGGCGCTGGCGCTGGAGATGGGCTGGGCCAAGAACGCCGATTGGCGGAACGCCAGCAAGGTGGCACTGGGAGCCGCGGCGGGGCGCGCGGTCGCAACGGTCATCAAGCTGTCGATCGCGCTGATCGTCGGGATCAGTCTGGTGGGGGCGTTGGTTGTTCGGGCGATCGGGTGATCACGGCGCGATCATCCGCCGCGGCCGCGTTTGACCTCGTCGGCGCGGCTCTCCCAGCGAGTCCGCAGCGTGTGCTCGATCTTGAGCAGGTCCAGGCACTTGCCGACGACGAAGTCGATGATGTCGTCGATCGCGCGCGGCTTCAGATAGAAGCCGGGGTTCGCCGGGGCGATGATGCCGCCAGCGAGCGTGATCGTTTCCATGTTGCGGATGTCCACCAGCGAGAGCGGGCTCTCGCGATGCACGACGATGAGCGGGCGGCGTTCCTTCAGCGTGACCATCGCGGCGCGGGCCAGGAGGTTCGAGCCGGCACCGCTGGCGATGTAGCCCAGGGCGGTGCTGCTGCAGGGGATCACGACCATGCCGTCGTGCAGGAACGAGCCGGAGGCGATGACCGCGCCGACGTCCTTGTGCGGGTGGACATAGAGGCGGCGCTTGGCGTCGGTCAGTTCAGTGCCGGTGATCGAGGGCGTGAGCTGCTCCAGCTCGAGCTTGGTGATGTCCAGCTCGTCGTGCAGGAGTTGGCGGCCGTATTCGGTCGCGACCAGATGCACCTCGTGCCCGAGCGTGAGCAGTTGCTCCAGCAGGCGGCAGGAATACTGCGCGCCCGAGGCACCGGAGATGCCGACGACGACGCGTTTGCGAGCCGCGGCCGGGGGGGTGGGCGCGGTGTGCTTGGCTGCGGCGCTGACGGGTTGAGTTTTCTTGGCCATTGGTACTCGATCGGGCAACGCAGAGAGGAGGCGTGCGAGCGTGATCATAGATGGCCGCGGGCGATGCACTGGCGGGGTAATGGCGGGTGACGCGCGGCTGCGAAGGCGGAACGAAAACGGCCCCGGCGAGTTCGCCGGGGCCGGGAAGGACAGAGCTCAAATCAGCAAATCAAGATGCTTCTGACTGCTGACAACTGACAACTGACAACTGACAACTGACAACTGACAACTGACAACTCTCACACCACTTGCAGGAGCTTCATCGTTTCCTTCACGATGTCGCCGCTGGTGAGGCCGCACATCGCGAGCACTTCGTCGGGGGTCTTGGCGCTCTTGGGGATGCGGCGGACGTGCATCTGGCGGAGGGTGAAGGCGTCGCCGCTGCCGGTGAGGGCGTCGGCGATGGCCGAGCCGATGCCGCCGCCGTAGTTGTCTTCGATGGAGATGATGAAGCCGCCGTTCTGGTTGGCGATGTCCATCAGCGCGTCGGTATCAAACGGCAGCGAGTAGAGGTCCACCAGCGTCGCCGAGATGCCAGCCTTGTCCAGCGTGTCCAGGGCCTTGTTGGCCTCGTGGACCATGTAGCCCGAGGCGCAGAGCAACACGTCGCGGCCCTCGTTGAGGACTTCGAAGCCGCCGAGGTTGAACGCGGTTGAGTCGCTGTAGATGAACTCGGTGTCGGCGCGGAGCGTCCGCATGTAGCAGACGCCCTCGTACTCGGCCATCGCGTGCGTCAGCGCGTACGCGGCGTACGCGTCCGACGGCTGCAGAACGTAGCAGGCGGGGTTGCCGCGATGATCGCGAACGGTGCTGAACGAGCGGAACCACGAGATGTCCGGGAGCGACATCTGGCTGGGGCCGTCCGCCGCGAGCGTGATGCCCGCGTGGCTGCCGACGATCTTGAGGTTTGCACCGCCGTTGATTGCCATCTCGATCTGGTCGTACGCGCGGGTCACGAACTTGGCAAAGGTCGAGCAGAAGGGGATCTTGCCACCGGCGGACATGCCAGCGGCGGCGCTGATCATGTTCTGCTCGGCGATCTTGCACTCGACGAAGCGGTTGGCCAGCGCCGGGTCCTTCTTGAACATGTCGGCGTAGGTGCTGTTGCTGACGTCGGCATCGAGCACGACGACGCGATCGTTGACATGGCCCAGGGCGCGGAGGGCGACGCCGTAGGCGCGACGCGTGGCCATGCGGCCGGATTGCAGGGCGCTGACGAGGTCGAACTTCTTGGCCATCTCGCCCAGCGGGATCATCTCATCCTGCTTGATGTCGCGGGGTTTGAGCTCGGTGGGGGGCTGGATCTCGAAGCTATCGCTGCTGACCAGCGAGCTGGTGAGCTGGACGCGCTTCTCGTCGAGTTCGCTGAGGGCCTTGGCGAGGGCATCGCCGGTGGCGGGCTTGCCGTGCCAGCCGCCGCCGTGCATGCCGGTGACGCCCCAGCCCTTTTCGGTCTTGGCGACGATGGCGATGGGGGTGCCCCAGGTGCCGGCGTTCTTGGCGAACTCGTCGAGCGCACCCTTGATGGCCTTGGGATCGTGCCCGTCGATTTCGAGGACCTTGAAGCCGATGGCGGTCATGCGCTTGACCTGCACCTCGGCGGACTGCTGATGGCTGACGCGCTCGGCCTGGCCGTAGTCGTTGCAGTTGATGATGGTGCAGACGTTGGTGAGCTTGCGCTCCGCGATGAAGTCCAGCGCCTCGGCGATCTGGCCCTCGCGAGACTCGCCGTCACCGATGATGCAGTAGACGCGACGGTCGATGCCGTCGATCTTCGCGGCTTCGCCCAGGCCGGCGGCGACGCTGAGGCCCTGGCCCAGTGAGCCGGTGGCGGCGTCAAAGAACGGGAAGCCTTCCATCGGGTTCGGATGGCCGTCGAGCTCGCTGTTCGCTTCGCGGAGGTTCTTCAGGTCCGCGACGGTCAGGGCGCGGCGGTTCTCCGGGTCCTTGCCGTACTTCACGCCCAACTTGGCGCACGCGGCGTAGACGATCGGCACCGCATGCCCCTCGCTCAGCACGAGGCGGTCGCTGGTCGGGTAGTCGGGGTAATCCGGGCTCCAACGCATCGAGTTGAACATCAGCACCGTGACAAGGTGACCGAGGCTCATACACGTCGTCGGATGCCCGCTGCCGGCAGCGGCGCACATCTCGAGCGAGAGACGATCAAGCTCGATGGCCTGAGCATGGACGGCGGCTTCAAATGACATGGTTCAGCTCCGGTGAGTGTGTGGAATCAGGTGTGTGTGAATGCAGAAGTATCGGACCAATCCAACCCCGCCCCGAGACCTTACCGCCAGAACGAGTGCGATCCCGCATTCGCCCGCGCGATGGGCCACGCAAACCGCCGGACCGAGCCACGCGGCCACGTTTGGCAAATGCACCCAAGCTCCTCACGGACCGATCAAAGCCCGATCAGGCTTGGCACGCACTTTGCCGAGACTCCGCAGAGCGTAGCGGCAAGTGCCCCCGCGGATCAACCCGGATGGCGTGGAATTTGCAACTCTGATGCGTCCGATCGGTCGCGATGAACTCACGGCCACCGCAAACGCCGGGAGCCCACAGGCCCTCAGGCTCGCGGACCCCGCATCTCCCCCGCTCCGCCCCCGCTCCCCCCCGCTCCCCCGGCTGGCGACGGCCTGACGGAGGGCCGGCTCGAGGGACAGACATGACGGTGGCGAGTCCGCGACCTGGCCGGGGCGCGTCTGCCGGCGCTGCTCGTGTGGCAGAGGCTCGCCGAAGCTCGAACATGCAACTTCTCGCCGCGCCGCGTTGCTCTCAGAGATCGCGGAGTCGTCGTGTCCATGGTGTGCAGGCGATTCGCGTTGTTTGGAACTGTTTCATCGCCGCCCGGCCACAAACATCAACGCGCCACTCTCGGCGTGCCGGCTCGCGGTCATCCGGGCCCACAGCGGGTTGAGCGCCTTGCGCAGCCCCAGCAGCTTCGGCGCGCGGTTCATTTCCTGGTGGAGCTCGCTGGACAGACTCCACGCTTGGCCCGCCGCCTTCGGCGCTCGCCCGCGCAGCCGGCGCTTGAGGTCTCGCGCCGCCGTCTCCCAGTTGGTGTACGACGCTTCGCGCTGCACGCTCAGCCCGCACTGGCCCATCAGCCGCTTCAGCGAGGCGCCATCAAAGTGCGAGACGTGCGTGTGCGGGATCCACTTCGGAAACTCCGCGCCCATCCGGCGCACGATCGGCGCGTCGAAGTTGTCCGTACACACCAGCACCGTGCCGCCCACCTTGCACATCGCGACCATCTGCATGAGAAACTCGCGCGGGTCCAGCAGATGCTCGATGACCTCGAACGAACAGACGACATCAAACGACCCCGGCGCGAGCCCCACCTCGCTCAGCGTGCCCGTCCGAACGTCGAGCTTCAGGTGCTCACGCGCAAACGCCGACTCGCCGCGCGATACCTCGACGCCGACATACTCAACGCCCCCCAGCCGCGAGCGCGCGGCCCTCAGCCGCTCACCCAGAAACCCATACCCGCAACCAACATCCAGCACCCGCGCCCCGCCGGTCAGCGGCACGAGCCGCGCCAACAAACCCTCGTTCACGCGCGCGTTGATCTCCTGGCCCGCCCGATGCCATACGCTCCCCCAATCCTGCGCGTAGTACCGCGCCGTCGCCTCCGGCGTGAACACGCGGCTCGAATACACAAACCCACATCCCCCGCCCGCCGCCCCGCCCACACACCGCACCACCGGGATGCGATCAAAGTCGTGCACGACCTCGCGCCCCGCGCCGCCACACAGCGGGCATGGGCCGCGATCGACCAGGGCGGCGTCCTGCCCGGTGTGGTCCTTCATCGGCGCGGGCTCACTGGCCATCGGCCTCGTTCTCCTGCTGACGATCGCGGCGGGAGTTGCCATCGCGGGCGTCGCCGTCGTTCTCCGCCGCGTCGTCGGTGTCCGCGTCCATCAAGCCGCGCTCCTGCCGATCGTTGACGACGATGTTGTCGCGTCCGAGGATGAGCAGATCGGCAACCTCGCACGCCTCGCCGAAGCTGGCGCGAGCGGCGGTGACATCAGCGCAGGTGCTGGCGACCATGCCGCGACGGTAGTGCTCGATCGTCGGGATCGCGTCACCGCAAACGACGGTCGTGAGATCGTCCTGGCCGATGATCAGGCCGGTGCAGCCGGGCGTGACGCCTCGCATCGGGAACAGATCAACCCCCTTCATCAATCGCTGGGGCGCTTCCTGAAAGCGTTGGAGCACATCGACCTCGCGCCGAAGCTGGGCGATGAGCTGCAGATCAGGATCCGAGCTCTCGGCTGCGCGCTTCAAGATCGAGATGAGCGGCACGCCCGCGCCCTCGCGCTCCTCACGCGCGATCCACCACGTTGCCTCTTCAAAGAGCCCGATGCCGCGGTGCGTCTCGGGGTGATAGCTGGTCAGGAACACGTGCGTCACGTCCTCAGGGTCGATGCCGGAGCGCTCCTTCAGCCGCGGCCCAAGCAACGGCCCCGGCAGCCCCGGGTCCACAAGGATCGTCATCCCCTCGCCACGAATCAGCGTGGTCGTCGCGTGCCCACTCCGCACCGGCGACCGCTCGCCCCACAAGGGATGTGAGGTCATTGCGCCGATCGAGATGACACGGATGTCGAGCATGGGGGAGCTTTCAGCCGTCAGCGGTCAGCCTTCAGCATGAATGGAACAAGGCGAGCATAGCGGCGCAGTCGAGCGGCAATCGGGATTCGGCAATCGGCAATCGGGCTTGAACGTCACGCTCACACGATTCACGCAGCGCAAACACGGCGCCACATCATCAAGCCCCCCGCGCATCGACGCACCCTTTCCCCTTCCTGCTGAAGGCTGACGGCTGACGGCTGGAGGCTGGAAGCTCCCTCACTCCCCCGTTTCCTTCTTCTCGATGAGGCGCGCCAGCGCCGGGTGCTTTGACGCCTTCTTCTGGCGCAGCATGTCCAGCACCACCGGCGGCACCATGTTCGCCAGCGGGCGCAGGTTCGTGCCCATGGCCGCGAGCTGGCGGATCAGGCTGCTGCTGGTGTACGCGAAGCTCTGGCCCGCGACGACGAAGGCGGTCTCCAGTCCCGCGATCTCGCGATTGGTCACTGCCTGCTGCACTTCGTTTTGCAGGTCCGAGAGATTGCGGATGCCGCGGAGGAGGACCGTCGCTCCGCTGCGCTTGGCAAAATCGACGGTCAAGCCCGCGAAGCTCTCGACGCGCACCGGCGCCTCGCCCGGCTCGTCGCGGACGATCTCATCGCACAGCGCCTTGACCATCTTCACACGCTCGCTGGTGGTAAACAGCGGGTCCTTGCCAGGATTACGACCCACCGCGACGATCACCAAATCAAACAGCCGCCGACCGCGCCGGATGACATCCAGGTGGCCATAGGTCAGCGGATCAAACGAGCCGGGAAAGATCGCGATGTGGGTAGCCCGGGTCTCCGAGCCGGGTTGAGCCGTGCGGGTGGCCCGGCTCTTGGTGGCCCGCCTCTCCGCAGCGGGTCTCTTCAGCCCCCGGCCCGCACCCCCCGCACCCTCGGCCACCGGCCGAACATCATCCAACGCCGAAGCTCGCCGCGCACTTCTACTACTCATATCCCCAGTCTACCGACCAACCCCAACCCCGTCCCAACACGCCCCGCCGCCCGCGGCACCCCCGAGAGCCCCCCTCCAACCCCAAGCCCACGCACGCGTCCTTTTCACGTTCATGTTCACGTTCACGTTTCCCCTCTACCCTCCCCCATGCCCCAACTCGGCGTCAATATCGACCACGTCGCTTCCCTCCGCCAGGCCCGCTACCGCAATCAGGACCTCACCTCCATCCGCGGCTACGCCGAGCCCGATCCCCTGCGCGCCGCGCACGAAGCGGAACTCGGCGGCGCCGACATCATCACCGTCCACCTGCGCGAAGACCGGCGCCACATCTGCGATCTGGACATCAAGCGCCTCAGCCCCTTCCTCCACGCCAAGGGCAACCTCGAAATGGGCGCCACCGACGAGATGATCCAGATCGCCCGCGCCCAAGGCTTCGAAATGGTCACCCTCGTCCCCGAAGGCCGTATGGAAGTCACCACCGAAGGCGGCCTCGACGTCGCCGGAAACCTCGACCGACTCCGCGATGTTGTCAGACGCCTCAAAGCCGATCGCCCCGCGCCGGGCGTCATCGTCAGCGCGTTCATTGACGCGGCGCCGCACCAAGTCGAGGCCGCGAAGGCCGCGGGCTTTGACGCCTGCGAAATCCACACCGGCCCCTACGCCCACGCCTTCGCCAACGTCGGCGGCGACCTGCTCTGCCCCACACTCCAGGCCCAGCTCCAACTCGTCCGCGACGCCGGCCATCGCGCCCGCGCTCTCGGCATGCGCTTCAACGCCGGTCACGCCCTGAACTACCTCAACGTCGGCCTCATCGCGAGCCTGCCGGGCATCAGCGAGCTGCACATCGGCCACTCGATCGTGAGCCGCGCGGTGTATGTGGGCCTGCGCGAGGCGGTGCGGGAGATGAAGGCGGCGATCCAGAGCGCCTGATCGCTCCGCCGACGCCCCGACAACGTTCGCACCGGGCTCGCGATCAATAGATGATGTTGGCGTTCGGGTCCGTACTGACAAACCCCGTCGTCGTGATCGTGATGATCTGCGCGATCCGGTTGTTCGCCGCGGCGTTGATGGTCGTCCCGTTCCGCGAGAGCGTGTTGCGGATCACCAGATTGCCAGACGCGTTCAGACGGATTCCGTCCTGCGTGTTCGAGACCAGAAAGTTGCCCTCGACGCGGTTGTCGTCCGACGTGCAGAGGATCCCCGCGCTCCCGGCGCCGGCGACGCCCAAGGCGTTGGACGAAAGCGTGTTGTTCTGGATGATGTTCGAGCTCGTGGCGCGGATTCCTGAGCCGACGTTGCTGGTCAAGGTACACCCGCGGACCGTGCAACTGCTCTGAACCGAAATACCCACGACGCCATTGTTCGAGACGTTGCAGTCGATCACCGATGTCGAGGAGTTCGTCGTCAGGCCCGAGACGCCGTTCTCTGAGATGATGCACGATTGAACGTGCGCCTCGTCAAGGCCGTTCGCAACGTTGATCAGCACACCATTCTGCGTGTTTCTCTCGGCCTGACAGTCCGTCAGTCGCGCGCGCGCCGAGAGAATGTTGAACCCGCTGAGCACGTTGCCCGTCGCGGCGCAGCCGGTGAAACTCGTGCCCGGCGCAGTCGCCAGAACGTTGAACCCGTGGCCCGAGTTGGACATCGCCGAGCATTCGGTCAGCGATGACGAGTTGATACTGAAGCCGTGGGAGGCCGAGCCCTGCGCGACGCACCGGGTCAGCCTCGCGTTCGTGAACACATCGAATCCCACGTTGTTGCCCAGGGCGGTGCAGTCGGTCACGACGTTGAACGCGTTGATGCTAAAGCCGGTGCCGGTGTTGTCCCGCGCCGTGCAAGCGGAGATGGTCGTGCCGAAGTCCAGCACAAACCCTGAGGCATTGCTCTGGCTTATGCAGCCGGAGATGATGCAGCTCTGCGCCGTGGAGATGCCCGCAAAGCCGTTGGAAGCCACGGTGCAGTCGGTGAGCCGCGACCCGACGCCCGCCAGCAGGCCGTTGCCCTCGTTGTTGTTGACCACGCAGCGCGAGATCACGGCCCTGGCGCCCGCCTGAATGCCCCGCGGATTGACGCCCCCGGCATTCGTGTTCAGCGAGCTGACGCAATCAGAGATGATGCTCTCGTTGCCCGCGATGATCCCCGTGTTCGCGTTGGCTCGGGCGATGCAGTTCAACACGGTCGCGCGGCTGCCCACCTCGATCCCGAAGCCGACGTTCGACACCACCGTCACATGCTCAACCCGCGCGTTGCTGCAATCCGGCAGGTTGATCCCGTCAATACCACTGAGCTGCACCGTGCCGTTGCGGATCACGATGTTGTTCAGCGACGTGCCGACGGCGCTGATGCCGTTGGTCCCCGCGCCAGCGACGATGAAGCCGTTGAGATCAACGGTGACGCCGTCGGCGGTGATCTCGATCCCCGCCTTGCCCGCCTCGCCCGCCACATTCGCCGTGAGGTAATACGACCCCGGCTGCGAGATCTTGAACGTGCTCGGGCTCGCGTCGCTCAGCGGATCGCCGGGCGTGTTCGTCGCGTTGATCGCGATCCGCGCCTCGATATCCGACAACGGCTTGGCCGTCGGCGCCACCGGGCCTGCCGGCGGAGTCAACGGCCCGGCCAAAGTCCGAGAACCGACCGCCACCATCAGCCCGCAGGCCGCCAGCAAGAAAAGCCTCGTGCGCATCGGTTCACGTTACCACTTCTTTGCATCGTTGCAAGGAAATCGCCGGGCTTTCGCCCGCAGGCGTGAGCAGACGCACGCCGCCGCACCAAACAAAGAGAGATCATCCCAACGAGCGATGCTCCCGCGGAGAACCGCCGGTGACCCCGGGCCGCTCAACGCACCCCAACCGGCGCTCACCCCACATCAATCACCACCTTGATCCCCTCGCCGCTCTGCATCAACCGGAACCCCTCGGCGAACTTCTCCAGCGGCACCTCGTGCGTGATGATCTCGTCCAGCTCCAGCCGCCCGCCCAGCAGCAGTTCCTCCATCTGGTACCACGTCTCGAACATCTTCCGCCCGTTGATCCCCAGCACCGTCGCTGCCTTGAAGACGATGTGATTCGTCAGGTCGAACGTGAACGGCATGCTCGGGATGCCCAGCAGCGCCGCCGTCCCGCCCATGCGCAGCGCGCTGAAGCCGTCGCTGATCGCTGTCGGATGGCCGGACATTTCGAGCAAGACGTCCGGGCCGTCGCCGCGGGTCAGTTTGCGGATTTCTTTGATCCACTCCGGCGTCGTGCCGGTCTGCGTCGCAGCACGCCCGGTCGGCTCGCGTGGCGGCGGCGGCACGTACACGTTGAACGCCTCCGTCGCGCCTAAGCGCTTGGCCAGCGCCAGCCGCTTCTGATCCACATCCGTCACAAAGATCCGGCTCGCCCCCGCCGCCTTGGCCACCGTCACCGCCATCAACCCGATGATTCCCACGCCGGTGATCAGGACGGTCTTGGCGCTGACGTTCGCCGCCATGACGGTGTGCACCGCGTTGCCCAGCGGGTCAAGCACCGCCGCGACCTTGTCGGGGATGCTCGGATGCACCGGCCACACGTTGTCCTCCGGCACGCACACATACTCCGCGAAGCACCCGTCGCGATCAACACCCAGGATCACCATGTTCTCGGCGATGTGCCCGTTGCCCGTTCGCGCGTTGTACCCCACGCCCGGCGAGATGTGCCCCTCGGCGCTCACGCGCAGCCCCGGCTGATACTTCGTCACCGCGCTGCCCACGCGCACGATGTGCCCGACAAACTCGTGCCCGGTCGTAATCCCCACCGGGATGCGGCTCGCCGCCCACGCGTCCCATTCCCAGATGTGCCGATCCGTGCCGCAGATGCCGGCCTTGGCCACCTTGATCAGCACATCGCGAGGCCCGGGCGTCGGCACCGCCCGCGCTGCGTCCAGCCGAAGCTCCGGCCCGGCGTGATGCTTGTACAGCGCCCGCATGGTCGCGGGCATCGAGTTGGCCAGATTCGCCGAAGTCGTCGCGACGCTCAAACTCTTGCCGCCGGTGGCTGAGGTAGTCATGAACGATGCTATCTCGCGCTCCGCGCCCCGTGGAGTACACGACCCAGCCAAAAGAGACAACCGGCCTGCACGAGGCAGGCCGGTTGGTGATCAACACATGTAACGCGGCCAAAGCCGCGATGGCGTCAACTCCGCCGAATCAGGCCCGACGGCGACGGCTGGCGACCAGCCCACCCAAGGCCACGAGCGCGCCCGCACCCGGGGTGGGGACGACATACTGCACGCTGACAGACTGGCCCGCATCCAGAGCCTGCACATGGCTGGCGATGCGCATACGACCCGAAGTCGCCTGCACGTTCTGCTCCACCTGCGCCAGCGTGGTGCCGTTGAGCAGATTGAAGCGAATCGTCACGAACTCGCCGGTGTTCAAGCCGCGGCTCACACCGCCGCTGCCGTTGGTCCGCTCGGCGACATAGAAGCTGGAGCCCCAGCTAATGTTGTTCCCGCCCGGCGGGTTGCCGGAGCTGGTCGCGAACGAGATCAACGGCGTCGAGCTGTTGCCGACGATCGAGTTGAAGCTCAGGTTGCTGGCGAACGGCACCTGCTGGAAGTGCATGCTGGTGATCACGGCGCCGGCGTTGATCCCCGTCGAGTTGTTGCTGAAGCGGAAGTCCACCGTCCCGGCCACCGGGCTGCTGATGAACACACCGAGTGCAAGCCCGCTCTGGTTGAGCGGCGGCGGCGAATCCTCGAAGATGTTATAGGTCAATGACAGGTCCGCCACAGCAGCAGACGACAGGCCGCCAATGGCAGCACACAGAGCGATAACGCTGAGTTTCACGGGTCTCTCCTCCTCGCGGACTCTGTGCCGCCAGAGAGTGGCGACAAGAAGCAGAGTCCAATCGATACATGAACTCTATATGGTCTCCACAATATTGCAAGCTGTCAGCATCAAAAGTCTGCACGGTCCGCGAAAATTGTCGGTGATGGCCGCGATCGCATTGCCCAACTTCGCAGCCAAGCCCATCAAGACTCCCCATCTTCACTCCGCTCCGTCACCACACATCGCGGAAACTCCCCAAACACCCACGCCAACCACAGCGACGTGCCCCCGCTTGACCATACTGACCGCCCTCGCCGCTGGCCCCGCACGCCCCACCACGCCAGCGTGACCCCGCCCATGACCCCGGGAACTCCCGAGGCAACCCCATCGCCCCGCCCCACTACACTCACCCGTGGCCAAGCCCGCCGAGATCTCGACGTACTTCTACACCGCCAACCGCCCCGGCGGCGGCACGTCTCTGGGCTTCCGCAACGCCAGGAACCGCCCCCAACTCGCCGAGCAACTCCGGCGTGACAAGCTCATCCTCCGCACCTCTTATCCCGTCCCCCTGGCCACCGGCAAAGACCGCGGCCTCACCCTCAAAGACCAGGCCGTGCTCAACGAGCAGCTCTCCCAGCTCCTGTCCCGCGGCGTTCCCCTCATCGAAGCCCTCGAGGTCGTCGCCCAGACCGTTCACGCTGGCGCCCGCCCGCGGATCGAGAAGCTCCGCGACATGGTCGCCTCCGGCTCCAGCTTCTCTGACGCCGCCGGCAGCGCCGCCGGCCTCGACGCGGTGACCTGCGCCATCTATCGCGCCGCCGAGCGCACCGGCGACCTCGCCGGAGCCGCGAAACAGCTCTCGATCACTGCGCGTCGCACGCTGCAGGTTGCCGGTCGCGCCACGACGCTGCTGATCTACCCCGCCATCGTGCTGAGCGTCTCGGTCGTCGTGGCGCTCATCATGCTGATCTTCATCGTGCCCAAGCTCGGCGAGCAACTGGCCAGCAACAACGCCAAGGTGCCGTGGTACACGCGGATCATGGTGTACGTCGGCAACCTTCTGAGCGAGAACCTCGGGATCTTCATGGTGCTGGTGATGATCCTGGGCGTGATCGCGTTCTTCGCACGCAAGAAGATCTTCTACGCGATAACGTCGTTCTCGCGCCGACTGCCGCTGATGTCGCCCTTGGTGATGGCGCAGGAATCGGCGCGGTTTTTCGCGGTCATGGCGGCGATGACGCGCTCGGGCGTGCCGCTGGCCGATGGGCTGGCGGTGGCGAATCAGGCGGTGAGCCACCCGACGCTCAAGTCACAGATGGAGCGACTGCGCACGAGGCTGGTCGAGGGCGGCGTGCTCCGCACGCTGATCGAACAGGTTGACGCGCTGCCGCTGGGAACGCGGAAGATGCTGATCGCCGCGGAGCGATCGGGCGATCTCGAATCCGCGTTCAACACGTTGGCTGGCGATATGACCGAAGAGGTCGAGCGCCGCAGCGCCCGCTTGCTTGCGATCCTTCAGCCGATGCTGATCATCATCATGTTCACGATCATCGGGTCGCTGTTGATGTCGATCTTGGTGCCGATCCTGAACATGAGCGGGAATGTGGGGAACTGAGGCGGTCAGCCTTCAGCCTTCAGCGGTCAGCTTTCAGCCGGACGGGAAGTCTCGCGCAGTGCGTGTCCGAATGTGCGATGTGGCCTTGTGGCCATGTGCGCCAGCGGTTACTTCTCGATCGCCCGCTCGCTCGTCGCCGATTCCAGCAGCGAGGGCGTGCCGGTCTGTGCTGGCCCGTCGCTCTCGCTCGGGCCGCTCATCGTCGTCGCGGGCGCAACGGCCGTGACGTCTTCGCCGCTGGTCACGACGACGCCGCCGTTGCGCTCGATCGTGATCATGAACCGCGACGCGTAGCCAACCTTGACTGCGGGGGTAAACGGCACAAGCGTCACCGGCTCGGTCGCGCTGACGCGGAACGTGCCGGCCGACACCGGGAACTTCTCGTCTCGCAACGCGTCAACCACCCAGAGCTGGTACACATCGCCCTGCGTCGCGATCGGCGCCAGCGACGTCAGGTGCAGCATCCCCTTCTGGCTGTCGCCAGACCAGATCACATCACCCAGCGCCTGCGGCACGCTCACCGCGTCCGGCGAGAAACTCGCCGACGCCAGAATCGGCACCGTGACCACGTCCTCGCTGCCCTTGAACGCCGCACGCACGATCTCCGCACGCGCCTCGCGAGCCGATTTCGTGCGGATCATCGCCAGCAGCGACGACGTTGCGTCTGCGCCCTGCATCGGCGATGCCTCAAACGTTGACGCGACGGACCCGCCGTCGGTCAACCCGCCCGTCCCCGGCGCCGCGTTGTACTTCGTGTTGATCGCAAACGCCAGGCACGCCGCCGCGGCGACCCAGCCGCCCCAGGTGCGAACGTTGGACAGCGTGCTGACGCGATCATGCCGGCGTGCCCGCGCGCCATCATCCAGCCCAACGAGCGTGAGCTTCTTCGAATCTCGCGGCTGCATCGCCTCGTCATCCGCCGTGCGCTGCTGGCGCGACCACATCTGCCCAGACGCGAGGATCCGCTGACGCAGCGCCTCGGGCATCGCCGGCGTGGCCTTGATCGCTCCGGCGTTCAGCGCCAGGTCCGTCGCCGCCGCGGCTCGCTCAAACCCATCATCCACCGCGATCTTCAAACGATCCGCGATCAGCTCCAGCTCCGCCTCTTCGTGCGCCGGCAGCCCGGTCGTCGCGCGATCGATCAGCAACTCCTGCATCCGCGACCGCAGCGCCGCGTCATTCCGCGGAGCACCCGGCGAGTTGCCGCCAGCACCCGCGGGGCGCTGGCCAGAGTTCGAGTTGGCTCCGTTCGTCGTCATGCTCTGGGGAAGTGCTGAGTGCTGAGTCGCGGTTCCGATCTGCTGATCCCTGAAGGCTGGCGGCTGAAGGCTCCACCCTACCCCTCATCGTCATCCATCGGCGACTTCGCCAGATTTGGCGTCATGGCTTCACGCAACGCAATTAATCCGCGCCGAACATGCGTTTTGACAGTGCCCAAGGGCATATCGAGCAGTTTGCTGATCGCCTCGTGCGAAAGACCCTGACAAATCGAAAGTCGGATGACAGCCTGTTGTTCGGGTCGCAAGGTCCGTAACAACTCGATCGCGCGGCGTGAGTCCTCGCCCAGGCTACCCACCTCGCCGATCTCCCCCGGATCGCCATTGTCCGAGCCCGACGCCGCCACGCCGTGCAGCACCTCGCCATCGACCCGCGGCATGTGCCTGCGCATGGCCCGCCTTCGCCGGTCGATCAATCGCCGGCGCGTCACCATCGCGACGAACGTCTCCTCGGTCCCGAGCGCCGGATCGAACCGCGCCCCCGCCTGCCAGATCGCGGTGAACACCTCCTGCACCGCGTCCTCGACCTCGCTCTGCTCAAAGCAGAACCGGCGCGACAGCGCGTAGACCAGCCCGCCATACCGATCGAGCAGTTCGCTCATCGCGGCCGGCTCGCCCTCAGCAACACGATGAAGTAGTGGGGCAGTCAATGCGATCAACGCTCAATGAAGACGACACAAGCCGAGAAAAGAACCCGCACCCTCGCGAGCGTGCCGCACGCAAGAACAGCCGTTTGATTGTAATCACCCTCGGCGCACCTGGATGCGTGCGCAACGTACCGCCCAGCCGATTCCCGACTCCGAACTGGCGACTGGCGACTCGCCACGACAGACACGCGGCCCGCCGGAAGATCCGACGGGCCGCGTGCGTTGTTCATTTAGTTGGCAGATCCAAGCGAAGCGCGTGGCTTACTTGCCGCCCTTCTTCTCGGGCTTGGCCTCGCCGGCGGGCTTCTCGCCCTTCTCGGCCTTCTTGTCAGCCGGCATCGGAACGATCACGCTGTCGATGACGTGGATCACGCCGTTGGACGCGACGATGTCGGTCTTGGTGACGGTGGCCATGCCCTGCTTGTTGCCGACGGAGACCTTGCCGTCCTTGACTTCGATCGTGAACGCGGTGCCCTGGACGGTCTTGGGGCTCTCGCCCGCCTTGACGTCCTTGGCCATGACCTTGGTCGGAACGACGTGATAGGTCAGGACGCTCTTGAGCAGCTCCTTGTCCTTGCCCAGCGCGGCCAAGGTCTCAGCGGGGACCTTCTTGAACGCGTCGTTGGTCGGCGCGAAGACGGTGAACTCGCCCTTCTTCAGAGCGTCAACCAGGCCCGCGTCCTTGATCAGGCTCACGAGCGTCGAGAACTGCGGATCAGACGCCGCGGTGTCCACGATGTCGAGCGTCTTCTTGGCCTCGGGGGCTTTCATTTCCGGCTTGGCAGCCTCGGGCTTCTTGGCCGGCTCAGCGATGACCATGGTCGAAAGGCAAGCAACACCCAAAAGCGCGATGACGGAACGGTTCATGCAAATTCTCCTGCCGCGACGCGGCAAACCCAGTTGACGAACCGCGCGACACACGCCGGCGGCCGAACGCTCCTGAGTTCGCAATACCGCAATCGCTGGATTCACATTCCCGAAGTCCAGATGTCGCTGGCCAGACAGACCAACACCTCGCCTCAACTTCGCGCCTTCAACTCGCGTCTGGCGACTGGCCACTGGCGACTCCTGCCCCCATCCGCTTCCTCACCATCCTCCGCAACGCAAAGTCCCCCAGCCCCGGCCACATCCCCGCGACGGACATCGCCACGCGGATCATCCCGCCGGCCAAGCCCGGCCACAACTCCGCTCGCGGCCGGCGCAGGCACGCGATCGTCCGCGCCGCAACAAACTCCGGCGTCTGCGTCAGCCATCCCGGTGAGCTGTGCGACAACCGCTGGCTGCCGCTCAACTGCTTCACCTTGTCGAACAGCTCCGTCGATGTCGTGATCGGATGCACCGTCGTCACCGCGACGCCCGAGGGCTGCAGCTCATGCCGCATCGCCTGACCAAGATGGTGCTGCGCCGCCTTCGTCGCGCTGTACGCCCCGTAATACGGGATCGCCTGACGCGCCAAACACGACGAACAGATGAGCACATGCCCGCGCGGCTCGCCGCGCCCCGTCCCCGGCGGGCGCTCCGCGTTCATCCGCCGCAGCGCCGCTCGCACCAGATTCGTCGTTCCGAAGAGGTTTGTCTCAAAGATCGCCCGGAGTTCCTGCTCGGTCATCTGTGCAAAGGACTTCTCAAGGCCGTAGCCCGCGTTGGCGTACACGCTGTACACGGGCCCGAAGGCATCGAACGCCTTCTCCACCAGCTCGACGCACTGCGCTCCGTCGCTGACGTCGGACTTCACCGCGATCGCCCGTCCGCCCTCGCCCTCGATCGTCTTCACTAGCGCGTCGAGCTTGTCAAGCCGGCGTGCACCGAGGGCCACCGACATCCCCGCGCGGGCGCAGGCGATCGCGGTCGCTGCGCCAATGCCGGAGCTGGCGCCGCTGATCACGATGACTTTGCCGCGAAGTTGCACGATGCCCATGAAGCGATCAGTGTACCCGCAAACGCGACGACCCCTCGCCGCCCCCCCGCCCCCCCCCCCCCCCCCCCCCCATCTCACCTCTCACCTCTCACCTCTCACCTGCGAGGCGCAGGTGCGAGCGGGGCGGCCGTGATGAGCTATTGCTTCCGACTGACCTCGACTTGTCCGCCGGGGCGGTCCTTGATCGTCAGGCCCATCGCCAGCAGCTCGTCGCGGATCTGGTCAGACTTCTTGAAGTCCTTGGCCGCCTTGGCGTCGCGCCGGGCCAGCAGGAGCGCCTCGACTTTCGGGTCGGGCGTCAGGCCGCCGACGTAGAGGCCGATCTCGGTGGCGGTTGAGGCGGGCACCGCCAGCGAGAGCACGCCGAGCACTTCGTCCATCAGGCGCATGGTCCGCGCGTCGGCCTCGGTCGGCGCGTCCAGCGACCCGGCCCACTGGTTGATGACGCCCAAGGCGCCGGCGATGTTGAGATCGTCGTGCAGGCACGAAGCGAACTCTGCGAGGACCGGGTTCTGTGCGACCGGATGAGTGGGCCCGCCGGCGCTCGCGCCGCTGGGGGCGGCGGCGATGACCTTGCGCCAGCGATCAACCATGCGCTGCGAGTCCACGAGGCCCTGCATCGTGAAGTTCGCGTTCGTGCGGTAGTGGGTCTTGATGAGTTCGAGCCGGATCGCCGCGGGCTCGATGCCTTTGGCGAAGAGGTCTCGGGCGGTGTAGAAGTTGCCCTTGCTCTTGCTCATCTTGGCGCCCTCGATGAAGAGGTGGCGCGGGTGGAACCAGGTGCGGGCGAAGAGTTTGCTGCCGGTATAGCCGCGGGTCTGGGCGATCTCGCATTCGTGATGCGGGAAGGCGTTGTCCTCGCCGCCGGAGTGCAGATCGATCTCGCCCAGGTCGTCGGCCAATCGCATCGCGGCCATGACGGAGCACTCGATGTGCCAGCCGGGATAGCCCGCGCCCCAGGGCGAGTCCCACTTCATGATGTGGCTCGGGTCGGCTTTCCAGAGCAGGAAATCGGCGGGGTGTTTCTTCTGGCTCTGGTTGTCGTCGCTGATGCGGCCGCCGGCGCCGCTGCGGAGGTTGTCCAGCGTGTTGCCGCTGAGCTTGCCGTAATCGGGGAAGCTCTGCACGTCGTAGTAGACGACCTGCTCGCCGGCCGGGCCCACGGCGTACGCGT
>JALHNK010000029.1:0-19655 GCA_022843565.1 Phycisphaerales bacterium
CGGCGGCTCTGACGCCGTCGGGATCGAAGAGAAATTGTTAAGCACACCGCCTGGGGAGTACGGTCGCAAGGCTAAAACTCAAAGAAATTGACGGGGGCTCACACAAGCGGTGGAGCATGTGGCTCAATTCGAAGCAACGCGCAGAACCTTACCTGGGTTTGACATGGTCGGATTAGTCTGTGGAAACATGGATGAGGCCCGCAAGGGTACAACGATCACAGGTGCTGCATGGCTGTCGTCAGCTCGTGCTGTGAAGCGTCGGGTTAAGTCCTCTAACGAGCGCAACCCCTATCACTAGTTACTAACGCGTCATGGCGAGGACTTTAGTGAGACTGCCGGTGTCAAGCCGGAGGAAGGCGGGGATGACGTCAAGTCCTCATGGCCCTTACATCCAGGGTTGCACACGTGCTACAATGGTGCATACAAAGCGACGCAAAACCGCGAGGTCGAGCAAATCGCAAAAAATGCACCCCAGTTCGGATTGCAGGCTGCAACCCGCCTGCATGAAGCCGGAATCGCTAGTAATCGCGGATCAGCTACGCCGCGGTGAATGTGTTCCTGAGCCTTGTACACACCGCCCGTCAACTCATGGGAGCCGGTAGAGCCCGAAGCTGCTGGAGTTCACCAGCAACCACGGCAAGATCGGTGACTGGGAGTAAGTCGTAACAAGGTAGCCGTAGGAGAACCTGCGGCTGGATCACCTCCTTTCTAAGGGATTCCTTAGACTGGCCTTGTCTTTCACTTCATTGTGATCGAATCGCGGAGCGATCCGCAGCCAGATCGTCAGTGTCTTTTCGTCCACCTTCGGGTGGGCATCCGCGGCGTAAGCCGTGGTCAACGGACTTCCAACTGTTTACAATCTTTGCAACGCCCATCGGCTCAACACCGGTGGGCGTTGTCATTTTTGACGCCCGTGCCGACAAGGCCTCAACGCCTCACGTCGCGATGGTCATCGCCACGGTGGCGGGCGGCCGACCGTTGCGAAGGAGTACCGAATGAAGAAGACTTTGAATGCAGCGGTCTTCAAGGACCCCGCTCGTGCGCTTCTGCTGACGGTCAGCGCGGCGACGATGGCTTGGTTCGTCGGGCCCGCTTGTCTCGCGCGTGCGGACGATGAGAAGAAAGACACCCGCGGCTCCGCGAGTCCCGTCGTCATCTCGATTCCGCTGAGCAAGGGACCAGAGGGGGGCTCAGACTTGCTCCCCCGCAGCATCACGCCGGTGTTCATCGGCGGTGACGAAGTCCTCGCCACGTTCAGCCGCGATTATGTCGGCCTGTGGCGGGTTTCCGATGGCACGTCAATTGTCACACTCGACGGGCACTTCGGCCACTCTCCCGGCGGCGGAATGATCGTGACGACACCGCCCGACCTCAAGTCTGTGCTGCGCGACGGAAAGACCGGCAAGGTGATCATGGCGATTCAACGCCCGTTGGGGGTCATCGCCAACGATGGAAAGCTCTCGGCCTCGCTTATCCCCGCGGGCAAGCCGATTGTCGACCGCACGTCGCCGAACAGTGGCCCCAAGCGAGCTCCCGCTCCCAAAACTGCCACTCCGACGCCGTCTCGGCCGTCGAGCAGTCCGAATCCAGCTCCGTCGGGGTCGCCTTCCGGATCGCTCCGGCCTGAGGGCACGACGTTGAACGTCCCGCCGGGTGGGTATCCGGACTTCTTTTACAATCCGCCGCACGTGTTCCTTGAAGACGCCCGCACCGGAGCCCGCAAGGGCCTGCTGTTTGCACGGATCGCCCCGACGAATGAGGACATCGGCGTCAGCCGCGAAGAGAACAACAGCAAGTTCCTCACTGGGCAGTTCTCGCCGCGCATGGACCGGCTCGCGGCGATCCTCGATAACGGCGTGTTGAACATCTGGGATTTGAAGCCCCCTGGCAACGAGCCGCGGGCGGTGAAGATCGACGGGCTCGAGCCGCAGGGAGACGTGATGGGTCGCCCGGTGCGTGTCACCTGGAGCCCTGATGGGGCCAGCGTTTTCGTGCACCTGCGCGACGCGATCTGCCGCGTGAACGCGGTCACGAACGAGCTTGATCGGCCGAGGATCCCCGCCAGCGATACTCGCCTGCCCTCGGAAAGTCCCGAGCTGGAGCCCGAGCGCGATCCCGTGCCCAGCGGCGGTAAGGGCCGCCCATTCCCGATGCCGAGCCTGAGTCCGGGTGCCGGCCCGAAGTCTCCTGACGCGGGCTCGTCCATTCGAAACGTGTTCAGCGATGACGGAACCCTCAGCATCGACGAGCTCGTCAAGTCTGAGCAGCCCGAGGGGATGTTGCGCGTCGCGCCCGGCACGTCGCAGCTTGCGCTGCTTGACATCGCAGGAAACCAGTTCATCGGGCGTTTCGCGCTCCCTGATGGGGAACGCGCCGAGCGCATCGCGTTTTCCCCGTCGGGCCAGACGCTCGCGGTCAGCACGAGCGCTGGCGTCGTGTACGTCCTGCCGATGACCGAAGCCCGCCGCGTCGCCGCTGCCGGCGGCACGCTCGTCTCCACTGGCCGGGGCGACCAGCTCGTTGAGAATCCCATCGTGCGTTCATGGCAAGGTCGCGGCGTCGGCAGCACAATCGAGATCCAGACCATCAGCTCGATGGGCGGAATGGAGTTCTCCCAGACGGTCGTCACCGAGCTGTTGGAACGCGACGACAAGCTGGGATTGACCAGAAAAACCTACGACAAAGCCAAGGGCAACAAGCGCCCCCGCGACGAGGATCTTGCGCCAGCGATCAGCCGATTCAACGTCCCGGCGCGTGTTACGCCTTCGCAGGCCGATCGACTTCGCAAGCCCGGGCCGGTTGATGCGCCGTGGAAACTGCTGCGCACAGAGAACGTCGCGGTCAGCGGTCGCGACTACAAGTGCAATCTCTGGCAGTCGTTGACGACGTCCAGTGACGGCATCAAGTCGGACATCCGGGTCTGGATGTGCGACGACGTGCCTGAGTTGCTCGTCAAGCGTGTTGCGATCACGACCGAACCTCGTGGTGTCAACACTGTCACGCAGACGCTGATCTCGATCACCGAGAAGTAGCTCAGGATCAGCGGGAGGCGGCCGTGCGTATCTGCAAAGCGGATGATGCCGGAGTTTAAACGATGCGATGCTCGGGATCGCATCGCCACATCCCGAAGCGCGGCGCTGGTCGCGAATCGTGGCTGACGGGTAGTGCTGGTCCGGCTCTGCGGCCCGAAGACCCATCTAGTTCGATTGCCGCGCCTTCCCGCATTCCGGGCAGACAGCCATTGTCTCGGCGAGTGGATAGGCGCAGCCGCTGCACATGGCGCCCTCGGGATCAACTACTGCACAACGAGCTCGCCGTCGGTCGAGCACAAGATACGCGATGGCCAGACCCGCCGCAGCCAGCAACACAAGTCCAAACGGAGCAACCCGAACGCTTGATATGTACGCCACCGGCTGACAAATTCCCATATCGAACGTCGGCGTTGTGTCGACATACACGAAAGCGATTCGAACGTCGAATACCGCAGCCCATCTCGGGTGCGTGGGAAAACCAAAAGTGGATTCCGTCGTTGATTGTATGACGCCAAAACTTGTTGCAAAGAACAGTGCATTCTCTTTCGAATAATACAGCTGCTCCACACGCGAACATTCCCGAACCGAGAGAAACGCGGCGTACGACACAAAGACCACAACCGCTATCACAATGAGCACCGCCGCGGAGCGACCTATTGACTTCAACGTTTTCACGGATCACTCCTGTCGAGACATGATGATACGGGAGCGTGGCACTGGTCGTAAGTCGTCCTGACGCGTGCCGCTGGGCCGGCTGTGCGGGCCAATGGCGGTAGATGTCCGATCATCGGCCTGTTTGCCGAATGTCCTCGTGGCGTCTGACCGCTCCCGTCGGCACGGCCGATGCCACGACGCTAGGGGAGGCAGGCGGGACGCCTGCCCCACAGTGTTTGGTGACCTAGTCACCTCCGTTCGATGACCATCCGGTTTCGCAGCAGCATCACCAGCGTGATCGCCGCGGCGGCGATCGCGATCAGGATGATGCTCATCGTGGCCGCGCCGGTGTAGTTCATGGCCTGGACGTCGTTGTAGATGGAGATGGATGCGGTGCGGGTCTGGCCGGGGATGGCGCCGCCGATCATGAGGACGATGCCGAACTCGCCGAGGGTGTGGGCGAAGGTGAGGATCATGGCGACGATGATGCCGGGCGTGCTGAGCGGCAGCGCGACGCGCGAGAACGTTCGCACGCGCCCAGCGCCGAGGGAGCGGGCTGAGTCGAGGAGGTCGCGTGGTACTGCACGCATTGAGGCCGCGATGGGCTGGACCGCGAAGGGCAGGCTGTAGATCACCGAGCCAACGACGAGCCCCCAGAACGAGAACGGGATGCTCTGACCGAAGACGCCGGTCAACGCGCGGCCGATCGGGCTTTGCGTCGGGCTGAACGCCCAGAGCAGATAGAAGCCCACGACCGTCGGCGGCAGCACCAGCGGCATCGCGATCACGGTTTCCACGATGATCCGACGCTTGCGGGCGCGGGAGGTATCCGCGGGGCGGAGGAGCACGAGCCAGGTGCTAATGAGCAATGCCAGCGGCAAGACCAGCACGCAGGTGGTCCCCGCGAGGCGCAGGCTCAGGAAGAGTGCCGTCCAGTCCATTGCACGAGGTTATACGGAATCTCGTTGAGCATTGCTGTTTGTCAACGGAGCGTCGGCGAGGACTCGCCCCGTGGCTTCGCAGAGACTCCGTCACGGCGTCCGACCGCACGCACCCGAGCCCGCCTTTGTCTTGCTTGAGATTCGCCTGTGCTGGCGGTTGTTTCAGCGATTGGGGGTCGGCTGCATGTGATGGCGAGCGAGGATCTCCCACGCCGCGGGGGAGAGCATGAACTCGCTGAACGCATAGGCGTCCGCGGGGTTTTTGGCGCGCCGAGTGACGATGAGGGCCATGGGCAGCGGGTCGTGCAGCTCGGCGGGGATCGTGAAGACGCGGGCACCGTGCGTGGCCCTCAACGGGTGCGCCAGACTTGTCGGCAGGATGGCGCACGGAGCGCCGCCGGTGATGAAGAAGGCGACGGTGCGATCGGCGTTGTCGGCGGTGACGAGTTTGGGCTCGATCGCGGCCCAGAGGACGCGCTTGGTGAGGGCTTGCTTGCCGGCGGCGCCGGTGGGGGCGAGGCGCGGGTCGGCGAGCGCGATGCGCGTGATCGCAGTGGTCGAGGCGATCGTGAGCGCGCCGGTGGCGTCGAGGTCTGGTGCGATGGGGATGTCCTTGGCCAGCACGATGGAGATGGTGTTGGCGCCGAAGACGCGCATCGAATCCGGCGCGGCGTGGCCGGTATCAAGGAGACGCTGCGGGAACGTGGCGTCCGCGGCGAGGAAGAGATCGAACGGCGCGCCAGCGGCGATCTGCTGTGAGAGTGCGCCGGTGGAGCCGATCGCGGCCTCGATCTTCACGTCGGGCCGATCGAGAGCAAAGGCGCGAATGAGTTCGTCGAGCGCCGGCTTCAAGCTCGCGGCGGCCCCGATCGAGAGCGCTCGCTGCTGCGGCGGCGCGGCCTTGGGCGAGCACGATGTCATGACGACGGCGCTGAGAGCGAGCAGAACTGCGACGAGCACGTGAACTGCAAGCGGGGCGAGTGCGAATGCGCCGAGCTGAGTCGAGCGGGATGTGCGGGAGTGTTCGCCCTGGGGCATGATGTTCAGGCGAGTGTACGTGGAAAGCGTGCGAGTGCAAAAAGAAGAACAGCGACGGCCGCGAGCGGCTGACGCTGTGTTGAAGCGATGGGATGTGTGCCTGCGATCAGGCGGCGAGCGGGCGGAGCTCGACGCTGGCGAGCACATCGGCCTGCGGCAGACGCAGGGCCGCGGCGGGCGAAGACTTCGGCATGCTGACGCCGAGGGTCGTGAGCTCGCACGACGGCGTCGAGCAGGCGAAGACGCCGGACTGGGGGCCGGTCGCGAGCATGGTGCCCGCGGCGACGGCAAGACCCGGAGCGGCGAACGCGAGACCGGCAAATGATGACAATGCGATTGTGGCTGGCATCTCTCTCTCCATCCATGTTCAGCTACGGTGTCCCGCAGTTGGTCTTTCGACTTGAAGAGTCTAACCCGAGAATGGACGGTCCGCAAGCCCCAAGACCGAAAAATCGTGCGATCGGCACGGCGATCGAAGCGTTCTTCTCGGAGTCCTTACAAAAACCGCTTCTGTGGCCGGAATCGAGGGGGCCGGGAGTGGTCGTGCGGCCGGACACTCGATATTTTCAGCCATTTGAAGGGATTTTTGGTCAGGTGGAGTTAGGCGATTCTGACCAGAGATCGGCGAGTGGCGGCGTCGACGAGTTTGCCAGCGTCCTTGAGCCACCGACGTGCGTCGGTGCTGTAGCCTGCGGTCGGCTTCAGTTGGGGCAAGCCTTCGGCCGCCGCTTGCTCGTTCCAATAGCGGTTGAATCGCTTCATCAGCAGCTCGCGGCAGTACTTGGCGGTCATGCTGGCCAGTGCGACGGTCAGGTGCGCCGCTTCGGCCTCGGGCTGAAAGAGGACCGAAAGTTCGCGGGGCGAGTTTGGCAGGTCGTGGACAAGCTGATAGCGACTCTGGGCTGGGCACTCTTCGATCACGCGGACTTGGATCTCTGGAATGCCCTTCATCTGGATCGGCAGCAGCTCGGCGAGCATCTCGGCGTATGCGGTGCGCCCGCCTTGGCGGTCGCAGACGAGGCGCGGGGCGTGGTCGGTCGCACCCGCGCGGGGGGCCCAGGTGTCCCAGGCGGTGAGGAGGTGCTCGCGGATGCCCTCGGCGGTGGTGGCGGCCTTTGTGCCGCGGGCGGAGACGATGGTGTTGAAGCGGGATTCGCAGACCGTGACGCAGCGGAGGGCCAGAAGCTCGACGCCGGCGTCGGCGCAGGCGCTGGCGAGCATGTTGGCGTCAATCGAGAGGCTGGCGGGGTCGCTCCCGGTGGGGATGGTGTTGACCGGTGCGTACCAGGGCGACTCGTCGACCTCGGCCCCGAGGGCGGCGAGGAGGGCGTGATCGCAACGCGGGTGCAGGTTCATGGCTCCGAGGGACGCGAGCACGGCGCGTTCGAGGTGGAGGAGCGGATCGCGGCGGCCGTCGTTGGCGAGTTTGAGTTTCTTGCTGTCGTTGATGGCGATGCGGCCGCGTGCGGCCTTGCCGGGAGACTTGACGACGGCGCGAGAGAGGCGGGACCAGAGATCGGGGGCCGGGTCGCCGGGGGACCAGTCGTGAACTCGGACGGCGCTCATGGCGACACAGAGCGGGCCCAAGAGTGGGCCGTAGCCGGCTTCGTCGATCCCGATCAGCACGACGGACATGGGCGAGGGTATTCAAATGGCCAAATGGCCAAGTGGTCAAACGGTCAAATGGGCTATTGGGAAGATTGCGACGTGGGCGAGTGGTGGTGGGGCTGGCGAGTCGGTATGTTGTGGATGCAAAAGTCGTTGCTGCGGTGATTTGTTGGCTTGTTCGGCCAACGCAGGCCGCGGTGTTCGGAGGGTTGACATATGGCCAGGGCTGCGGCGGGAAAGTCTGGGGCGGGAGCGGGCGGCGGGAAGCAGGCGGCGGTTCGGAAGAGTGGTGGGGGAGCGCGGAAGGGCGGCGGGGGTGGGGGGGGCGGGGGGGCGTCGAAGGCTCCGACGCTCAGCCCGCTGGCGAAAGAGCTGCGGAAGCGCGGAGCGTTTCAGGCGCCAGAACAAGAGGCGTATCTGAATGTGCTCCGCACTGCGTCGGTGCTGGGCGAGGACATTTTCACGACTCTGAAGGCGCACGGGCTGTCGGACGCGATGTACAACGCGCTGCGGATCCTGCGCGGCGGGGCCGACGGTGATCGGGCTGTCGAGGGGCGGAACTGCTCGCAGATCGCGGCGGACATGGTGACGCGTGTGCCGGACGTGACGCGGATCGTTGATCGGCTGGAGCAGACGGGCTTGGCGGCGCGGTTCCGTGTGACGGGGGACCGTCGCGTGGTGATGGTGAAGATCACGCGAGCGGGGCTGGAGCTGCTGGCGAAGCTGGACGAGCCGATCCTGCGGGCGCATAAGGAGCAGTTGGGGCATTTGAGCCGCGCGGAGCTGGATCAGATGAGTGCGCTCTTGGTGAAGGCGCGGCAGCGGCCGAACGATGGCGGCGTGCGAGGAGCGTGAGGCGGGCGAGGGTGGCGTTCGTGCTCGCGCGATTCAATCAGGTGTGAAAGAGCAGGTACCAATATGCGATCGGCGCTGCGATGAGCAGCGAGTCGAGCATGTCGATCGCGCCGCCGAAGCCGGGGAGGATTTTGCCGGCGTCTTTGACGCCGGCGTCGCGTTTGAGGACGGAGGCCGAGAGGTCTCCGGCTTGGCCGACGAGGCCGAGGACCAGACCCAGGAGGACGCCGTCGGCGAGGGTGAGTTTGGCGGGGGCGTAGGCGCCTTCGAAGGCGCGATTGAGCGCGACGAAGCCGGCGCCGGCGAGCGCCGAGGTGATGAGCCCGCCGACGAGGCCTTCCCACGTCTTGCCGGGCGAGATGAAGGGGATGAGCTTGTGGCGACCGATGGCGGTGCCGGTGAAGTACGCGCCGCTGTCGCACGCTTTGATGATGAGGATGACGGCGACCATGGCCCAGACGCTGTGCTCGCGTCGCACCGCCATCAGGAAGGACAGCGCGAGCCCGAGGTAGAGGAACGCGAAGCCGGTGGCGGCGACGGCGGTCGCGGCGCCCTTGAGTTCCTGATGTCGCACGTAGGCCAGCATCGCGAAGAGGACGGCCAGGATGCCGGCGCTGGCGACGATCGCGCCGGCCTGCGGCTGAAATGTTGCCGGCGCTTGGCTGCCGATGGCGAGCGAGCCCGCAAGGAGCCCCGCGGCGGCGGCGATGCTGAGGCTCCGGGGCGAGGCCTCGATGTGCATGGCGCGGAAGAGGCGAGCGAGCTCGTAGCCGCCTCGGGCGGCGGCGATGAGGCCCAGGACGAGCAGGAGGAGGCCGGGCTGCGCGTTGCCGTTGGCGTCGGCGAGCAGGCGGAGGGCGTCGGGAAGTTGGACGGAGGTCAGGCGCTCATCGAGCCACATGATGCCCAGCAGCAGGAGGATCAGGATGGGGCCGAACGTGAGGCGTCGCGCCATGACTGAGCGTAGACCGGTGTGTGAAGCCGCCGCGAGGGTGGTCGCGGCGGCGCGTGGTCAGGTGGTGACGGGCGCGAGGCCGCCGAAGCGGCGCGAGCGGCGAGAGTACTCGCGGATGGCGTCAAGGAACTGCTGGCGACCGAAGTCGGGCCAGAGCGTGGGCGTGACGTAGAGCTCGGCGTAGGAGATCTGCCAAAGGAGGTAGTTACTCAGGCGCATCTCGCCGGCGGTGCGGATGAGCAGATCCGGGTCCGGGACGTCCGGTGCGTAGAGCGATGCGGAGATCGTGTCCTCGGTGATGTCATCGGGGCTGAGCTCGCCCGAGGCGACTTTGCGTGCGATGGCTCGTGTTGCGTCGGTGATCTCGGCGCGGCTGGCGTAGTTCACCGCGAGGCAGAGCGTCGCGGCGGTGTGGTGGGCGGTTGCGGCCTCCAGGGCCGCGACGCCCTCCTGGATGATCGGCGGCAGATCGGCACTGCGCCCGATCTGGCGGAAGCGGATGTTGTTGTCCATGAGCGCCGGTCGCTCGATGGCCATGTACTCCAGATACAGGTGCATCAAGGCTTCGACCTCGGCTTGCGGGCGCTTCCAGTTGTCCATCGAGAACGAATAGAGCGTGATGCACTCGATGCCCAGATCGCCGACGGTCTCCATGAGCGAGCGGACGGACTTGGCGCCGGCGCGATGGCCCATCATGCGCGGCTGCGCGCGGTCATTGGCCCAGCGACCGTTGCCGTCCATGATCACGGCGACATGGCGGGGCAGGCGTGAGGGGCAGACGTCCGGCAGGACCTCGTGCGGGCGGGCCTTTGGGGAGCGGATGCGGATGGCCTCAAGCGCCGCGATGCCGGCGGGTGAGAGCGACGTGATGGGGGAATGAAGACTCACGAGTGGGTGCTCACCAAGGGTGCAGGGCTTCGGCGCGGCAGGCTGCTGGCGTCAGTTGACCTGAATGGTCTGGGCGTTATCGGGACCGACTGAGACGTATCGAACGGGCGTCGCGAGATGACGCTGGATGAGCTCGATGTACGAGCGAGCCTCGATGGGGAGTTCGGCGAAAGTGCGCGCGTTTGAAACATCGCCGGTGAAGCCGCGGAGCGTGGTGTAGACGGGCGTGGCGCGGGCGAGCCAGCTCGCGTCGGGGTTGAAGCGCGCGGGCTTGGAGTCCATGGTGTAGCCGGTGCAGACGCGGAGTTCTTCGAGGCCTTCCAGAACGTCCAGCAGCATGACGGCGACTTCGGTCACGCCGTTGAGTCGCGCCGAGTAGCGGACGACTTCGAGATCAAGCCAGCCGACGCGGCGCGGGCGGCCGGTGGTGGTGCCGTATTCGCGCCCGCGCTCGCGGATGTGGTGGGCCAGGGCGTGATCGGCGTCGGTGCGGAGCAGCTCGGTGGGCATGGGGCCGGAGCCGACGCGGGTGGAGTAGGCCTTCATGATGCCGAGAACCTTGCCGATGGCGTGCATGGGCACGCCCGTGCCGGCCGGTGCGCCGAGGGCGATGGTTGAAGAAGAAGTGACGAAGGGGTATGTGCCGTGATCGACGTCAAGGAGCGTGGCGTTGGCACCTTCGAAGAGGATCTTGCCGCCGGCGTCGAGGATGTCCATGAGGCGAGCGGAGGCGTCGGCGATCATTGGGCGGAGCTGCGATCCCCAGCTCTCGCATTGGCGGGCGACGTCGTCGATGGAGTAGCTGGGGATGGTCGCGGGCCGGTGGGCGGCGGGCAGCGCGCTGGCGAGAGCGCCGAGGGTGGCGTTTTTGATGGGGACGATGGTGGCGAGTTTGGCGCGGAGTTCATCGGGGCGGAGGAGATCGACGACGCGGATGGCGGTGGAGCGCTGGTGCTTGTCGGCGTAGCAGGGGCCGATGCCGCGTTTGGTGGTGCCGATGGGCTCGCCGCTGGAGGACTCAGCGGCGGCGCGGAGCCAGCGTTCGCGGAGATCGTCTTCGTCCTTGTGCCAGGGCATGACGACGTGTGCGCGTTCGGAGATGATGAGCGAGGCGGTGCTGACGTTTCTGGCGGTGAGCTTGGCGATCTCTTCCAGGAGCCACTGCGGATCAACGACGACGCCGTTGCCGATGATGGCGGGCTTGCCGGCGTGGAGGATTCCGGAGGGGATGAGGTGGAGGGCGAAGCGCTCGCCCTTGACGACGACGGAGTGGCCGGCGTTGGCACCGCCGTTGTAGCGGGCGACGGCGTCGTGGAGGGGTGCGAGGTAGTTGACGATTTTTCCCTTGCCCTCGTCGCCCCATTGGAGGCCGACAACAACGGTGCCGCGGTCGGTGGCTGGCTGGGTCATTTCAACTCCGAGGCGGGTGAGGTGGAGGATGTGGGTGGGCAGTGGAGGGCGAGGAACGAGAGGATGAGGCTTGGCGCGAAGGTGGGTCGCCAGCGCGCAGGGCAAGCATAGTCGGACGAGGTGCGTCCGCTAACGCGTTGTCACCGGTCTCGTGATGGATTGTGCGGTTCGGATGGGTGTGCTGGGGCAAAGGCGATCGAGCGGTTGGTCAAGGCGCGGGCCCGGGGTGGCGATACCTCGGGGGTGCGATCGCTCTGAGTCTTGATTTCGTACCACGCAGGGACGCCTATGTCGAGTGAGACTGTCCGCATTCTGTGTCCGAACCTGACGTGCCGGCGTGTGCTGGCGGTGCCGACGTCGGCCCGCGGCAAGGTCGTCCGCTGCAAGAACTGCGGCACGAACATCAAGATCCCGCTGCCGAAGGCGGATGTGACGATCGTGGAAGATCAGAAGAAGGCCGGCTGATCCCGTGCCCCCAAGGGCATCGTGGCGGCGCGGACCGCACACCTGACATCTCGTACACTGGCGTGAATGCTCGAAGCGTGCTTCATGCTGCTCTGCTGCGCGACACTGATGTCGCTAGTGCTGACGTTCGGCGCGCGGTCGCTCGGGCGGTGGTTGCAGGCCCATGATGGCGCGGGCGTCGCCGGGCAGGTGAAGGCCGAGGTGCGGCGCGTGCCGAACATCGGCGGCGTCGCCATCTTCTGGACCATCGCGATCCCGATCGCGGCGCTGATGGGGCTGGTTCACTCACCCCTTTGGGCCGACATCGTGCAATACAACTCGGATCTGGCGATCCACACGCGCGGGCTGCGCGAGCAGACGCCGATCGCGGCGTGGTTCCTCGCGGGCCTGCTGGTGATGCATGTGATGGGGCTGGTGGACGATCGCCGCCCGCTCAGCGCGTGGGTGAAGCTGCTGGTGATGCTGGGCGTCGCCGGGGTGGTGTGCTGGCAGACGGATTCGCGATTGCTCACACTTTTGGATGCTCATGTCGGCGGCGCGTGGCTGAGCTTGCTGCTGACAGTCCTCTGGGTGGGCGTTGTGACCAACGCGATGAACTTCATGGACAACATGGACGGGCTGAGCGCGGGGGTCGCGGCGATCGCCGGCGGGTGTTTCATGGCGGCGACGATGACGCACGCGCAGCCGCAGTGGTTCATCGCGGGGTGCTTGGCGCTGGTGGTGGGGGCGTGCGTGGGGTTTTTGGCGTTCAACTATCCGCTGCCGCGGGCGACGATTTTTATGGGTGATGGCGGGTCGCTGGTGCTGGGCTTTGCGCTGGCGATCTTGACGGTGCGCTCGACATATGTGGACCCGATGCTGGCGGGCGGGTGGTACGGGGTGCTGATGCCGCTGATGGTGCTGGCGGTGCCTCTGTATGACTTTGCGTCGGTGGTGGTGCTGCGGTTGAGTCAGGGTAAGTCGCCGTTTGTGGGAGACTTGCAGCACCTGTCGCATCGGCTGGTGCAGCGGGGGCTGAGCCGGCGCGGTGCGGTGGTCGTGATTCACGGGCTGACGGGGATCACGGCGCTGGGGGCAATCATGCTGGGGACGCTGAAGCCCTGGCAGGCGCTGATCCTGGGAACCCAGACGGCGCTGGTGCTGGTGATCGTGGCGATCTATGAGCGGAAGGCGACGCGTCGCGAGGAGTCTCGATGAGCGGTGTGGCCGACGGCCAGCGTGGTGAAGCTGATCGCGACTCGCGGGCGGGTGTCGCGGCGTGTGTCGCGGTCGCGGCGGCGCTGGGCGTGCTCCTGCTGCGCGCGTGCATGGGGACCGAGACGCTCGCGGGTTGGGAGACTGATCCGCTCATCGATCCGGCGCCGTCCAGCGGGATGACGCCGGGTGTTTCGATCATGGTCGATGCGATCAGCTTGATCGCGTCGGGCTGGGTGCTGCTGGCGATGCGGGTGCGGGTCTCTTTGGTGGTCGCCGGCGTGTGGGCGGTGGTGATGGCGGCTCTGGCGTATCACGCGTTCATCTCGCAGGGTGCCGATGTGTCACAGATGCGCGTCGGCGCTGCGTGGGCCAGTGCGATCACGCTGGGCGTGGTGCTGAGCGCTTCGGGCGTGGGAACGGATCGGCGATTGCGGGCGCTGGTGTGCGGGTTGCTGTCGGGGTTTGTCACGCTGATCGTGTGCAAGGGCACGCTGCAGATCCTGGTCGAGCAGCCGACGATGATCGCGAGCTTCAAGCAGAACTCGGCGGTGTTCTTTCAGAGCCAGGGCTGGGAGCCGGGCTCGACGATGGCGCGGGCGTACGAGCGGCGCGTGATGCAGACCGAGGCGATCGGCTGGTTCGGGTTGTCGAACGTGTTCGCGTCGGTCTGTGCCGCGGCGGTGCCGGTGACATTGGCCAGCGCGTTCGGCGCGTGGCGCAAGCGACGCGAGACGATCGCGAGCACTGATGAATCGGGCGGCGGTTGGGGCGTGATCGCCGGGTGCGGCGCGATGGCGGGGGCTTCGGTCGCCGGCGTTGTCATGGCCGGTGGCAAGGGCGGCGTGGTGGCGATGGCGCTGGGCGTGGGCGCGATGGTTGCGATGGCGGTGCTGGTGCGGGCCAGCGGGCGAGATCAACGCCGTGCGACGCTGTGCGCACGCGTCGCGGGCGCGATCGGTGTGCTCGCGGTCGCGAGTGCACTCGGCGCGATCGCGCTTCGCGGCGTCATCGGCGAGCGGATGAGCGAGCTGTCGATCTGGTTCCGCGCGTTCTATGTCGAGGCGTCGCTGCGCATCTTCGGCGAGAGGCCGCTCGTTGGCGTCGGTCCCGATGGGTTCAAGGACGCCTACACGCGGCTCAAAAACCCCCTGAGTCCAGAAGAGGTCGCGTCGCCGCATTCGGTGTTCTTTGATTGGACCGCGTGCCTCGGCGTTGCTGGCGTGGCGATGTCGCTTCTGATGCTCTGGTGGCTGTGGCGGATCGGCGCCGGTCTTGTCGAGTGCCACGTCAGCGAGAGTCCGGCCAGCGCGCGCATCGAGAGCGTCGACGACGACGGCGACGACGCGACCGAGCGCCGGACGTTGGCGAGACTGGTCTGCGCCGTCGGGGCGGTCTGCGTGCTCGGGTCGCTGATGATGGAGCGCGTGGCACTCGGCCCGCCGCAGGCGGTGATGATGGTGGGAGGCTTGGTGCTGTGGTGTGTGCTGGGCTCGTGTGTTATGTCCAGCGCGATGCGCGACGGCTTCGTGAAGATCGGCCTCGCGGCGGGGGCGATCGCAGTGGCAACGCACGCGCAGATCGAGGTCACGGGCTCGTGGGTGCAGTCGTGCGGCGTGTTGATGGCGCTGGTGGGGATGGCCGCGAGCGGCGAAGCTCCGGCAGAGGAGCGTGCGAGTTCTCGCATCGCGAGTTCGCGTATACACGGGATGGCTGCGGTGGTTGTGGGGGTTGCGTTGCACAGCGCGGGCGGCTGGCCGGTGATGAAGTTTGATCGGGAACTGCAGGCTGCGGCGGAGCCGCTGCGTGCGGTGGCGTTTGCGCGGGCGACGGCGCGCGCGGTGGCGGACCCGGGCATGACCAGCGACGAACGCGATCGGCTGATCTCTGACGCGAACGACCGGCTGGCGCGATTCGCGGCCGGCGAGTCGGCGGTGACGGTGGCGGGATTGCTGGCGCGCGCGGAGCGGGCGGAGGCGAAGTTGGTGGTCGAAGCGGCGGCGGCGCTGGACAAGTTACCGCCCGGCGTGAGCGATTGGCGGATCGAGCGGGAACGCAAGCGGCTGATCCTGACGGTCGCCCGCGGCATGTTTGCCACCGACCCGAATGGCGCCAGGAAACTCGCAGCCCAGGCGTTCTTCCGTCCGGAGGCGGGCGAGCGCGGCTACCCGTCGAAGCTCTCTTGGGATGCCTCGGCGGCCGGTGGTCTGCTGGACGCGGGCGTGTCGTGGGTCGTCACGCCGGCGGAGCACTTGGCGATGCTGGAGGCGTGTACGCGGGCGGATCCTGGCAACACGCGCCACTGGATGGCGCTTCTGCGGATGCTGCGCGACCGAGCGGGGATATTCAACGATCAGGCGGCCCGCCTGAAGGCCGCCGCGGAGGGGGCTGTTCGGGCTGATGAGCGGATGCGGCTGGATAAGGCGACGCGGGGCCTGACGGACGCCGAGCGGCGAGAGGTGGATGCGATCTTGATTCGTCCCTAGGGTGTGCGAACAATGCTCCTCCGCGAAACGACCGGTTTTTGCGCGAAACGGCGAGCAAGCCGTGGAGTCGCAGAATCGTGATCGAAGCGGAGCGAGGCCAGCGATGTCGGGCGATAGCGACGAGGACGACGACGCCGAACCGAGCTGGAGCTTGGCCTGAGCGACCGCGCTCTGGCGACTCTGTTTTTCTTCAATGCGGACTGACGACCATCGTCAACCCGGGACAGCCCGCGTTGCGATCGGTCCTCGAAAGTTGGTTGTTCACCGTTCTGTCCATTCATCCATTCCCGCCGGCGTCCACACGAAACCCGCCGGCACACCGATCACTCACAGGAAGCACCCATGGCCACTGACCTCAGCTACATCCGCAACATCGGTATCTGCGCCCATATCGACGCAGGCAAGACGACCGTCTCCGAGCGAATTCTCTACTACACCGGTAAGACGTACAAGATCGGCGAGGTCCACGAGGGCACCGCGACGATGGACTTCCTGCAGGAAGAGCAGGAGCGTGGCATCACCATCCAGTCGGCCGCGACCACCTGCCCGTGGGAGAAGGACGGCAAAGAGTACAAGATCAACCTCATCGATACCCCGGGCCACGTCGACTTCACGATCGAAGTCGAGCGTTCGCTGCGCGTGCTGGACGGCGCGGTGGCGGTGTTCGACGGCAAGGAAGGCGTCGAGGCGCAGTCCGAGACGGTGTGGCGTCAGGCGGAGCGTTACGGCGTTCCCCGCATGTGCTTCGTGAACAAGATGGACAAGATCGGCGCGGACTTCGACTTCTGCATGAAGACGATCAAGACCCGCCTGGGTGCCAACGGCATCGCGATTCACTACCCGATCGGTCGCGGGCACGAGCTTGAAGGCATCATCGACCTGGTCGAGATGAAGGCCCACTACTACAAGGCCGAGGACAAGGGCTCGATCATCATCGAGAAGGAGATCCCGGCCGACTGGATGGAGGTCGCCAAGAAGTGGCGCCATGAGATGGTCGAGCGCGTCAGCGAGCTCGATGACAATCTGATGAACAAGTACCTCAACGGCGAGGAGCCCACGGTTCCTGAGCTGAAGGCGGCCCTGCGCAAGGGCACGATCGAGAAGCGCTGCTTCCCGGTCATGGCCGGCGCCGCGCTGAAGAACGTCGGCGTGCAGAAGGTGCTGGACTGCGTCATCGACTACCTCCCGAACCCCGGCGAGAAGGCCGAGGTCGAGGGCACCAACCCGCGCGACAAGAACGAGAAGATGACCCGCCCGCACGATGACTCGGCACCGTTCTCGGCGCTGGTCTTCAAGGTCGTCGCCGATCAGCACGGCGACCTGACCTACATGCGCATCTACTCCGGCAAGCTCCTCAAGGGCATGCGCATCATCAACCCCGGCAACGGCGAGCGCGAGCTGGCCAGCCGTATCTTCGAGATGCACGCCCAGAACCGCATCCCGCTTGAAGAGGCCACCTGCGGCAACATCGTCGCGGTCGTCGGCATCAAGAAGTCGTTCACCGGTGACACCCTCTGCGATCCGGAGGCGCCGATCATCCTCGAGCGCATGACCTTCCCCGAGCCGGTCATCAGCATGTCCATCGAGCCCAAGACGCAGGCCGACCGCCAGAAGCTGGGCGACGCGCTGCAGGTCATCCGTCGCGAGGACCCGTCCTTCCGCTCGAACTACAACGAGGAAACCGGCCAGACCATCATCAGCGGCATGGGTGAGTTGCACTTGGAGATCATCCGCAACAAGCTCACGCGCGACATGAAGATCGGCGTCGAGGTCGGCAAGCCGCAGGTCGCGTATCGCGAGACGATCAGCAAGTCCGTCAAGGACGTGCGAGGCCTCTTCAAGAAGCAGACCGGCGGTCGCGGGCAGTTCGGCGATTGCTGGATCAACATCGAGCCGATCACCGCCGAGCAGGCGGCGGCGGAGGAGCTTGATTTCTCCGACGCCGTCGCGTTCGAGAACGCGGTCGTCGGCGGCACGATCCCCAAGGAGTTCATCCCCAGCGTCGAGTACGGCGTGCGCCAGACGGCGCTTGGCGGCATCATCAGCGGCTTCCCGCTGATCAACGTCAAGGTGACGCTGAACGAAGGCTCGTACCACCCGGTCGACTCGTCGCAGGTCGCCTTCGAGCAGGCCGGTCGCCTGGCGCTGCTCGAGGCTGTGCAGAAGGCAGGCCCGGTGCTGCTGGAGCCGGTGATGAAGGTTGTGGTCACGGTGCCCGAGGAGTACTTCGGTTCGGTGACCGGCGACATCAGCAGCCGTCGCGGCATGATCGTCGAGCAGGAGGACCGTGGCGTGGTGAAGCTGGTGACCTGTGAAGTGCCGCTGAGCGAGATGTTCGGCTACACGACGCAGCTCCGCTCGCTGAGCCAGGGCCGCGCGAGCAACACGATGGAGTTCCTGGAGTATCGCGCGATGCCGCGCAACCTGCAGGAGGAAGTGATCAAGGCTGGCATGAAGAGCTGAGGCCTGCTGAAGGGCCGAGGTTTCAGGGCCGAGGTTTGAGTTAAGGAAGCCGCGAGCGCAAGCTCGCGGCTTTTCTTTTTGCCGGCGGGGGGCGGATGACGGATGTCGAGGCCGTCGCGTGGTCGGCGTGTTCGATGAGCGATTGCCGTCGGCAGATCCATCGACGCGCTGCACGCCCCTATGCTGCTGCGTGCCGAGCATTCTCCCTTCGAGCAAATCACGCTTTTCAGACTTTCTGAAGGCCCGCCGCGAAGATCCCAAAGGCGGGGCGAAGGCTGGCGGCGGTGGAGCCGGCGCCGAGTCCGGCCTGGCGTCGGATACTTCGCGCTCCTCGCCGAAGGACGACGCGAAGGCCAAGGGCGAGACGGGAAAGTCACCGGAGCCGAAGCGTGATTGGACGGTGGACCAGCCTCGGGACAAGCGCAAGGCGCAGCGGTCGTTCTGGGAGCTCCTGCGACGGTTTGCGCCGCTACTCAAGGGGCACGAGGGGAAGTTCGGCGTCTCGATCGCGTCGGTCATCATCGCGGCTCTGATCGCGCTGATCACGCCGATCGGCGCGAAGATCACGCTGGACTACGCGATCGCGCCGGGAGCGGCGCAGCTCGAACAGCTTGAGCGCGTGGGCTGGGCGGATCGCCGCCTGGAACTGGCGTGGTGGATTGCGCTGATCTCGGTGGGCATCGTGATCATCTCGCTGATCGTCGGGACGATCGGGCGGTATCAGATGACGCGCCTGAGCAAGCTCGTGCAGAGCGAGGTGCGACGCCTGGTCTTCGGGCATCTCTCGACGCTCCCGCTGCATCGACTTTCGTCACTCAAGAGCGGCGGCGTCTCGAGCATCCTGCGTGATGACGCGGGCGTGGTGGGCGAGATGCTCTTCAGCGTGATGTTCAACCCGCTGCGGGCGGTGATCACGCTCGTGGGCGGTCTGGGCGCGATGGCGATCCTCGATTGGCGGCTGCTCGTGGGCGGCGTTTCGCTGCTGCCGGCGGTGTGGTTCACGCATCGCACGTGGATCAGCCGCATCCGCCCGGTGTACACCGTGATCAAGCAGAACCGCACCACCGCAGACGCGCAGGCAACCGAGGCGTTCGCCGGGATGCGCATCGTGCGTGCGTTTGATCGTCGGCGGGGCGAGTCGTCACGCTTCACCAAGAACAACCACCTGATGGCACGCCAGGAGATGTTCGTGTGGTGGTGGTCGCGCGCGATCGAATCGCTCTGGATGCTGCTGATCCCCAGCGCCACCGCGGTCGGACTGGCGTACGGCGCGTCGCAGGTGATGAGCGGACGGTTGACCATTGGTGATATCGGCGCGTTCCTGACGTACCTGGGCATGATCCTTGGGCCGATGGAGTTGCTTGTGGGCACCGCCTCGCAGCTTCAGAACGGCCTGGCCGGCTGGGATCGCTGCCTCGATGTTCTTGATGAGCCGACGGAGTTCGATTCAGCGCGTGCCGGGCTCGTCGCCGCGGCGGCGGGTGGCGGCGGGGCGGGCGTGATCGCAGCGGGCGTGGCAACCGGCGCTGCGGCGCTGGCGCTGGTCGATCTCAACCGCGCCGACGTGCATGGCGAGATTCGCCTTCGAGACGTCTCGTTCACGTATCCGAGGCAGACCGAGCCGGTGCTTTCGGACATCAATCTTCACGTGCCGGCGGGCACGATG